>JBKEAI010000025.1:0-3136 GCA_047972145.1 Microthrixaceae bacterium
AGTCCGCATCGGCGGGTCCTCGGGGTTGTTGGTTGCGATGGTAGGTGATGCGTTGCCGGCGGGCTCGGGCGAGTCCGTCGCGGCGAGCGGCGCGGATGGTGGCGCCTTCGCCTCGGTGTTCACGGTGACCGAGGCCGCGGATCGTGCCCGGGTGGATCGGGCCACGGTCGCGAAGCTGCGCGAGGTCGCGAAGGCGGGGGCGCTCGATGCGTTGGCGCAGTCTCGGCCCGGTCGACGCGAGAAGCAGCGAGATGTCGAGATGGACGAGGCGCAGGCCGAGATCGAACGGCTGCGCACGGCTCTGGCGGAGATGGCGGTTCGTCTCACGCTCGCGGAGGGAAAAGAGCCTTGGGGCTGAGTGGCCGGGTCCCACGGCGGGTGGATGCGGCCACCAAGACCGCGTTGATCGACCTGGTGGCTGGCGCGGAGGACGGCGGCTGGTCGACCCGGGATGCGTGCCGGTATCTGGAGCTGTCCCAGCGGCGCCTGGAACGCTGGCGCCACCGTGTCGCTGCCGGCGCGGGTCTCGATGACGCGACGCCGGGCGGGAACCCCGTGCATGGGCTGACCCCGGCCGAGGAGGACGAGATCGTCGCGGTGTTCGGTGAGTGGGCCGAGGTCGATCGCTCGCATCGCAAGCTGGCCCACCGGGGATCGTGGCTGGGTCGGTTCTGGGCTGACCCGTCCACGGTCCGTCGCGTTCTGGAGCGCCGTGACCTGCGGTTTCGTGCCCCGAAGCGGGAAGGTCGATCGAAGCGGCGTCCGTGGCCGGACTGGGTCGAGGAGAAACCGAACCGGATCTGGATCTACGACACGACCCACTGGGGTGCTGCTGGGGCCGCGACCACCGTCATCTCCGATGTGATCACCCGCAAGTGGATCGCAGACGTCACCTCGGCCGATGAGACCAGCATCGAGGTCCAAGCGGTGTTCAACCGGGCGCTGCGCTCCGAGGGCCTCGACGCGGTGATCGACGAACGCAACCCCGACGGGATCGCCTGGGACCCCGACTCGAACGAGGTGCCCGTGCTGTTGGTGATGTCAGACATTCATAGTCAGTGGTGTCTTGATCGGGCTGCGTCGGTTCAGCTGGCTGCGTAGCGTCGATCGGGTCCGGCGCCTGCTCGTTGTCACTACGTACTGATCGAAGCCTTCGGGACTTCTTGCCTGTTGATCGTGGCAACGAGCAGGGCTCACGCCGCCGGAGAGGACTGGCCCTGTTAGGAACCTGGCGACACCCTCGGTCCTCGGATCGGAGGTGATCCCTGATAGCGAATGTCTGGTGCTGCCCTTCGTCGTCGTGGCTGCCGTCGGCAACGACGTCCACTATCCGAAGGAGACCCCTATGAAGATCAGAATCGGTGTCGACATCGCGTGTCGCTCACCGCACCACGCTGCGTGCGCGGACGAGACCGGGAGACTGTTGTGGTCCGGGCACCGGTTCCGCACCACCGTCGCCGACCTCGAGCAGCTCTGGAGCCGGCTGCCTGATGGCGTCGATGAAGTGATGGTCGTGATGGAACCGACCCGCAACGCGTGGGTGCCGCTCGCCGCGTGGTTCCGGCGCCAGGGTGCTGTCGTGGTGATTGTCCCGTCGGAGCAGTCGGCGGATCTGCGCGACTACTTCTCCAAGCACACCAAGACCGACCGTCTCGACGCCGAGCTCCTCGCTCGCCTCCCGGTGCTGCACCCCGAAGGACTGCATCTCGCGGAGGCCCTCGGGCCGGGCGACCCGCTGAAGCGGGCGGTGAAGATCCGTGCCGGGTTGGTGCATCGTCGCAGCACTGCGATGCACCGGCTCGACTCGCTGCTGGAGATTCTCGGGCCGGGCTGGACCGACGCGCTCGGCACCCGCATGACCCAGACCACCTTCAAGTTCCTGGCGAACTACGCCAACCCCCACCAGGTGAAACGCCTTGGCCGGGCACGCCTGGCCCGCTGGTTCCAGCACCACACCCGCAAAGCGTGGGGACCCGAACGGGCCCAGGCGGTGATCGACGCAGCCGAGGCGACCATCGCCCTGTGGGGCAACGACGGGCTCGACTTCGAAGCACTCGCCGCCGACATCGCCGCCGAAGCCACGATCGCGCTCGAGGTCTCCGAACAGATCGCACTGCTCGACCGCCGCATTGCCGACCTCTACACCGAGGCTGATCCCGACGGCATCGTCAGATCGGCGCCCGGTGTCGGCGACATCCTCGCCGGGCAGATCACCGGACGACTCGGTGACCCCCACCGCTTCGCCAACCTCGCTGCGGCCCGCTCGTTCTCTGGTCTCGTGCCCCGCCGCAACGCATCCGGGCTCACCGACCACGCTGGCGGCCCCACCAAACGGGGCGACGCCTGTCTTCGAGCGGCGTTGTTCCAGGCAGCGGACCGGGCCCGCAAGGTCGACCCGACCCTCGCGGCGCGTTACCAGCGGCTCATGTGCGACACCGGCCGGCACCACAACTCAGCCACCTGCACCATCGCCACCGTGCTCCTCACCCGGATCGTCGCGTGTCTCCGCAACGGCACCCCCTACCAACTACGTGACGTTGACGGCCGGGCGATCACCGAAGCCGAAGGGCGTGCCATCGTCGCCGAGCGCTACCAGATCCCACCTGAGATCCGAGCAGCCCGTCGAACCATCTCCAACACCAAAGCGACCACGCGGCGGGACGAGCGGGTCACCAAAGGAGTCGACAAGCGCTCCAAGACACCGCCCGTCCCAACCCCAGCCTGACCCGCCCACAACCGCTTGACAACGATTAGGAACTCAACGGGCCCCAGATGACCTCGGGGTCCACCCGGGAGTTCATGGCCCTCGCCTGGCTCGCCACCCACTACGGCCGGCCCGCCACCCCCACCGACCAAGCCTGGATCGAGTCGCTCTTCGGGCACCTCAAGATCGAGCAACCCCACCTCGAGCTGATCGAAGACATCGACGTGCTGCGCGCCGAGCTCGACATCCAGCGAACCCACTACAACACCGTCCGGCTCCACGCCGGCATCGGCTACGTCACCCCCGACCAAGAACACCGAGGCGAAGGCGCCACCATCCGCGCCGCTCGCCGCGACGGACTCGCCCGAGCCCGCCGGCAACGCATCACCTACCATCGCAACCAACAACCCCGAGGACCCGCCGATGCGGACT
>JBKEAI010000028.1:0-3522 GCA_047972145.1 Microthrixaceae bacterium
TGCAGCGCCATCGAAGAACGCCCGTACTGCTGCTGCAGGTCCGGGTGCGGCCTCCGCTACCAGCTTGAACAGCTCTTCGTAGGCCGCGCCTGACTCGCGAAGGGCTGCAGCAGCAACGGACGACTTGCCGCCCGGGAAGAAGTAGTAGATCGATCCGGTAGGTGCGGTCGCAGCCGCGGTGATCGCGGAGAGCGAGGTGTCGTGGTATCCCCGGGTGCGGAACAACTCGTTGGTGGCTGTCACGATGCGGTCTCTGGTGCTCACATCGTTGATTGTAGAGTGATCGTTCTACTAGAGTGATCGTTCTAGTCGAGGCTTGAGGTAGTTCGGAGGCCCAGATGTACAAGGCGACCGTTCGGGTGTTGTTGCGACACGGCCTCAGGAAACTCAATGCCGGCGACGCAAGGTTCATCCTGCGCCTTGCCCATCCCGATGCTGTGCTGGTGTTTCCCGGCGACAACAGCTACTCCACGATGTACCGGCCCGTGGTGCGCAGCGCCGGTGCGCACGCGACTCACCGAGGCTCCGAGGAACTCAGGGGGTTTGTGGAACGGTTCATCGCAAACGGCGTGGAGTTCGTGGCTGACGACATCCTCGTAAACGGCCTGCCGCACCGCACCCGCGTGGCTGTGCGCGGCAGAACCCGTATCCCGGGACCTGCCGGTAAGGCTATGGACGAGTACAACAACCGCATAGTCGCATACATCACGATCACCTGGGGGCGGGTCACGTCCTGGGAGGACTACGAAGACACCCAGCGGATTGCCGACTGGGACGCAGCGCGCGAACCCGGCGACGAGTCCGGCTCTGTGGGCACCGCCGGCATGTGAACGAGACTTAACGAACGACCGGGTCTCAGTGCAGGTACCGATTATCCGTACCACCCCCGGGTGGCACAGAACACCTCGATAGGTCTCGACGGTCACGTCTCTGAGTTCTTGGCGCGCGAGGTTGCCTCCGACACACCCGAGAACTCCGACGTGTGGATCTTCTATCGCTGGAGGATCTGCTCCATGAGTACCACATCCATCCAGCGGCCGAACTTGCGGCCGATCTCGCGCTCGGTGCCGACGACCTCGAACCCACAGGTTCGGTGCAACCCGATCGACACCTCGTGGCCACCGACGATCTTGGCCATGATCGCGTGGAAGCCGTGGTTCCGCGCGAGTTCCACGAGGTGCTCCAGCAGCAGCTTGCCGACCCCTCGGCCCCTGGCGGATTCCGCGACGTAGACGCTGTCCTCGACCGAAGTGGCGTATCCCGCGCGCTCGCGGTAGGCCGAAAGGGCTCCAAACCCCACCACTTCACCTGCATCGTCGAGCGCAACCACCACCGCGTGGGCCCCGGAGCGGTCGGTCAACCAGCTGCGTTGTTCGGCAAGGCTCCGGGGGACCAGGTCGAACGTCGCAGTCGAGGTGAGGACCTGGTGGTTGTAGATCTCCAGGATCGCGGGAGCATCCTCGATGGCAGCGGGCCGGATGTGCACCCTTGCCAAGCTACGCGGGGACGGGGAGCGGGGCGCGCAGGGTTTTCCTCCTCTGGCCTCAGAGGGTGGCGGGTGCGGGCTCGACCACCTCTAGTGCCCCAGTCATGGCCTCGAGGCGTGCCCAAGCCGCGATCTCCTCGGAGGAGCTCAGCAGGAGGACCTGTTGGTGAGCGGACTGCTCGAGAATCGTCTCCAGCAGCGGCGCAACGATCGACGGATCGAGCTCGGAGAAGGGTTCGTCGAGCAGCAGCGGGAAGTTCTCCATACCGGGACCGACGTTGCGTACGGCGCCGAACTGCTGTTGGAGTGCATGCTTGGCAGCGGTGAGCTCCTCTCCTGCCGCCTCGCTCTCGAACGGAGCGAGATCCCGGCCTGTGGCCGAAGCAGCGACGATCGCTCCGCGGTGCTCCAACGCCCACTGGACCGAGACGTTTCCGGCCAGTGCGGCCCAACGGGCCTGGGCCTCGCGCTGGGACTCGGCCACCTGGAGGAGGCGTCGTCTCTGGACGTCGGATCCGAGCAGGCCGTTGACCCGTTGGAGGTGGAAGCCAAGGTATGAATGGGCGCCGGCGGCCTCGAGTGCGTCGGACTCGGCGCGTCCGGCCGCTTCGGCGCGGCGCCAGTAGATCATCGAGACCACCACAGCCGCTGCGGCGATCGCGGCGAGGGCGAGGATCCCGCCGAGGCCGATCATCTGCGATGCCGGGATGGAGAACAGCGCTGCGATGCCCGCCACGAGGAAGTTGACCTTGCGGACGCTCTCAGCTTGGGTGACCGCTTCCTCGAAGTGCTGGTGGCTCTCTTCGATGCGGGCGATCGCGTCGGCGTCGTCTGCGCTGGAGCCGAGCTCGTCGGCTTCGCGTTCGAGCTCGCGACCGGCGGTCTGCAGCTTGTCGGCCGTCGCCCACAGTTCGGCCTGGTCGAGCGATGCGAGTTGCAGCACGAGTTGGTCACCCTCGACCGATTCGGTCAGTCGTTGGGCACCTACGTACATGAGCCGTCTCGCCGAGTGGGTGTCGAGGCCCGCCCGGGCGAGAAGGTCGATGCGTCCGTCGTCTCCCGCGAAGCTGCCGGTCACGTCCATTCGGTTGTCGATGTCGACCACGCGCGCGGCGGCACCCTCTGGACGGAACACCGCGAAGCGCGTGCCGCTGTCAGCCTGGAGCTCGAGATGCACACCCGGTCTCGAGCTGGACAGCGCACCGATGATCTCAGTGGCGATCGCGTCCCTCTCGAACTGGCCCAGCCCTGTGAGCACGGTCAGCCGGGGGTGGATGTCGACCGCCAGTGTGTGGTCTCCGGAATCGATGACAAGTCGTTCAAATCGCACACCATGGCATCGGTGCGACGGGACTCGAAACTTGAGAACCTTCACGGTTATTCGTTGACCAATCACCGAACGTCGTTCGGTGGGCCGTGGTGAGCCCGGGGTTGGGTGCCACCTCGTGCCTGTCTCGATCACCTGGAGGTCCCTCTGTCACCCGGAGGTCCCTCTGTCGGACTAGGAGTGTCCGCTCCTGTCGACGTGGCTCGACATGTGGGCGTCTGGCTTGGCCGGACTTGTTGAGCCTTGTCTTGTTGGGGCGTCTTGTTGGGGCAAGGCGCCGGTGACTACGCTGTCGAGTCGGTCCAACACACGTTGGCCTGCCTCCTTAGCTCAGTCGGCAGAGCGTTTCCATGGTAAGGAAAAGGTCGTCAGTTCGATTCTGACAGGGGGCTCCACGGCGCAGTCCGACTGCGTCGGCCACACTGGTCGCAACGGCCAGCGGGGCGGCGTAGCTCAGATGGTGAGAGCGCTCGGCTCATAATCGAGAGGTCGTCGGTTCGAGTCCGACCGCCGCTACAAACTCGCCGGATACGGCGCCAGAACACTGCCGGTACCCTCCGGCCTATCAACACCTACCAGGGAGAAAGCCCATGTCGAAGGAGAAGTTTGAGCGTACGAAGCCGCATGTGAATGTGGGGACTATGGGTCATATTGATCATGGTAAGACTACGTTGACTGCTGCGATTTCGAAGACGTTGGCGGATCGTGT
>JBKEAI010000034.1:0-47414 GCA_047972145.1 Microthrixaceae bacterium
GCGTCGATCTCCTCGACGGTGTGGTTCGCGGAGGCCGCCCGTGCGAGGTCGAAGTCACGCTCCACAGCGACGGAGTCACCCTCACCGGATTCCTCGTCGAACTGGACGTCTCCCGGCTCCCGTTCGAGGGCGAGGGACTCCGCCTCGGCCTGGAGCGCCGCCGCCTGTTCCACGAACACCGCCCTCTCCGAGAGCAGCATCTCGCGCTGAGCGTCGAGGAACTTCGCGTCGAAGGGAGACTTCTTGGGCTTCTTCGGCGTGGATTTCTTGGCGGGGCTCTTCTTAGGAGCGGCCTTCTTGGGGGAACTCTTCTTCGCCGGGGCCTTCCTGGCAGGGCTCGTCTTTGCAGCAGCCTTCTTGGCGGACGCCTTCGTCTTGGCAGGGGCCTTCTTGTTGGATTTCGTGGGGGTCTTCTTCGCAGGCGCCACGGGCGTCTCCTCGGGAACGGGGCGGGCTTGAGGCCGTGAACCCTAGCCGTTGCAGCACAGGGCCCACGCGAGCGCAGTACAGCTGCGGGCCTGGGAGTACCCGAGCAGACGCGTGCTCGCTGGCTTCTCAGCGGCGCCACCCGAAGCGGGAGCGGCCGCTCTCACCCTTGTCCTCGTCGAAGAAGGCCGACATCGTGTCCCCCGAGCTATCGGCCTCGGCCCCCTGGGATCCAGCCTCGTTGACCGCGGCGTCCAGCTCCCGGAGGAATCGATCGGAGGTCTGACCTGTGACAGGTTCCGCGTCCACGATCACCGACGATTCCCTGGCCGCTGCATCGACCGAGGCCGCGGTCGAACCAGATGTGCCCGCGTCGAGCGCGGAGCCCCCCTCCGCTGCCGCCGCTGCGGTGTCATGCACCCCGGTGGCGTCCGTGAGGTCCACCGCCGGGGTCTCGAACCTCGCCGAGGCCTCCGGGGATGCGCCGCGATCGACCGATCCGGCATCCCTCGTAGCGGTGGTCGTGGAGGCGGTCGTAGCCGATGCGGGGGCCGTCGGGGCTGTTCCGCCGGTGCCGGGCATGGCCGGGTCGACACTCGGTGTGTGTCCGCTGGCATCCTCGGGGATCTCCATGCGGGGGCGCACCACGAGGATCTCTGGATCGTCGGCAACCGACTGGAGGGCACGGGAGGCGTCGACGAACTGGCCCCGGTACTCCTGGATGCGCTGCTCCAGTCCCTCGACCACCGCCGCCACGGCGTCGCGACGGGCTTCGAGCGAGGTGACCACCTCGGTGGTCCGCCGACGGGCTGCATCGATCTCCTCGGTAGCGGTAGCACGCGCCTCGGAGAGGATCGCCTCGGCACGGGTGGTGGCCTCGTGGCGGACCCGTTCCGCTTCCGCATCGGCTTCCGCGATCGTCGCGTCGGCGGTGCGCTTGGCCATCACCAAGGTGGACGTGGCCCGTTCGACATCGTCGTTGTCGCTACGAGCCGGCGCCGGTGCGGGCGCAGGGGCCGGCTTCTCCGCCAGACGGCGCTCCGCCTCGGCCACCCTGGCCTCCGCGTTGTTGGCGCGCTCTTCGAGCTGGCGGTACTTGACCAGAAGTTGGGCAACCGCGGTACCGGTCTCTTCGAGGAAGGTCTCGACCTGGTCGATGTCGTATCCCCGTCGACGCTCGGTGAACTCGGTCTTCTCGAACAGTTCGGGAGTCAGTTCGCTCAGTTCCATGGGACCGATGTTAGAACGCGCGCCCATCGCACACCCGCTTCAATGCGAGGAGCCTTCCGAGTGGGTGTCAACGCACCAAAAGTACCGAGAGGATCTGGATCCCGATGATGACCACCAGCGGTGAGAGATCCAGAGCTGCTCCACCAAGGCGCAGCGGAGGTATCGCCCGGCGGATCGGACCCAGGAGCCACTCGGTCGCCAACACCAGGAATCCGCGTACCGATTCGAGAAACTCCCCCCCGGGGGGCAGCCAGGACACGATGATCCTCGCGAGCACCAGGAAGACCAGGATGTTGAGGGCGAGCAGGACCAGGGCCATCAGCGGTCGTAGTCGTCGAGTTGGCCTTCCGCCAACTTGCGACGATCGTCCGCGGACACCTCCGCACCGCGGGGCGTGAGCAGGAACACCTGGTCGGCCACCCGCTCCATCTCACCTTCGAGGCCGTAGCAGAGCCCGCTCGAGAAATCGATGAGCCGGCGCGAGAGCTCACGGTCGACCCCCTGGAGGTTGATGATCACCGGCTGCACGTTCTTGAAGGCATCAGCCACCGCCTGCACGTCGTCGAAACGCGAAGGTGAGACCACCTCGGGCTTGGCTGAACCCGGCAGCGGGCGGACGACCCCACGGTCGCCGTCGACCCTGGCCGGCGCCCTCGGTACCGCAGCGACAGCGGGCGCCGATTCGTCGAGGGGAGCGTTGCGGATCATGCGTACACCGCCGTCACCGTCGTCCCAATCGGTCGGATCGGGGTCGGCCACACGTGTCGGGCGCGGTCCGCGCCGAGGCGCAGGTTCGGTCCGTTCGAGCGGTTCGTCGACGAAGTCGTCATCCGAGTCGTCGTCGTAGAAGGCATCGTCGTCGTAGTAGGGATCCTCTCCCAACCCGAGAAAATCCCGGGCGCTATCCATCCATTTGGGCATGGTCAGTGCGTCCTCCAGAGTGGTGGGCAAGAGTGTAGTTGTGCGCGGGCACCACGGCGCCTTGGTGTGTCAGCGGGGTGTGCGAACCCTCTCGCCGAACAGGTCGGTGCCGATGCGAACGATCGTCGCGCCCGCTGCCAGCGCCGCCTCGAGGTCACCCGACATGCCCATCGACACCTCCTCCAGACCCAGGCGTGCCCGCTCGGACTCCAGCCACTTGAATGCCTCGGCGGTTGCGCTGAGATCATCGGGCACACCCACCCCCATGAGACCCTGAACGCGCAGACCGGCTGACCCGGCCGCCGACACCAGTGCGTCGAGGTCGCCCCGCTGGACCCCACCGCGGCCCGTCAGTCCCGCCAGGTCCACCTGCACGAGCACGTCCGCGCCGGGTGAGCGCTTGGCGATCTCCCCGACCAACGACGACCGGTCGACGGTCTGCCAGAGCGTGACGTAGGGGGCGATCAGCCTGACCTTGTTGGACTGGAGTCGTCCGACGAAGTGCCACGAGGGCACCGCATCCGGATCGCTCTCGTGCACGAAGCGCGCCTTGCCCGCCAGTTCCTGGGCGTAGTTCTCGCCCAGGTGCACGAATCCGGCACGTAGCGCCGCCAGCGCCACCTCCGGTGGATGGCCCTTGGTGACCGCCACCACCGTCACCTCCCTGTCGGTGAGGTTCGAGATCCGCGCCTCGAGTGCGGCCTTGCGCTCTGCGATGCGCCCGGTGAGTTCCTCCAGCGCTCCTTCGATCACCTCTCACCGCCTGCCTCGTACTGCCACCAGATGGCTCCCACCTGCCGCGATGGCGTCCCGTCGCCGCGGTGTGACCAGTGGCGATTCGAGTCGAGGGTGCATACCGGCGTGGGTCCCACCGCCGCGGCGCATCCGGAGTCTCGCATCGCAGCCGCGACGGCCGCGCGCAGGTCCAACGCGGGCGAACCCTGCGCCGTGCGTGCGCGCACCCCGGCCCCGAAACGGTCCGCCATGGCTTCGAGATCGTCCTCGCCGAACTCGTAGTGGGTCGCGCAGATGCACGGGCCGAGGCTCCATCTGGGAACGGAGCCGGTCCGGACCTCGAGCTCCGCGACAGCGTTGGAGAGCACCCCGGCGTACAGGCCACGCCAACCCGCGTGGACCGCTGCCACTACCGCACCTCGAGCGCTCGGAGCCCACATGAGCACCGGTGCGCAATCGGCCACCTGGACCGACGCCACGACACCGGCGCGTCCTGTGAGCACCCCATCCGCGCGCACCTCCAGGGTGCGCGCGCAGAGATCCACGTCGTCATCGACAGAACCCGGATCGACAGCACCCGGACCGACAGCACCCGGACCGACAGAACCCGTTTCGAAGATCCGAGTGCCGTGGACCTGGTGGACTGCCACCCACGGCAGGTCCACCACAGCGCGCCTGCGGGTTTCGACCACGGTGGGGTCGGCCTGGCGCGACAGGTCGCCGTCACAGCGGTCGGTGAACGCAGTGTGGACCTTGATCGGTGTGCCGTCACCGGCACTGATCGCGAAGTCCGCTAGGTCGGCCAACGTCGACGCCCGGAGAGCTACGGGCTACTTCAAGAACGAGGGGACGTCGAAGTCGTCTTCACCGAAGGCCTCCTCGTCGTCGCCCTCCGCGGATCCGAACACGTCCGCGAGCGGATCGTCCAAGGCATCGGTGGAACCCAGGTCGCCCTTGGTCGATGTCTCACCTTTCCCAGTGCGGCCGGGCCGTGATTCATCCCACCGCTCGAAGCCCGCCGCGATGACGGTGATCCGGACCTCGTCACCGAGCTCGTCGTCGATCACCGCACCGAAGATGATGTTGGCCTCGGGATGGGCCACCTCGTGGATCACCGTGGCGGCCTCGTTCACCTCGAACAAACCGAGGTCGCTCCCACCGGAGATGTTGAGCAGGATCCCCCGCGCCCCGTCGATCGCAGCTTCGAGCAGGGGTGAGGAGATGGCGAGCCTCGCTGCTTCCAGTGCCCGCCCTTCCCCGGAGGCGTAGCCCACGCCCATGAGGGCGCTACCCGCATCGCTCATGATCATCCGCACATCGGCAAAGTCTGTGTTGATGAGCCCCGGCGTGGTGATCAGGTCGGTGATGCCCTGCACACCCTGGAGGAGCACCTCGTCGGCCATCTTGAACGCGTTGAGCACCGAGGTCTTCTCGTTGGCGACGCTGAGCAGACGGTCGTTGGGGATGACGATCTGTGTGTCGACCTTCTCCTTGAGGCGGGTAATCCCCTGGTCGGCCTGCACCGCCCGACGCCGCCCCTCGAAGTTGAACGGTCGCGTGACCACTCCGATGGTCAACGAACCCTGCTGCTTGGCGATCTCGGCGACCACTGGGGCCGAACCGGTGCCGGTACCACCGCCCTCGCCGGCGGTCACGAAGACCATGTCGGCTCCGCGCAGGACCTCTTCGATCTCGGCGCGATGGTCCTCGGCAGCCTGGCGCCCGACCTCTGGATCGGAGCCTGCACCGAGGCCCCGCGTCAGGTCACGGCCTATGTCGAGCTTGATGTCCGCGTCGGACATCAACAGGGCCTGTGCATCGGTGTTGACCGCGATGAACTCGACACCCTTGAGTCCGGCATCGATCATCCGGTTCACCGCGTTGCAACCGCCGCCACCGATGCCGACGACCTTGATCACGGCGAGGTAGTTCTGTGGGTTCTGGGCCATGCGGGTGCCTCCGGCGGCTGGTGTGAGGTTGAGGTCGAGGTTCAGGTTGAGGTTGACCGTTTACAGGCTGGTGGTCCTGTGTATGACGTCGGCGTGTAACCGCTGGTTTTGAGGTTACGGCCGATCGTGGGGCCGTTCAACGATCCTCACCCTCCTCCGTGGCTTGTTCGCCGTCGGGCATCGTACATCCGGCGGACCTGCGAACGGTCACCCGGGTGGGCACCGACACGTCGACCCGCTCCATGCAGGAGCGCTCGACGGTGCCGTCGAGCATCGATTCGACCGCCAGGGACTTCGCGGGGAGGTCGCTCGCATCACCCATGTCGACTTCGATCCTCCAGTCCCCTTCGGGCCCGTCGATGTCGCCCATGTCGGGCAGGCGGGTGGCCGCCAACTCGAGAACCACCGATGAGTCTCCGACGATGTCCAGTCCCTCCAGAGCCCCGAGGGTCGAGGGTCGCAGCTCCTGGAGCAGCCTTGCCGCCAGTGCGGAACCGGCGGGTTCGGACCCCTCGATGGTCACGGTCGGCAGACCGCCGGCGAAGCCCATGAGCGGACCGGCCGAATCGCGGTCGAGTACCTCACCCGCCGAGGTCAGCAACCGGAGGGCTCCATTGCCCTTGTCGAGATCGCCCTTGTCGAGAGTGCCGCTGTCGAGCAACGCGACGGGTCGGGCCGGTGTCACCGTCACGGTCACCTTGTCGGGCCAGCTCACATCCACATCCGCGTGGGTGACCCACCCGATCGACTCGAGCCGGCCGCGCACCTCCGCAGGCCTGATTCCGAACATCGCGGTTCCGGGGGTGAGACCCGTCGCCTCGCGCACGATCGACGCCGGCTCGTCCGTCACGCCCACGACCGTCAGCTCATCGAGGTCCGCGAAGGGCGAGAACAGAGCGGCTGCGACGGCGGTGACCAGCAGCGTCACGGAGACCAACACCCAGCGGAGCACCCGCGCGGCCCCCCACTCCCTGTCACCGCGCGGCGCTTGGGCAGACACCTCGGCACGCCGTTGGGCGATCCGCGGATGGACCTCCTCCACGGGTGGCGACGGCGCCTGTGCCGAGCGCCTGCGCAGGACCGCGTGCGGCGGGTTCTCCCGGGGTGGGGGTGACGACGTCTCCTCGCGTGCAGAGCGCCGTAGGCGTGCTGCGGTCAGACGGTCTGTCGAGCGTCGCACCCATCTCTTGATCTGCCAGGCACCCGGCAGCTCCCATCGCCGCTGACGCGGTTGCACGGCGGGCGCGGCCTCCACCGGACGGCGCGTCGGAGTGTCGGTCACCGTCGGAAACCCAACATTCGGGTCTCCGGGAGCAGCCTCACGCCCGTGGTGTCGGCCACCCTCTTGGCCACCTCGGCCATCAATGCAGCGACGTCGTCCGCCGAGCCACCGCGGTCCGCCTGGATGAAGTTCGCGTGCTTGGTGGAAACCTCCGCGGTGCCGATGCGCAGGCCTTTGCACCCCGCTTGATCTATCAGTCGGCCCGCTGAGTCCCCCGGCGGGTTCGTGAACACGGAACCCGCATTCTGTCCGCCGGGCTGGTTCTCGCGCCGCCAACGGACGATCTCGGCGATCAGCTCCTCAGAGTCGGCGCGATCCCCTCGTGAAAGAGCCAGATCGACCCTGCTCACCACCTGGTTTGGCGGCAGCGCGGTACCCCGGTAGCCGAAGTCGATCAGCTCGGGCGACATCCAGAGAGCTTTCCCGCTGACGGGGTGGTGAACGCGGACCCTCGAGACGACCTCCTCCATGTCCGAGCCATGACCTCCGGCGTTCATCGACACGGCTCCGCCCATCGATCCCGGAACACCCACAGCCCACTCGAACCCGGTGAGGCCCGCCGCTGCGGTGCGGCGCGCCACCACCGGCAGGCTCGCAGCCGCCCCGCACTCGACCGTGGTGCCCTCGATGCGGATCGCGGTGAACGACTCACCGAGGCGCAACATGAGCCCGTCGAAGCCCGAATCCGACACGAGGAGGTTCGATCCCCTGCCGATCACCACCGTCTTTAGCCCCAGCCCCGCCGCCGCGACCGCATGCACGATTCGTTCGAGCTCGCGCTCGTCGGCCACCTCGACGAAGCGGCGTGCGGCACCCCCGACCTTATAGGTGCACAGCGGTGCTACCGGTTCGTCACCCCGGAGCCGCTCTCCGAGGAACCCGAGCGCTTCGTCCAGTGCCCGCAACCAGGACCGCTGCGCCGGTTCGCTCACTGTCGCTCCCCTGAGGCATCCAACGCTCCCAGCACGATCTCACCCACCGTCCGCACGTCGCCGGCGCCGACGGTCAACACCGTGTCGCCCGGCTGCGCGAGATCGAGCACCGCGCTCGCTGCCGCATCGAGATCCGCCGCCCAGATCACCGGCCCCCGATGTTGCGCCGACACGGCGTCGAGAACCAGGCGGCCGCTGACACCGGGGCGCGCCTTCTCCCCGGCGGGGTACAGCTCGGTGATGACCACCACATCCGCATCCACGAAGCTGGCGGCGAAGGATCCAGCCAGTGCCTGGGTGCGGGAGTAGCGGTGCGGTTGGTACACCACCACGAGACGCCCCTTGGAACGTGAGCGGGCGGCCGCGAGTATCGCCTCGACCTCGCTGGGCAGATGTGCGTAGTCGTCCACCACGCTCACCCCGCCAGACCGGCCGAGGGTCTCGAAGCGTCGGTACACCCCGGAGTGCGATGCCAACGCCTGCGCCGCACGGTCGAGGTCGTGGCCGAGCGCGTCCACCAGGGCGAGCGCGCCGGTGGCGTTGAGCGCGTTGTGGCGGCCCGGCATGCCCAGGGTCACCTCCCGAGTGCGTCCCGCACTGTGAAGCTGGAACGACGAGTGATCCGCGCCCTCGTCCAGCGCGCCGAGGCGCACATCGGCTGCCCCGGAGGTGCCGTAGGTGATGATGCGGTCCCGGGCGCGACAGCTCGCGAGCTCCGCCGTTGCGGGGTCGTCCGCACACAGCACGACCGGGCCGTCGGTCCCTTCCACGAACTCGACGAATCCGCTGCGGAGCGCTTCCCAGTCACCCCAGTACTCGAGGTGGTCCGCCTCGAGGTTGGTGACCACCGCACCGGCGCGCGGTGAAGCGAGGAAGGACCCGTCGCTCTCGTCGGCCTCCAACACGAGGTAAGGCCCCGGGTGGTATGCGGCGGGCGAACCCAGTGCCGGCACGTCCGCGCCGATCAGCCACGAGATCTCCACGCCCGCACCGCGCAGGGCGACCGCGAGCATCGAAGACGTGGTCGTCTTGCCGTGGGTGCCGCTCACCGACAGGAGGGGCTGGCGATCGGCCAGCAGCGGCAGGAACCGACGACGGTCGTACACCGGCACACCGCTACGACGGGCCTGTTCGACCTCGACGTTGTCCTCTCCAACGGCGCTGGAGACCACGAGTGCGTCGAGGTCGCCGGCGTCGCCGAGGTTGCCCGCCGAATGGCCCACCATCGTTTGCACACCGATCGCGGCGAGGCTCCTCAGCCGGGCTCCGTCGGATGAGTCGGAGCCGCTCACGTGGTGGCCGGAACCGGCGAGGACACGGGCGATGGCGCTCATGCCGGCACCACCTGCGGCGACGACGTGGATCCGCCTCGGCACAGAGAGGTCCAGCTCGGACCGAGGTCGACCCTGGTCAGCGGCCATCGGGTCGCCCCCCACCATTGCCCGTCCCCGCACCATTGCCCGTCCCCGCATCGCTGCGCCTACCGTGAGCCTCGAGGAGATCAGCGATCGAGGAGGCCGCTTGTGGGTGACCGGCTTGAGCGGCCGCGGCAGCCATCGACTCGAGACGTGCGGGGTCGCTCACCATGGCGATCACCTCCGATGCGAAGCGCGCGGGGTCGAGCTCTGCATCGGGGACGCTCACGGCGGCTCCGAGCGCGACCAGTTCGGCGGCATTGGCGCTCTGGTGATCCCGCGTGGCTATCGGCAGTGGGACCAGGATCGCCGGTGTGCCCATCACCGTGAGCTCGGCCACGGTGGTTCCTCCCGCCCGGCAAACCACGAGGTCCGCCGCCGCCATCAGGTCGGCCATGCGGTGCTCGTAGCGCACCGGCCGGTAGTCGATCCCGTCGGCCACGACGAGGTCGGTCGGGCGCGTCTGCCAATCGCGGTCACCGATCACGTGGTGCACGGTCAACCGGGGCCCACTCCAGTGCGCGCCGACCGCCCCCCACACCGCGCGGTTGATCGAGCGAGCTCCCAACGATCCCGCGAACACCGCGAGCACCGTCGCTTCCCGGGGAAGGCCGAGCCGCACCCGGGCCCCCTGCGGATCGCGTTGTCGGCCCATCTCGACGAACTCCGGGCGCACGGGGTTACCGGTCACCTCCGCGTGTGGTAGGTCCGTCGACGCGAAGGGCACCGCACACGCCCTGGCGAAGCGTCCCGCCAGACGGTTTACCGCTCCGGCGCGGGCGTTCTGGTCTGCCACCACGATCGGAACACGCCAGAGCACCGCTCCCGCAGCGCATGCCACCGATGCGTAGCCGCCCAGTACCAGCACCACCCGCGGCCGTCTGCGTCGCACCAGTGCGATACCGGTGAACACCGCCCGCAGGAGTTGGAGCGCGGATAGCACGTTCTGCCACGACAAGCGCCGCTGGATGCCGCGGCCCGGCAGCAGCACCACCTCGAACCCGGCGTCGGGGACGGCGTCCGCCTCGGGGCCCCGCTGCGAACCGACGAAGGTGATGCGATCCCGGTCGTGGCCGCGCGCGACCAACTCCTCGGCCACCGCCAGGCCCGGCAGGAGGTGGCCTGCGGTACCCCCTCCCGCGATCAGGTACTCGGTCTGGCTCACCGTGCACGCGCAGGGCGTTGCCGGCGCCTGGGGTCCGCCGGTTGGTTTGTGCGCGAGATGGAGAACAACACTCCTACCGCCAACAGGGACACGATCATCGAGGTACCACCCGAGGACACGAACGGCAACGGGATCCCCTTGGTCGGCAGGGCACCGACCGCAACGGCGACGTTCACGCCCGCCTGCACGCCGAGCCAAGCGGAGATCCCGTATGCGACCAGTCGGCCGTAGGGGTCGCGGGTACGGCTGCCGATCCGGATGCCCGCAGCCACCACCGCAATCAACGAACCGATGATGAGGATCGTTCCGATCAGGCCCATCTCCTCACCGATCACCGCGAGGATGAAGTCGGTGTGCGACTCGGGCAGGAAGCCCCACTTGGCCTTCGATGCGCCGGGACCACGGCCCCACAGGCCACCGGAGGCGAAGCCGATCTGGGATTGCAGCGTCTGGTAGCCGGCACCGGACACATGGTCCTCCGGCGACAAGAAGGCGAGCACACGTTGGACGCGGAACCCCTCCAGGTAGGTGATCGAGATCAGTGCCGCCCCCAGCATCGCGCCGCCGACGGCCATCACCTGACGCACGGGCGCTCCGCTGAGCAACCACAGCGCAGCGAAGATCACTCCGAGCAACAGGGTTGTACCCAGATCGTCGCCCACCAGCACCAGTGCGCACAGCGGTGCGGCCACGAAGGCGGCGCGTTTGAGCACCGACCACTGCGCGAGCGTGCTGCGGTGCGTCACCAGGTACTGGGCAAGCCACAGCACGAGCGCGAGCTTCGCCAGCTCCGACGGCTGGAATCCCAGGGGGCCCACCCTCAGCCAGCGGCTTGCACCGTTGACCTCGGTGGCCAGGGGCATTCCGGGCACCGCCAGCAGCACCAACCCGGCGAAGGACACCACCAACAGGAGCGGGGCGAGACGCTCCCGCCACACCCGAAGGGGAATGCGCGAGGCCAACAACGCCAGAGCGAGGCCGATCGCCATGTAGATCGAGTGCTTCGCCAGCACCGACCAGGTGTTGCCGCTGTCGCGCTGGGATGTGACCGACGAGGCGGACCAGACCATCAAGCCGCCCAGTCCGAGCAGCACCGCAAGAGCCCAGCGCAGGATCGTCTCCTCGGTCGGCCGCGCCTGCCTGGAGTTGCGGTCACGCCCTCGCGCAGAAGCGCTCCGGGTGGGATCGCTCCGCGCGGAAGCGCTCCGGGTGGGGGTGTTCCGGGTGAGGGTGTTCCGGGTGGAGGCCGTACGGGCGACCGTGGTACCCCGACGCTTCGCTCGCTGGTCGCTCACGATCCCCTCCTCGCGTCAGCATCGCCGTACCCAGCCAGCTCCCTCACGGCCCGCGCGAAGTCGTCGCCCCGTTGGGCATAGGAGTCGTACCAGTCGAAGGAGGCACACCCCGGCGAGAGCAGGACCACATCTCCGGGCGCAGCGAAGCCGCTCGCCGCGTCGACGGCCTCCGACATGGAGGCGGCGAACGCACTCGGGATCGCCTCGAAAGCGGCGACGACATCCTCGGCGGCCTCTCCGATACCGACCACGGCCACGACGTTCGACGCACTCCCCAGCGGGGTCAGGTCCACGCCCTTGTTGCGTCCGCCGGCGATCAGCACGACGCGCTCGAAGCCCTCGAGTGCCGAGAGGGTCGCGTGCGGTGTGGTCGCCTTGGAATCGTCGAGGTAGCGGATGCCATCGATCTCGGCCACCGCCTGCACCCTGTGTGCCAGCCCCTCGAACGACCGTGCTGCACCCGCGACACCTTCGACCGTCGCCCCGCCGGCGATCGCCGTCGCGGCAGCGGCCAGCACGTTGCGACGATCGTGTGGGAGCGCGGACCACAATCCGGAGACCTCGACCAGCTTCAGCCCGCCCGGTCCCACCAACCATCCGTCGCGCTCGTGGTAGTCGGGGACCCCCTCTGTGGAGCGGTCCAGGCCGAAAGACACGACCGACCCCGCGAGAATCCCGGTCGTGCGCACCGCTGCCGCGATCACGGGATCATCCGCGTTGTACACCGCCACGTCGTCGGCGCCCTGGGCGGACCAGATCCGCTCCTTGGCGCGCTTGTAGGTGTCGAGGTCGCGATGCACGTCCAGGTGATCCGGCGCGAAGTTCAACCAGGTGCCCACGCGTGGGGCGAAACGGGCACTGCGAGCCAACCGGAACGACGAGGCCTCCACCACGAAGCAGCACGGTCTGGGATCGTCGATGGCGCTGACCAGCGGCACGTCCAGATTCCCGACCGCGGCGCTAGGCACACCGCTACGCTCGAGCATCGCCTCGGTGAGCATCGCCACGGTCGTCTTGCCGTTGGTGCCGGTCACCGCGAGCAGGTCACGATGGTCCCACGCGGCCGCCAGGTCGAACTCGCTCAGCGACGGTGTCCCGGTCTGCGCCGCCAGGGCGAACACCCGATGGCTGTCGGGGAGACCCGGAGTGGCGATGAACGCACCGCTGCGCTCGAGGATGGAACGCAGCACCTCCGGGCTGGCATCGGAATGGAACTTGAAGCCCAGCTCCGCTGCGAGGTCCGATCCTGCGGAGCCGCCGTCGTCGAGCGCCTCCACGGTGTGGCCACGGGTGACCAGGGCACGTGCGACGGCGCGGTTGGTCACACCCATCCCGACGAGCGCGACCCTCTCGGGAACGCTCCAGCCAGCGCCGAGCGAGCCTGGGGCGTTCACGGCACAACCGGTGCCATCTCGAACGCGCACATGTCAGTTGAGACCCGTCGCACGCAGGAACTCCCTGTAGAACAAGGCGATCCCGAACGCCGTGGTCGCACCGGTGATCATCCAGAGACGGATGATCACGGTGGTCTCGGGCCAACCCGCCAACTCGAAGTGGTGGTGGATCGGAGCCATCCGGAACACCCGCTTACCGGTCGTGCGGAACGCCGCCACCTGGATGATCACCGAGAGTGTCTCCAGCACGAACACCGCCCCGAGGACCGGCAGCAACAGGGCGGTCGACGACGACAGAGCGAGCGCTGCCAGACCGGTGCCGATCGCAAGGGAACCCGTATCCCCCATGAAGATGCGCGCCGGCGCGGCGTTCCACCACAGGAACCCCGCACACGCCCCCATCATCGCCGCGGCCACCACGGCGAGGTCGAGGCCCACCGAGATCCCGTAGGTCGGGTTCCTGAATATCCAGTACCCGATGAACACGTAGGCACCGAAGACCAGCGCGCCCGACCCCGCGGCGAGCCCGTCGAGGCCATCGGTGAGGTTGACCGCGTTGGAAGAGCCGACGATCAGCAGCACCGCCCAGATCGCCCAGGCCCAGTGGGCCAGGTTGATGCCGAGGTCGTCCCAGCGGGTGAAGCTGATCGTCGTGTGGACGTTCGTGCGCCACAACATGAGCAGTGCGAAGCCGATCGCCACCACCAACAGCCCGACCATCTTCGCTCGCTTGTTCAATCCCAGATTGCGTTCCCGGGAGATCTTCAACCAGTCGTCGAGGAAGCCGACCACCCCGGCGCCGGCGATCGCAAGAACAGTGATCAGCCCGGTCCACGTGAACACGCCGTCGTAGAGATCCGACACGACGTAGCCGGTGATGCAACCGGCGACGATCGCGAGGCCACCCATCGTGGGGGTGCCCGCCTTCACGGTGTGGCCCTCGGGAACATCCTCGTGGATGGGTTGGCCGATCCGGCGGCTGGTGAGCGCGGTGATCAGCAACTTGGTGCCGATCAACGACACCGCGGAGGCGAGGCCCGCAGCGAGCAGTAGGCGGATCACCGCTGCCCACCGAGTCGCCGGAGCTCCTCGGCGACCACTACACGGTCATCGAAGCGCTCGACCCGGTCCCCGTACTGCTGGGTGGTCTCGTGGCCCTTGCCTGCGATCAGCACGACATCGCCCGCACCGGCACCCGAGACTGCCATGTGTATCGCCGCCCTACGGTCGTGTTGCACCACCACTGAATCATCACACCCGCGGAGGATGTCCTCGATGATCCCCACCGGATCCTCCGAGCGCGGGTTGTCGTCGGTAAGCACCACGCGGTCGGCCCCACGGGTGGCCACCGAACCCATCGCGGGGCGCTTGTCACGGTCACGGTCACCACCGCAGCCGAACACGACGGCCAGCGACCCGCCGGGATCGACCAGCCCGCGGGCTGCGTCGAGCGCGTTCTGGAGTGCGTCGGGGGTGTGCGCATAGTCGACCACGACGGTCACCTGATCGGACATAGCGCGAACCACCTCGAAGCGGCCCGGAACCGCTTCGGCTGCGGAGAGGCCAGCGACGATCTCCTCGACACCCATGCCAAGTGCAGCGGCCGACTCCGCAGCGGCAAGGGCATTGGCCACGTTGTGCCTGCCCGGCAGCGGCAGGTGAACCGCCTGGGAACGCCAGGTGAAGCGCGATCCACTGGAGTCTGTTGTGAGGTCCTCGATGGCGTCCACAGAGAACCCACTCACCGGCATCTCGACAGCGTCGGCCAGCAGGCGACCGTGCACGTCGTCGATGTTCAACACCGCGTGCACACATCGCCCCGCGTCGAAGAGGCCTGCTTTGGCCTGGAAATAGGCTTCGGGGTTGCCGTGGAAGTCGAGGTGGTCACTACCCAGGTTGGTGAACACGCCGACCTCGAAGGTGATGCCGTCAACCCGGTGCAGGCTCAGCGCGTGTGAGCTCACCTCCATCACCACATGTGTCGTCCCATCCTGCACGAACGCAGCGAGCTGTTCCTGGAGGTCTGTGGATTCTGGGGTGGTGCGTGCGCCGCTGAGGGTACCGAGGACGCGCGTCCTGGAGCCGTGGTGGGTGAGCAGGCCGCCGAGGATGGACGCGACGGTCGTCTTGCCGTTGGTGCCCGTTATGCCGACGATTCTCAGCGCGTCGGCCGGTTTGCCGTGGATGAGCGCGGCGGCCTCTGCCATCGCGCAGCGCACGTCGTCGACCAAGACGAACGGGAGCCCGGTGAGCGGAGCGCGCTGGGCCAGCACGGCCGTCGCCCCGGCGCGCTCGGCGGCGTCCACGAAGTCGATCCCGTCGTGGAGCTCACCCTCGACGGCGCAGAACAGCCAACCCGGTTTCACCTTGCGCGAGTCATGGGTGGCACCTGACACCCGCACCGACGCGTCGCCGCGGAGCTCACCCCCGAGCGCCGCGGCGAGCTCACCCAGAACAGCTCCGGAAGGGACCCGAGCGCCCGCGCCTTCAGCCATCGTCGGTTCCCTCAGCCATCGAGGGTGTCCGGATCGTCTCCGTTCGACGAGCCGTCAGCGCCGGCACCGACATCGTCTTGCTGCGCGTCTTGCTGCGCGTCGGCACCACCGTCGGATCCGACCTCGACCTCGCTGTCGGGGTTCCTGCCCGCCGGCGACAACGCCCGCTGCGATCCTGCCGATGCCGGCTCTGCACGCAATCCGCTCACGGCTCCGTCGCCGCCGGAATCGGTCCCTCCCACACGACTCGGAGCGATTCCGAGCTCCCGGATCCCGAGGCGTGCCAACTCGGCGAACACCGGACCCGCACCGGTCGAACCGGTGAGGCCGCCGTCGACATCCTCGAGCAGCACTGTGATCGAAAGTTGGGGCGCATCCACCGGCAGGTATCCCGTGAAGGCGTTGAGGTAGTGGTAGCGGCCGTCGCTCCACATGTAGCCGTCCTCGCCATCGACGCGCTCGGGGGACGGCATGCGGCTCGTACCCGTCTTGGCCGCGGCGGGAAAGCCCGGGATCGCGACGTTCTTACCGGTGCCCTCGGTGACCACGGCCATGAGGGCCTGTTCGACCTGCGCCGCGGCATCCGGAGCGATCACAGGGCGACGCGGAGCCGGCTCGTCGCCGGTGGTGGCCCCGTCTGCGCCGACCACCTTCTTGACCAGCCTCGGTGCCACGTAGGTCCCGTCGTTGGCGATCACGTTGTAGGCGCTCCAGAGCTGTAGTGCCGTCGCCGACTGGAGCGTCCCGATCGCGCTGGCTCCGATGTCGGGGCCGTTCCAGAGCTCGACGGGAGGCAGGATCCCCGAGGACTCCGCTGGGGCCTCGACCCCGGTGGTCTCCCCGAATCCGAACTCGCGCAACTCGGAGTACAGCGATTCCTTGCCGACCATCTCCGCGATCTTGATCGTCCCCACGTTCGAGCTGTGCGCAACTATGTCGCGTACCGACATCGCCTTGGTCGGGTGCGGATCGTGGTCGGTGAACGTCCGGTCGTACAGCGTGATGCTCTGGGGTACCGAGAGCGCGGTGTCGAGTTGCACCAGGCCCTGGTCGATCGCGGCCGACACCGGCACCAGCTTGAACACCGACCCCGCCTGATACGCGTCGGCGAACGCCTTGGGGGAGTCGGCGAGCGCGACCTCACCGGTG
Source organism: Microthrixaceae bacterium (assembly GCA_047972145.1). Taxonomy (GTDB): domain Bacteria; phylum Actinomycetota; class Acidimicrobiia; order Acidimicrobiales; family Microtrichaceae; genus JAMLGJ01. Next base: position 16,389 of record JBKEAI010000034.1, read on the forward strand.
TCGGGGTCACGCTCCACGCCGGCCACTGCGAGCAGCTCACCGGTGTCTGGTCGACCCACGATCGCCACGCCCCCCGCCGCACCGGTGCGCTCGACACCGGTGAGGAGGACCTGTTCGACCTCGTAGTTGAGGTTGCGGTCGATGGTGAGGAACACAGACGAGCCATCGGCGGGCTTGTCGATGACCGATTCGCTGCCCGCTATCACCTCCCCGTTCGGGCTCAACTCCACGGTGCGGGTCCCCGGGATTCCACGCAACTGTTCATCGAGCGCGCGCTCCACACCCGCTCCGGGGCCCGGCCCGTCCGCTCCGAGAGTGCCGATCAGGCGCAACCCGGATTCCCCGGAGGGATGGTCCCGCACAGAGGTCTGCTCGAGTACGAGCGCGTCGAGAAGTCCGGCCTCCAGCAGGGCGTCCCTCGCGGCGTCGACCTCCTCGTCGGTGGCCTGGGGGATGAGCTCGACCCATGGATCATCGGGCTCCGCCTCATCGAGCAGACCCATCAACTCGTCCTCGGTCGCGGAGGTCGTTCTCGCGAGGATCTCGACGAAGCGACCCTCGGCTCCCTGCTCGTCCTTGGACAGCTCCCCCAGCTCACGAGCGTTGGCCGCCATCCGAACGCGCGGCAGCGAGATCGCCAGCTCCGAGCCGTTGCGATCGAGGATCGGGCCCCGCAGTGCGGCGATCGGCTGTTCGCTGAAACCCTGGGCCTTGCCACTGGCGACGAGGCTGTCGCCATCGCTCAGAACCACCCCGAGGAGCTTGTACACCGGCAGCACCGCGAGTGCGACCATGAGCGCCAGCACGAACTGGAGCCGCCGCGACACCCCAAGCCGCGCAGCATCGCTCCCGCGCGGCTTGGAGCGGACCCGCGACCTGCTGGTGCGCGCGGTGCCCCGGCCCCCACCGCGCTCGTTCGTGTAGCCGCCGCGGCGCTTCTTGCGGTCGCCCGACGGGTTTGGTCGCCCGCGGTGCGCCACCTCGCGGGTGCCACTGGACCCGTGTGTGCCACGAGGGTCCGTGCGCCCCCTGCTGTGTCCCCGTGGGGAACGACGCGAGCTGCCGCGGGCGGCCTCCTGCCGGCCGCGCGTCGGCTGCCGGCCGCGCGTCGGCTTCGAGCGCGTCGGCATCAGCGCACCGCTCCCGCGGTGCCCGGCACCTGGGCGGCTCGATCGGCCGGAGCACCACCGACCGGGGAGGCGACGTTCGATCCCTGGACCTCGCCGGGCAGCTCGGCCGCAGAGGTCCTGCCGGCTCCGCCGATGCTGCCTGCGGGAACCGCCACGACCGCCGCGGGTTGGATCATGCCGTCGCGCGCCGCGGCCTGGAGCACCTCCGCGGGTGACTCCGCCGTCGCCACCGCGGCACGCAGCTCGGACCACTGCCTCGTCGCTTCGGTCGTGCGGGCCTGGAGGTCCTCGATGTGCTCCTGACCGCTGACGCGTTGTGCCTGTAGGAACACCGCGATGGCGATCGCGGCCCCCACGGTGACGAACCCCAACTGGATCGCCCGCGGCCTTCTCGCGAAGGTCATGAAGCACGACCCCCGATCGCCTCAGCGGCCCTCAAGCGAGCGCTGCGCGCACGTGGATTCTCAGCAACCTCGACCTCCGAGGGCTTCATGGCCCCCCGCCGCAGAAGCCTCACCGTCGGCACCGCGCCGCACACGCAATCGAGACCGGGAGGGCAGGTGCAACCTCCTGTCTCGGCTTCGCGCAGGGCCTTCTTGACCATCCGGTCCTCCAGGCTGTGGTACGACAGCACGCACATCCGTCCGCCCGGGGCGAGCACCCCCACCGCAGCCTCCAGGGCATCGGAGAGCTCGCCCAGCTCGCGGTTCACCTCCATGCGGATCGCCTGGAAGGTGCGGCGGGCAGGATGGCCACCGCGGCGACGTGCGGGGGCAGGGATCGCTGAGGAGACCACCTCGGAGAGCATCCGGGTGTCCTCGATGGGGCGGGCATCGACGATCTGTCGGGCGATCCGGTCCGCGTACCGTTCCTCGCCCAACTCGGCGATGACGCGCCGTAGCCGTGCGAAGGAGTATTCGTTGACCACCTCGGCGGCCCTCAGCGAACCGCGCCGATCCATCCGCATGTCGAGCGGAGCGGCCGATCGGTGGGAAAACCCACGTTCGGGTTCGTCCAGTTGAGGTGAGCTGACACCAAGATCCATCAACACGGCAGTTGCTCCTTGTGTAGTGCGTTCATCGACCAGCGCTCCGAGTGCCGAAAAGGGGCTGCGCACGATCTCGATCCGGGATCCGTAGGGTGCGAGGACTTCGCTCGCCGCCGCCACCGCTGCTGCGTCACGGTCGATCCCCAGCAGGTGCAGCCCCGGGTGGGCGCCCAGAACCGCGGCGGCGTGCCCGCCACCGCCGAGGGTGCAGTCGACGAAGAGGCCGTCAGGTACCTCTTCGAGGATCCCGACGACCTGGCTGAGCATGACCGGCCGGTGAGCGAAAGCGGGGGTGTTGCTGCTGGCATCAGGCACCTCAGTTGGCCTCGGTGAGGCGGTCGTAGAGCTCTTCGGTCGCCTCCGCGACCTCGAGGGCCTTCCAGGCATCCAGGTCGTACAGGTCGATGTGGTCACCCATGCCGATCAGTGCGACGGAGCGGTCGAGCCCCGACTGCTCACGCAGACGTGCAGGAATGGTCACCCGGTTCTGCGAATCGGGGGTGAACGCGGTGACGTAGGACCTCAGGAGGGAGAACTGCCTGGGAGTGATGGCCGGGTCGTTCGACAGCTTGCGCAGGCGCGCCTCCCACACCGCTGGTGGGTAGATGGCAAGCCGCCTCCCCATCCAGGTCAGGACTCCACCCCCCTCGAGGTTCGCGCGGAACGTCGAGGGCAGCACCAGGCGGCCCTTGCCGTCGATGTTGTGCTCGTTGTACTCCCAGAAGGATTCCACCGCGCTCCACCCCGGAGATGGGTTCCCCCACAGCTCCGGCCAAACTCTACAAATGCTCCCACAGGCCGCCTCTCGGCCCCACTTCGCCCCACCTTAAGCCACTCATCCCCACCTGGAAAGTGATTTCACCGGAATTTCCTCACCCTCGGGGGCGTGCCGGTTACGCAAAGTGGTGCAAGAACCAGTTTCCGCCACCCGGAGCACGGGGTGGGGCGCAGTGGAGTGTTCGGGGGTCAGCCGAAACAGGATCAGCCGAAACAGCAGAGCCAGACCGAAACAGGGTCAGGCGGGGGAACCGAGTGCTCCGGCGAGGCTCCCGGCCAGCACCTGATCGGGGAACTGCTCACAGCGCGCGGGATGACCGGGCGGCAGGACGGCGACCCCGTGTGTCAGTTGGGCTTCGAGGCGTGCCCACTCAGATGTCGCCGACGCGGTCCGATCACCTGACGTGCCCGGCGATCCCGGACCAACAGATGGAGCGAGAACCGCTAGGAGGGGCGAGGGATCCCAGGTGAGGTACAGGACGCACTGAAAGCGCGACCAGCGGGAGGTGCGGCGCTGAGAGATGCCCACCAACTTGCGCCCACCGTGTAGGACCTCGCCCGGTCCGACCCCCGCGAAACATGCCAGCTCGGATAGTCGCGGCTCGGTCATCGCCGCGCTCCACACCGAGGTGTCCTCGATCTCGAGGGCCCGCATCCAGGCCTCGCCGACCGTCACCGCCGAGCGGCGGATGTCGTGGGTATGCAGCGGATCGTCGAGCGGAACGACCACGTCGATCCACACCTGCGAACCGGGGCTGAGCCACACCGCACCACCGCCCGAACGGCGAACCGCCAGTTCGACCTCCCTGCGGAGCACTCCCCGGTACCGCTGCGGATCGCCTCGGCTGCCCAGCACCAGGCAGGGGGCGGTCACCCGGTTCACCCGCACGAGCCGCTCGGTAGGGACATCCATGGCGTGCAGCTCAGCCGCTGACGCCACGGCTGTCTCGATGCGCCAGGTAGCCGGGTCCACCAACCCAGTGTGACCGCGACGACACCGATCGTTCACTCGGCGACCGGGCACCGCTGCTACGGGGCCGCCGGGTACCACGGGTGCTGGTGACCTGTAACCTGCAGCCCCGGCGGCGCGTGCACGCGGCCCATGTAGTCGTCCGATCGCCACGAGCTACCGGGCGTGACCGACCCAGCGTGGCCGGCCGGGCGTGACCGGACGGCCATGACCGAACGAACACGACGAGAGCGAACACGACCGATCGGGCGTGGGCACCCGATGCAGGGAGACGAGCAGAACATGGCGAGCTGGCCAGGAAGGCGACGTGCGGCCCGGGTGGTGGTGTTCGACCCCGCTGGGCGGATCCTGCTCATCAGCGCACGGAATCCGGCCGCAGCCGGCGGCGGTCACTGGTGGGAGATCCCCGGTGGTGGGATCGACCGGGGAGAATCGAGCGAACAGGCAGCGGAGCGCGAGCTCTGGGAGGAGGCAGGGATCCGCGACGCGCAACTGGGCCCGGTGGTTTGGACCCAGAGCGTCGAGTTCAGCTTCGGGGGTATGCGCTTCGACCAGGACGAGTGGATCCACGTCGCCACCTGCGACGGCACCACGAACCCTCCGGGCGGGCTGGAGTTCCTCGAGGCGGCAGCCTTCGGCGAACAGCGCTGGTGGTCGCCCGATGAGCTCTGCGCGTCGGGTGAGCGCACGATCCCCTACCGCCTCGCGGAGTTCCTCCCCGACCTCGTCGAACACGGCGCCCCGAGCGAACCGATCGACATCACCCCCAGCACCCGACAGGTGAGGGACTGGAACCGCAGCTGAGGCTGGAACACGATCACCGCAGCACGATCAGCGCAGCACGATCACCCCAGCACGATCACCCCAGCGACGACACCGAACACTGGCTCGGGAACCACCGCTCGACCTCAGCCGGTCAACAACACCCGGTCCACCATCACCTCTTCGAGCGCCCCATAGCCCAGCGTGCGGCCGATCCCTGGCCCGGTGGGCACGATCAACCGGCCTGAGTCGTCGGTTGGGATCGCCTCCACGACATCGGTGTCGAAGTACGCGGCGCTCGGACCGAGGTCGGTGGGCTCGGTGCATCCGGGGAGGGTCGCCAACCCGAGCGCTCCGGCACGGCCGACGCCGAGCTCGAACATCCCTCCGACGAACGCACGCACCCCGCGCTCGGCGCACATATCGACCGAGTGTGCCGCTCGCACCAGGCCGCCCATCCGCGCCGGTTTCACCGATGCCACATCGAGCGCGCCCTGCGACAGCGCGTCCGACAACGCATCCAGCGACGTGAGCGACTCGTCCAGAGCAACCGGTGTGGCGGTGTCGGCCGTGACGCGAGCGAGTTGGTCGTATGACGTACCGAAGGGTAGCGGCTGCTCCAGGTACGCCAGCGACAGGTCGTCGACCATGAGGACGTCCGCAGGGGTCAGGGAACCGTTCGCGTCCGCGGCGATCGGCACATCGGCGATCGAGCGGATCGCGCGTACCTGTTCGACCAACCGTCGCGGCTCGATCACCTTGAGCTTCAGCATCGACGCACCCAGGGAGATGGCGGCCCGGGACCGTTCCAGCACCTCGTCTGTCTCCAGATAGGCGTCGGCCAGCACCGAGCACCACTCGAGGGTGGTCCCGGGATCGTCGCCCTCCATCGGTGCCCGATCGGGTACCCGCACCCCACCGTGGAGCCACTCGGTGAGTCCCAGATCCGCGCTCCTCAGACCGAGGTCCAAGAGGGCATCGGCGACCGACGAGCTCGCTGCGGGCGCACCGACCGCGAACGACGGGCGGCCCGCCAGCACCGAAGGAGCCAGGTCGTTGCACAGCGCAGACCACGCCAAGTCGATCGTCTCGACGACGTAGCCACCCGATGCCATCGCGGGACACTCGCCGAGGCCCACGAAACCCGTTGCATCGGTGAGGACGACCAACACCGACTCGCGCGAGGATTCAAGACTCCGCGCGGAGCGGTGCTGGTGGACGAGGGGAACCGACACCCTGATCAGCTCGACCTGCACGACCTGACCCACGTCGGGCGGGTTGCGCTGCGGCACCCCTATGCCCCACCCGCGTCGGCGCACCAACGGAGGTAGGTGAGCACATCTGCCGCAACGCGGCGGGGCGAAGGTGCGCGCGGGCCGTAGTTGGTCACGAGCCTGAAGCGCAGGTAGTCGGTCGGAGGCAACGGGACGAACGGTGCACGCCTCCACCAGCGCGGCGCGGCGAGACGGAGGGCCATGACCGTCGCTGTCGGCCACAGGGTCGGCCTTGCCGCCACCGCGAGGACCACCCGCACCACCAGTTCGAGGCTTCCCGCCCTCGACAGGTTCCCGATCGGGACCATCATCTCCCCCCCGACGGTGGTGGGTCGGCAAGTCCCAGCCGGACGAATCCGACCTCGGCCGCACCCAGCAACGGGCCGTCCCCTGCGAGGGACCCGATGCGGATCTCCGCACCCTCGGAGAAGCCGAGTCGAGCGACCCGCGAGAGCTCGGAGCGCGCCGCGGCCAGGAAGGGCTCACCGAATCCGATCGCGACCGACCCGGCGACCACGGCCAGCCGGAGATCCAGCAGGTTGCAGACCGAGCCGACCGCCCGGCCCACCAGGCGCCCGGTACGTATGCGCCACTCGAGCGGGGCCTCGGCCGCCGGCCGGCCGGTCACCTCCGCGATCGCGGTACCCGACACCTCCGCCTCGAGACACCCCCGGGCACCGCAGACGCACTCACGACCGCGCGGTTCCACGATCACGTGGCCGATGTGCCCTGCGTTGCCTGCGGCCCCGTCGAGCAGGCGGCCGTCGAGGACGATCCCGCCACCCACACCGGTGGACACGACCATCGCCAGGTAGGCGTCCACGCCTTTTGCCGCTCCGAGCGCGCCCTCACCGAGGGCCAGGGCCTTGGCGTCGTTGTCGACGCGCACCGGCAAACCGAACTCCGCGGCGAGCCTGGGCCCGAGGGGGAACTCCCGCCATTGTGCGATGTTGAGCGGTGACACCGTCGCAGCACCGCCGGCAGCGTCGCTCGGATCGGGGCCTGTCATCGGACCGCCGCACCCGACCCCTATCGCATCCACGTCGACCTGTGCCTCCCCCAGTACCGCCCTCAGCAGTCCGAGGACCTCGGCGAACAGCTCCTCGGCGGTGCCTGTGCCGGTGGCCACCCGTCGTCTGGACAGCAACTCCCCACCGGGGCGCACCACACCGGCTTCGAGCTTGGTGCCACCCACATCGAGGGCGAGGACGGTCGGTCGGGAGAAGGTCGGTCGGGAGTCGGTCGGGTTCACCAGGGAGTCAGCTCTTGGATAGTGGGGTACGCGCGAAACACCGCGCGGCACACGAAAACCTACGTGCTGGCGACACACCACCGGATCCGCTCCCACAGCACTGGCCGCGACCGTCCGGTGGGTTGTCATCTGCCACACTTGTCCGCGACCCATGACAGGCGTCACAAATCCCAGGAGGACCCCCCAAGATGGCACAGACCGATCCAGCGGGGTTCAGGGGTGAGCAGAGCCTGGCCGCGGACCCACCTCCGCAGAACAACACAGCGGACCCACCTCCGCAGAACAACACCGCGGACCCACGTCCGCAGAACAACACAGCGCGCGGCGCGAGTTTCGGGGACCTGTTCAACCAGGTGGTTGCCTCCACGGCGAGGGCCCTGCACGGCAAGTCCGACGTGATCCGCTCCGCTCTCACCTGCCTCCTCGCCGAGGGTCATCTGTTGATCGAGGACGTACCGGGGGTCGGCAAGACCACCCTGGCAAAGGCACTGGCACGCTCGCTCAACCTGGGTGTCGGACGCATCCAGTTCACCCCTGATCTGCTTCCTGCCGACGTGGTCGGATCCACCGTGTGGAACTCGGGGGACGGGAGCTTCGAGTTCCATCCCGGTCCGGTGTTCACCAACCTCGTGCTCGGCGACGAGATCAACCGGGCCTCCCCCAAGACCCAGTCGGCGCTGCTGGAGGCGATGGAGGAGCACCAGGTGACCGCGGATGGAACCAGTCGGGGCCTCCCCCGGCCGTTCATGGTGATAGCCACGCAGAACCCGGCGGAGCACCATGGCACCTTTCCCTTGCCCGAGAGCCAACTCGACCGCTTCCTGATGCGCCTGTCGGTCGGCTACCCCTCCCAGGCCCACGAGGTCGCACTGCTGAGCGAATCGGACCACGCCCATGCACTCGAGCGCGTGGAACCGGTCGTCGACGCCGCCGGCGTGCTGGCACTCACCCGCGCGGCCGAGGGGGTGCACGTGGAGACCTCGCTCGCGGCCTACGTGGTCGAGCTCGCAACCATGACCCGCGACGATCCCGACGTCATCCTCGGTGTGTCCCCCAGGGCATGCCTCGGACTGCTGCGTGCCGCTCGCGTGAACGCAGCGTCGCAGGGCCGGAACTTCGTCACCGCGGACGATGTGAAGCAACTTGCCGAGCCGGTTCTCGCCCACCGACTGGTGTTGTCGGGATCAGCGGTCGCGCGGGGCAACGACAGCTCGGCATTCGTGAACAACCTCATCGACGCCGCCCCGATCACCGGTTGATGGGCGACCGCCGCGGAGCGCTGAGGTGAAACTCGGGCCGATCCGGTTGGTGTTGTGCACGCTCTGCACCCTCGCCGCCCTGGCCCTCGCATGGCTGTTCGGACTACCCGAGCTGTCCGCGCTCGCCCTGGGCATCTGGGTCTGTGCGATGATCGCCGCGGGGCTCCATCGGTGGCGCCGAGCGGTACCACAGGTGCGTTCGCTCACATCTCCCGCATCGGTGAGCCGAGGAGATCCCTGCGCCCTCGAACTTGGCTTCGACAACGTCGTGGGCACGCGGACCGTTCCGGCGCGCCTGCGGGGGCGGTTCGGCTCCGCAGGCAGCGGGACCATCGGGGTGGCATCGCTGCGTGCCGGCGAGTCCTCGGGCGTCGCGCTCACCCTGCCCACACCGTGGCGGGGCCTCATGGAGATCGGACCGCTACACCTCGAATACCGTGACCCGCTCTCCATCTGGCGTTCGACCACACCGGTGACGACCACCGCCTCCGTGCTGGTGCGCCCCAGGACACACCATCTCGGGACTCTGCTCAGCGGCTCGGGACCGCGGCCCGGGCCAGGCGAACGCACAGCTGCTGTGATCGGCGGGGCCGAGGCAGACGAGGACCTGGTCGGCCTGCGCCCCTATGTGCGCGGGGACGACCTGCGCCGGATCCACTGGCGCACCTCTGCACGCCGCAACGAGGCCCACGTGGTGCAGGTCGAACCGCCGGTGCTGCACGTGCCGGTGCTGATCCTGTTGGACACACGTCCGATCAGCTCCACCGAGTCCTTCGAGCGTTCGGTCGAGGTGGCGGCGAGCATCGCTGTGGCAGCGACCGACCTCCGCCGACCGGTGAGGCTGCTCACCACGACTCCAGGGCTCGGCGAACGCGGCGCATCGAGCGCGGGCACCCCACTCGGCGAGCTCCTGGACGTCCTCGCTGTGGTCAACCCGGCCGACGGGCTACATCCGCTGAGGGCGATCCACAACCTCGACGAGGAGCGCTCCACGATCGTGTGCTCGGGCGACGCCTCGCTGCGCTCCGACGCGGACCTGCGGCGGATGACCGACCTGATCGTGTGCACCGCGGATGGGATCCCCGCGGTGGGTGAACAACCGGGAAGGCAACAACGCGCAAGGCCACAACGCGCAAGGCCACAACCCGCAAGCGACCGACAGGCAAGGGATGGGTCCGCACTCGCACCGGTCGTCGACTGGGATGGCTCCCGTGCGCTCCAGGACGCCTTCGTCGGACCGCAGCGTTCCGAGGTCGGCAGGTCACCGCAGTGAGGCACAACAACAAGCCGGCAACCGGGTCGCTGAACGACGGGGACACTCGCGACGACACCGCTACGTTGCGCCGTTCCCCGGCCCTGTTGCAACGGGGACCGTGGTACCTGGGTGCAGAGCTCGGCTGCCTCGGCCTGGGTGTCGCACTGGCCCTGTCGACCGTGCGGTTGTTCTCCGACGTGGGTGCCGTGCGGACCCTAACCCTGGTCGCCATGGCCGCCTGGGCCTTGGCAGTCGTCATCCGGCGCAGCGCGTTGCCCGGTTGGGCCGGTGACGTACTCCACCTGGTCCTGGGACTCCTGGTGCTGCTGGTGGTCGCCGCACCGGCCCAAAGATGGGGGTTCCTGCCGAGCCCCGGGTCGGTGACCCACATCGTGGAGGTGCTCCGTGACGACTTCCAACGTTTCGACCAGGACATCGCACCGATGGTTCCGCGCCTCGGTCACATGGTCGCGCTCGGCGGGCTCATCTGGGTACTCGCGCTGTTCGCCTCGACCGCTGCGATGCGCTTCCACTCACCGGTGCAGGCGGCGATACCGCACACGGTGGCGATCATCGGGATGGGCTTCCTCGGACGGTCGTCGTGGCGCCTGGGCTCAGCCGCGATCCTCCTGGTAGCGGTGGCGGTGTACACGCTCACCCAGACCGCCTGGCGCGACGCTTCGGGACGCTGGGTCCCCGCATCGCGCTCGGTCCCCCGCGCGCGCCTCGCCACCGGGTCGGGGCTCGCTCTCGCAGGCATGGTCACGGCGCTCGTCGTGTCACCGCTGCTACCCGTAGAGGTCGATCCCGTGCTCGACGTGCGACGTGGCGGCCTGGGCGATTCCGGGCCTCGCACGGTGGTCTCTCCGTTCGTAGAGGTCGGCTCGGACCTCCAGCAGCGCTCCAACGAGCTCCTCTTCACCATGGAGGCCCAAGAGCCGCAGTACTGGCGCCTGACCGCGCTCGACACCTACGACGAGGAGAACGCGATCTGGGTGCTCTCCAACTCCTACGAGCCGGTGTCGGGACGGCTGTCCCCGGTGGCGGCCCAGCCCGGATCCACCACCTTGGACGTGAGGACGCTCGGTGGTATCTGGATCCCATCGCCGCCCGACCCGGTCACGGCGGACAGCGACTTCGAACTCAACTGGGATCCGGCCTCCGAGTCGTTGATCAAGCGCTCCGGGGACCTCGACACCGGGGATGCTGTGGAGTTCGCCACCTCGGCTGTGGACCTGCCGGACCCGGCGAGCCTGGCCGTCGCTTCACCCGCACGGCGCAACGGTGAGCTCAGCGACACATCGGGTGCACCCGAACAGCTCATCGAGAGCGCCTCGGCGTTCTCGCGCGCCTCGAGGACACCCCACGACTCGCTGTTGGCACTCCAGAACCACTTCCGGAGCACCTTCGACTACGACGAGTCCGTCGACTTCTCGGACTCCGAGGATCCGCTCCAGGAGTTCCTCGATGCGCGCGCGGGCTTCTGCCAGCAGTTCTCGACCGCCTTCGCCTTGGGCGCACGCGCGATGGGATTCCCGACCAGGGTCGTGGTGGGCTTCACACCCGGTGACTCCGAGCCGCCCGAGGAACCCGGCGGGCCGCGGACGTTCGCTGTGAGGGGACGCCATGCCCACGCTTGGCCCGAGGTGCTCTACCAGGGCATCGGTTGGGTGCCATACGAACCGACCCCGGGCAGGGGCAATCCCGCCGCCAGCGAGCTGACCGGGGTCCCCGCCGCCCAGGCAGCGCCACCGGAGGGCACCACCGGCCTCGAGAACATCGCACCGGAAGCGACCACCAGCGAAGCGCCCGCGACCACCACGACGGCGCTGCAACCACCGGGCAATGCGCAGGACCCCTCGGAGGTCTCCGCCGGCGGAACCGGCGAGACCGACGAACCCGACCGGCGGAGCTGGATCTGGATCCCCCTACTGGCGTTCGCCGTAGTCGCTGTCGGAGCCGTCGGAGCGCTCGCCTGGGGAGCCTCACGCCGTGGAGACCAACCGTCGAGACGCTCTGATCCGGTGCAACGCGCGTGGCTGGAGGTGACACGGCGTCTCGACGCGCACGGGATGACCGCAACCGTTGCAGAGACACCCCTTGAGTTCGCGGCGAGGTGCAACGAGGTGCTCGAACTGCCGGAACTGGTCGAGCTCGCAGTCCTCGAGTCGGCCCGCCGCTGGTCGGGCCGGCAGACCTCGAACGTTGAAGCTGTCTCCGCCCGGGCCGCTGCGGCAGCCCTGCGGGACAGGCTCGCGCAGCCAGACCAGACCCACGACGAGCCCGAGGTACCCGTAGGGGTCTGAACGGCCACCGATTCCACGGCCGGCCATCCCCCACGCCGTGAGCCTGGCCCCGAACCAACCCGGCTCCAAGGGGATCCGAACTGCTCGAACAGATCTGGAGTTGCCCAGAGCTGGCGGTACAGCTCTGCTACTGCCCGCCGGTGTCGTCGTCGCGCCGGAGCCGGTCGCGGGCCTTGTTGCCGGCGTTGTCCAGGTAGTCCCGGAGGCTGTTGTGGCGGATCGCCCGGGTCGCCTCGTTGATCCCCGCACGCCCTACCCGACGCAGGTTGCGCTCGATGTACAACGCCGCGACGAACATCGCGAGGAATCCCACGAAGGCGAGCAGGTAGTCGACACTCAACAGCAGCACCGACGCGGCGAGGGCGACGACGAACGCAACGATCGCCCAGCGGAGCTTGCCGAACGCGTCACGGTAGACGGTCTTGCGCGACACCTCCTCGGCCAGACCGGGATCCGACTCGCGGAGCTGGCTCTCGATCTCGCTCAGAATGCGCTGTTCGTCCTCAGACAGCGGCATCTTGCAGATCCCCCTGAATCATCGTCGTGCCGGTGAACCCGGTGCTGTCAACGTCATGATGCCATACGGTACCGGCCGACACAGCAGGCGCGCCGTCGGTCTGGCAACTAATTCGGGCCCGGCCGCGCCGGGGAGTGCCGCTGAGGTCAGGTTTCGGGGTCCCCCACGCGCAGGATCCTCAGATCCGACGGGTCGTCGCCCTCGACGACGTAGCTGTAGCGGCGCGTACCGCTCCACTGGTGCGCCATCCAGTCGACCAACGGCTCCCTGACCCACCGGTGGGCGGTTCGCATCCGCTCGTTGCAGTCGTCGTGTGCCAGCACGTCTGCATCGACGACGATGCCGTCCGGATCACTTCCTATGTCGAGGGTTCCCATCACCTGCAAGGCGCGGTGCACCTCCACCCGCAACTCCCAACCCAAGCCCGGCGCGGCCGCCTCGATCTCGTAGATCGGTCCGGTCCACTCACGCACGCTCAACCCTGTCTCCTCGAGCACCTCCCGGGTGAGCCCGGCGATCACCGACTCGCCGCCGTCGATCACCCCTCCCGGCGGTGTCCAATCGAGTGCCCCGCCACGGCGCAGGTTCTGCACCATGAGGACACCCGGTGCACCGTCGAGGGAGTTGGGTACCGCGGCGGGCAGTACCGACGACTCGATCACCGCCCCACCGACGCTCCAGCGCTTCACCGCACCAGTGTGTCACGCCATACGATGTCGATGATGACCGCTGATCCCCCGACCGAGACGGCCCCTCGGGGGTTGTCCGCCACCGGGCCCCAGAGTGCGCTCCCGCCGCTGTGGGCACGTGTGGTCGCTTTCGGATCGGTTCTCCTCGGGGGTGCTGCGGGCGGTTTCATCGGTGCTGCGTTCGGCAGGCTGGGCAACTTCGGTCCGCTGGCCACCGGCGCGCTCCTGCTCGTCTGTGGGCTCGGTTTCGCGGGCGGTGTCGCCGTGGTCGCCGTGCTGACCCTGCGTGCGTTGGGCGAGTGGAACACCATCCGTGTCCGGCGCTGACGTACCACCGGGCACCGGTGCGGAACCGCACGGGTTCCCCCTCGACGAGTTGCTCAGGATCGCGCGCATGGCAGCAGACGGTGCTGCGACGCTGATCACCGACCGACGTCCAGAGCACCTGGGTGTCACCCAGAAGTCGACCGAGACCGACCACGTCACCGAGATGGATACGGCCGCCGAAAGGCTGATCCGGGAGGTCCTGGCCCAACACCGACCCGCTGATGCCGTGCTCGGCGAGGAGTTCGGCGGCGAGATCAGCCCCGACGGTGTGACCTGGATCGTCGATCCGATCGACGGAACCACCAACTACCTGTACGACCACCCCGGCTACGCGGTATCGGTCGCCGCGTGGAACGGCGCCATCCCCCTGGTTGGGGTGGTCGCGGACCCGACCCATCGGCGGACCTACCACGCGCGACTTGGCGGGGGTGCTTGGTGCTCGGACCCACAGGACCCTGCTGGTCCGGTCCGCAGGCTGAGCCTGGGCAAGCCCCGTCCACTCCCCCAGATGCTGATCGCGACCGGCTTCGGGTACGAACCGGCCCGACGGGCGGTTCAGGGTCGCGTCGTGGCTGAACTACTGCCTCAGGTTCGCGACATACGGCGGATGGGTGCGGCCGCACTCGACATGTGCTCGGTAGCGGCTGGGCGCGTCGATGCCTACTACGAGGCGGGCCTCTCGGTGTGGGATCTCGCAGCGGGCCGGCTGATCGCGTCGGAGGCAGGCGCAACTGTGGAGGCCATCGAAGGCGGTGAGGTCCGCCCCGGGTCCGTTCTCGTGTGCCACCCGGAGCGGGTCGGGGAGCTACGTGCCCTGCTCCACCGCTGCGGTGTGTCGCCCATCGATGTCTGAACCGATCTGAGGCGCGGTGCGCCTCAGCGGGGGCCCTGGGGGCCGGGGGTGCCGTCAGGGTTGCGCTCCTGGAGCGCCGCGTCACCGACCGCGGCCGTCGGTGCAGGTGGCAGGTCGCCGCTGCGTACCTGCTGGTCGCCACCGCGCTCCATCACCTCGGCATCGCCGATCTTTGCCTCGGGCGCGTACGGGAGTTGTGTCTGCGCGGTGACCACCGCCGGGCTGGAGGCGATGACCGGCTCGGCGGCCGCGGGTCCACTTGCGGCCTGCCACATCAGTACACCACCGGTCACCACGGCGATCGCCGCACCGAGGCTGACGAGCACGCGCCGACGCGGTGCCGAGCGGATCTGCTCGCCCATCATCGCCAGGAGATCCCTGCGCACCGAGGCAGGCGAGTCGTCGAAGCTCTCCCCCAGCACCTCCATGTCCGCCACTCGCAACGACAGGTCGGTCCCCGGATCGACGCTGCGGATCTCCCAGATCATCTCCAGGTAGCGCGAGAGCACGTCGTGTCGACCGACGCCATCGGAGAGCAGCGAGATCTCGCCCCCGGCTCGAAGGTAGCCCTCGCGCAGATCCACGACCAGGTGGTCGCGCGGTGGAACCAGGTCGGATGGAGACACGCCGTAGAGCCCGCTCAGGGCCTCGAAGGTCTCCGAGTCCACCGTGAAGGCCCCACCCTCGAGCGCCATCATCTCTGCGGGTTCGAGCACACCGGAGAGTCGACACGCCTCCGCGAGTCCGAGTCCGCGCCGGGTTCGGGCGTCGGCCAGCAGCAGACCGATGCGCTCCGGTGGTGCATCCAGGACCGCGAGGGACTCCGGTCGGGGTTCGCCGTTCGATTCTTCGATCACAGGTTCCTCCAGGTTCGCGGTCACCTCCGGGATGGGTCTCGGAGAACACATCCCGGGTACGCCACAGCTCCGCTCCCAGGGTTGCATCGGCTCGCGGTCGACGCACCTGTAGAACTCCGCTGGGGTGCCGACAGCAGCTGCCCCATCGCAGCGGGCGATCGGTAAACCCACGATCCGCACCCGCATGTGGCCGGGTGTTCGGTCGGACGCTCGCTTTTGGGCGAGAATGCACACGTGGGCACGACGATCCTGACCGTGGAAGACGACGAGCGGATCCGCACCTCGGTGCGGCTCGCCCTCGAAGACGAGGGCTGGAACGTGGTCGAGGCCGAAACCGGTGAGGATGCCATCGGCAAGTTCGCGAGCACCAGCCCCGACGTGGTGCTCATCGACATCATGTTGCCCGGCATCGACGGCTTCGAGGTGTGCAGGTCGATCCGCCGCGACAGCGACGTGCCGATCGTGATGGTCACAGCGAGGGCCGACACCCATGACGTGGTCGCCGGCCTGGAGGCCGGCGCGGACGACTACCTGACCAAGCCGTTCGTGCCCAAGGAGCTCTCCGCGCGGATCCGGGCCATGTTGCGTCGCGCCCGCACCCCGCCCTCGGGCAACCCCCGCCTCACCTTCGGCGAGCTGGAGGTGATCCCCCAGGAGGGGCTCGTGCTGCGCAACGGCGAACCGGTCCACCTGACCAAGACCGAGTTCAAGCTGCTCGTGGAGTTGGCCGCGCAACCCGGCACCGTGTTGTCGCGCGAGGACCTACTCGATCGCGTCTGGGGTCACGGGGTCTTCGGCGACGGCCGCCTCGTCGACGTCCATATCCGACGGCTCCGCACGAAGATCGAGCCTGATCCGGCCAACCCCACCCACGTCGCCACGGTGCGGGGGCTCGGCTACAAGCTCCAGGGGTGACATGACACGGGCACCGCTCAGGGCCATCTTGGGTTCATGAACACGGCCGAGCACTCCCACGCGGAGTACCGCTTCGGTTTGCGAACGAGGATCGCTCTGGCGGTGTCTGTCGTCTCGCTGGCCCTGTCGATCGCAGTCTCGTTGACCGTGTACACCGTGGCGCGCCAGACCCTCCTCGACGCCCGCGAGGAGTCCGCCGCGTCGCGAACGCTCAAGAACATGACCCAGGTCGCAGGGCGGAACCTGTCCACCGCGGAGCCCAACGACGTGCTCGGCGTACTCAGCAACCTCACCGACGCGGGCAAGGCGATCGCTGTATGGGACGGGGGAACCAGCTCCCAGGCGGTCGACGGCACCTATACCGTCGAGGAGGTCCCTCCAGCTCTGTTGTCGCGCGCACTGGAGGAGCGAGAGACGGGGATCATGCGCTTCGAGGGAGACGGTGAGACCGTCGTCGGGGTCGCTGCCCCCATCCCCGAACAGGACGCCGCGTACTTCGAGATCACCCCGCTGGGCGACATCACCGACGCTCTCACGTCGATCCGGATCGCGCTGGCGGGTGCGGTTGTCGTGTCGACCATCCTCGCCGGTCTCCTCGGCTACTGGGCCAGTCGCTATTCGATCCGTCCCCTGACGCGCGTGAGCCTCGCTGCCCAGTCGGTAGCAGCGGGCCAGCTCGACACCCGTATCGACTACAACGACTACAGGCACGACCCCGATCTCGCCCCCCTGGTGTCGAACTTCAACGAGATGCTCGTCGCACTCCAGTCGCGCATCGACCGCGATGCGCGGTTCGCGAGCGACGTGAGCCACGAGCTCCGCTCACCGCTCACCACCCTCAACGCCGGCCTTCAGGTACTGGCCAACAACCGTGACGAGATGCCCGAACGTGCAGGGCAGGCCCTTGACCTGCTCGAGAGCGACGTGACCCGGTTCACCCAACTCGTCGAGGACCTGCTCGAGATCTCACGTTTCGACGCCGGTGCGGTGCGTCTGGAATTGGACGATGTGGCGCTCGTACCCATGGTCCGCAGCACCGTCGAGTCGCTGTCGGGATCGGAGATCCCCGTCGTGGTGGAGCCCGACCTGGAGGACCTGGTGATCGCGTGCGACCGCCGCCGTCTGGCGAGGATCCTGGTCAACTTCCTCAACAACGCCGACAAGTACGCGGACGGCGCCACGCACGTGTCCATCTCGCGCCACGACCCCGACCCCGGAGATCCACTGGCCGAGCCCACCGTGCAGATCGGGGTGGAGGACGCCGGCCCCGGCGTGCCACCCGAACAGGCCGAAGCCGTGTTCGACCGCTTCAACCGCGGCGACCAGGGCGGCGCCCGGGGATCCGACGTCGGCGTCGGACTCGGCCTGGCGCTCGCCGCGGAGCACGCCCGCCTCCAGGCGGGCAGGGTCTTCGTCGAAGGGCGCGCCGACGGCGGTCAGGGCGCACGCTTCGTCGTCGAGCTGCCACTGGTCGAGGTGAACGGGAGCGAGCTCGAAGAGCAGGATCTGTCCGACGCGACACCGGAGTCGACCAACAAACTCACCCTGACCGGGGAGCACCGCGCCATATCCATCGCCTCGGGCGACGACAGCACCCCCCCGGGCGGGAGAAACCCTGAGACCGGTGGCGAAGGCCTGGCGACGGCCAACGACGATCGGCGGCGTGGGTGAACGCCCGCGGTGCGCTGTGTGCGATGGGGACGGTGTTGGTCATCGTCGGTGCTGCGTGCGGGATCACCGCCGACTCCGAGCCCAGGGCCCTTCCGGTAACCACGACCACCTCCACCACCCCGACCTCCGAACCCACCGGCGACCAGCTGAGCAACGTCTACATGGTCACCAACGGTGCTCTGGTACCGACCAGGCGCCGCGTGCCGGCACGGAACCCCACCGAGATCATGAACTCCGTGTTGATCCGCCCCGACGAGTCCGAGGGTGAGACGCTGTCGAGCTCGGTGCCGGCGAACACCAAGCTGCTCAGCGCTCGCCGCGGTCAGAATGGGATCCTCGAGGTCGACCTCTCGGCAGACTTCGAGGACGTCCAGGGCGACGCGAGGGTCCTGGCCATCGGCCAGATCGTGATGAGCACCACGGAGCTGCCAGGCGTAGAGACCCTTCAGTTCTTCATCGAGGGCAAG
Organism: Microthrixaceae bacterium; assembly: GCA_047972145.1. Taxonomy (GTDB): domain Bacteria; phylum Actinomycetota; class Acidimicrobiia; order Acidimicrobiales; family Microtrichaceae; genus JAMLGJ01. The sequence continues at coordinate 34,718 of JBKEAI010000034.1, forward strand.
CCGCTCAAGGTGTTCTCCGGTGAGCGGGGCGAAGTCAACACCGTCACCGCATGCGACTACGCGGAACGCCTGAGCAACCCCACCGACGACGACTCCGAGCTGACCCCCGGCCAGAGCGTCGCGCTGGCGGAGCGCCGCAACGCCCTGCGCCAGGACTGCTAGGGCGCCCGTACTCTGGGCCCGTCGGCATTATCTTGAGCCGATGCCCTGGATCATCGCCATCGACGCCGGCACCACTGGTGTTCGGGCCTTCACGACCGACCACACAGGCGTCGCGCTGCCCCCCGCGTACCGCGAGTTCACCCAGCACTTCCCTCAGCCGGGCTGGGTGGAGCACGATCCCGACGAGATCTACGCGGTGACCCTCGAGGTGTTGGCCGAGGCGGTCGAGCGCATCGCGAGCCACAGCGGCGAGGACCCACAGCGGGATTCCGAGGTCGCCGCCATCGGTATCACCGACCAGCGCGAGACGATCGTCGCCTGGGATGCCCGCAGCGGGGAGCCACGGCACAACGCGATCGTGTGGCAGGACCGCCGCACCACCACACGCTGCCGGGAGCTCGAGGATGCCGGACACCTACCCCGCATCCGCGAGCTCACCGGCCTGGTGCTCGACCCGTACTTCTCGGCCACCAAGGCCCAGTGGCTGCTCGGCCCCGGCGGCGTCGTTGCCGACGACGACCTGCGCTTCGGCACGATCGACTCGTGGCTGCTGTGGAAGCTCACCGGCGGCACCGCGCACGCCACCGACGTGTCCAACGCGTCGCGCACGATGCTGTTCGACATCAACTCCCTCACGTGGTCCCCGGAGCTGTGCGAGCTCTTCGGTGTGCCGATGGCAGCCCTTCCACAGGTCCTGCCGTCCGCGGGCGAGTTCGGTCGCACGGCGGGGACCGGGCTGATCGACGGTGTCCCCGTGGCGGGTATCGCGGGCGACCAGCAGTCGTCACTGTTCGGCCAGGCGTGTGTGCGCGAGGGGATGGCCAAGAACACCTACGGCACCGGCTCGTTCGTACTGATGAACGTGGGTGAGCAGCGCCCCGCGCCCACCGACGCCCTCCTCGCGACGGTGGCCTGGCAGCTACCCGGTGCGATGTTGGGTTCGGGGGATCCGCTGGTGACCCACTACGCACTCGAGGGCGCGATCTTCTCTACCGGGTCGGCCATCCAATGGCTGCGCGACGGTCTGGGGATCATCGAGGAAGCCTCCGAGGTGGGGCCACTGTCGGAGAGTGTTTCCGACAGTGGCGGCGTAGCGGTGGTGCCCGCTTTCACGGGCCTCGGCTCACCGTGGTGGGATCCCCGGGCGCGGGGGACGATCCTGGGGATCACCCGCGGCACCACACGGGCTCACTTGGCGCGGGCGGTGGTGGATTCGATCGTGCACCAGAGCCGCGACGTGGTCGACGCGATGGTGGAGGCCTCGGGCGTGCAGATCACCGAGCTGCGCGTCGACGGTGGCGCCGCCGTGATGGACCAGCTGTGCACCCTTCAGGCCGACCTGTTGGGGATCACGGTCGCACGTTCGGCGGTCACAGAGACCACGGCGCTGGGAGCCACCATGCTCGCGGGGCTCGGAGTGGGGATCTTCGACAGCATCGATGAGGTTGCGGATCGTTGGTCGGCCGACCGGCGATTCAAGCCCCGCGACGAGCGCGCTGAGGTGGATGCCGCCCACGCCCGATGGCATCGCGCCGTACAGCGGTCCATGCACTGGGCACCGGAGTGACCCGCCACGTCACCGCTGCGCGCCCGGTGTACCTCAGCCCGGGTGACTCCCGCTGCAAGGTGCAGGTGGGTTCCCCTGGAGCGCCGCCAGCGAGCACAGCTCGTGCAACACCGACCGTTCGCGGCTGCGCAGCGGAACCCGCTGACGTGACAGGAGCAACACGAGCGGACTGCTTCCCAACGGGCTGAACGCCATGTCGTCCGGACTCTCGGGGGCGTCGGGGACCGCACCGCTGTGGGCCATGCCGCGCAGAAAGCTGAAGGCCCACGAGCCGGTCGGTACATCGGATCCGGCCGAAGCACAAGCGCCGAGAACCTCGTCGGTTGCGGTGTCCACGAGCATCACCCAATCACCGCGCAGAAGCGTGAGTGCTCCCTCCAACAGCTCGCTGGTCAGCTCCGCACCATCGCCGGCGCGGGCGAACCGGGTTGCGATCCGAAGCGCCGAGATCAAGGGATCACGGCCCTGATCACCCACCCAGCGAGCGTCCTCTACGTCGGTGCCCTCGACGGCATGGATCTCGTCGACAAGCAGGTCGAGCAGTCCGGGATCCGACAGCACCACCGACAGCTCGTCCACGACCCGCCCAGCGCCCCGGTCGACGATCTCGATGCCGACGAGGTCCCCACCGACCGCTCCGATGCGTGAGGCCACCGCTCCCAGCGCACCCGGCCGATCGGGCAGCCACACCCGCAGTGCCAGAAGTGCGTCGGGTGCGGTTGGCTCGGTGATCACGCCGTCACGCTAGAGCTGCTGTGGGTCGGGAGCGTTTCGGCGGTGTGTACGTGTCGTCACGGCCGATGTGCCTTCACGCGGGGCACCGCTCGTGCCCGGTGACGGGTTTCACCGATGAACACAACCTGAACTTGACCACCCGGTCAAGTTGGGCGACTACGGTGACCACCGTGCGAGTGACCGACGACGACGCTGCGACCGCTGGCGCTTCGACCCATACCGATCGCGCACCGGGCCGTCGGCTCACGGCGAGGGGTCGTGAGCGCCGCTCACAGCTGATCGCGTATGCCACCAGGCGGTTCGCCGACGACGGCTTCCACCCCACATCGGTGGCCGACATCGTGAGCGGGCTGGGCGTGGGCAAGGGCGTCTTCTACTGGTACTTCTCATCGAAGGAAGAGCTCTTCACAGAGATCCTCCGCAGCGCCCAGAGCGACCTGCGCCGCACCCAGCGCCGAGCGATCGGCGACATCGACGATCCGGTTCGCCGCGTCGAGGAGGGCATCCGCGCCGGGGCGATCTGGATGGCGCACAACCCTGACCTCCGCAAGCTCTTCGAGTTCGCGCGGACCGACGAGGCGTTCGCGAAGGCGATCCGTGTCGGCCAACGTCGCCACGTCGCGGATGCGGTCGAGCACCTGCGGGCCGCAATCGATGCCGGACTCATCCCTGAGCGGGACCCAGAGGCGCTCGCACACGGCATCCTCGGGGTCACGCACCAGGTCACGATGCACTACCTCGACGACGTTGGAGGATCCGACGGGCAGTTGTCGGCCGAACAGATCGCCGATCTCGTCGTGGCGATCTGTCGCAACGGCTTCGCCGGCGAGTGAACCGCCCGGCCCGCGGCTCAACCCAACTTCGTGAGGCTGCGGCGCAGGTTGCGAAGGGCCTGCTGGATCCGCTGTTCGTTCTCGATCAGAGCAAACCGGACATGGCCCTCACCACCGGGCCCGAAGCCCACACCCGGCGACAGCGCCACCTGGGCATCCCTGACCAGCTCTGAACAGAACTCCACCGAGCCCAGGTCCGCATATGGTTCGGGGATCCTCGCCCAGGTGAACATCGTGCCCTTCGGGGGCTCCACCTCCCACCCGATGCGGTTCAGCCCGTCGCAGAGCGCGTCGCGCCGACCCTGGTAGACCTTGTTGACCTCTTCGGGAAACCCCGGGGCTTCGTTGAGGGTGACCGTCGCCGCGATCTGGATCGGCTGGAACGTGCCGTAGTCCAGGTAGGACTTGAGCTTTGCGAGCGCGGCGACCACCTCGGCGTTTCCGACCATGAACGCCACCCGCCATCCGGCCATGGAGAAGGACTTGGTCATCGAGTAGAGCTCTACGGCCACCTCTTTGGCTCCCTCGGCTTGGAGGATCGAAGGCGGGCGGTAGCCATCGAATCCGAGATCGGCGTAGGCGTTGTCGTGGACGAGCACGACCTCCTTCTCCCGGGCGAAGTCGACCACCCTCTGCATGAACTCGAGGTCCACGCACGTGGTGGTCGGGTTGTGTGGAAAGGACAGCACGATGACGCGCGGCTTGGGGTGGCTGAACTCCCACGCCCGCAGCATGTTGTCGAAGAACTCCTCGCCGGTGCCGAGGGGGATCTCCCGCACGTTCGCACCGGCGAACAGAGGCGCGAATATGTGGATCGGGTAGCTCGGCGCGGGAACCAGCGCCGCATCGTGGGGCTGCACGAGGGTCCACATCAGGTGGCTGAACCCCTCCTTGGCCCCGATCGTGTTGATCACCTCGGTTTCGGGGTCGAGCTCCACCCCGAAGCGCTTCGAGTAGTAACCGGCGATCGCCTGGCGCAGCTTGGGGATCCCACGCGAAGCCGAGTAGCGGTGGTTCCGGGAGTTGTGGGCTGCCTCGGCGAGTTTGTCGACGGTGATGTCCGGCGATGGCAGGTCGGGGTTGCCGAAGCCGAGGTCGATGATGTCCTTGCCGTCGCGCCGCGCCTGCACCTTGAGGCTGTCGATGATCGTGAACACGTAGGGCGGCAGCGAGGTGATCCGGCGGAACTCCATGGCTGAACGCTAACCCGTGGACCCGCTCGCGCCGGAGCCCATTTCGGGATCCCCACCGGCGGCTTCCAGGGCCATCAGGGCGGCTCCGACCGCACCCGAGGCATCCGCCATCGGTGCCGCCTCGATCACCGGCATCCGGCCCGCGATGGTGGGATTGCGCTCCATCTCGGTGCGCAGCGGTCCACCCAGCACGTCCAACGCGACGCTGAGCCCTCCGCCCACCACGATGACCTCCGGATCGACGAGGTTGACGATGTTCGCCATCCCGAGCGCCAGCCATCCGCAGAACTCGTGCAGCACTTCGATTGCACCGGGGTCTCCCGAACGGGCGGCCTCGACGAGCAGCTCACCGGCGCGTACCGAGCGGGGCGCGCCGCCCGGCGCGCTGTCAACCTGGGTGGGTGTGCGCACCTTTCCGGACGCGAACGCGCTCGCCGCCAGATCCGAGAGCCGACTCCCCGAGGCGTAGCGCTCCCAGCAACCGGCCTGGCCGCACACACACGGGATGCCATCGCGTTGGACGACCATGTGGCCGGGTTCCCCTGCGAAGCCGTGGGCCCCGCGCACCAGCCGCCACCCGCTCATGAACCCCGCACCGATTCCGGTTCCGAAGGTGACCGCCACCAGGTCCCCAGCGCTTCCACGACGCAGGCGCGCCGCTGCCACCGCGACGCAGTTCGCGTCGTTGTCGACCACCGGCACCACCCCGAGGCGCCGCGTCACCTCGGCTCTCAGGTCCACCCCGACCACCTGTGGCACGTTGGGGGAACGTTGCGGGATTCCCTCCAGATCCACGTAACCGGCGACACCGATGCCCACCGGGATGTCCACGTCGTGCACCGACAGCACCGATGCGACGTCGGCCACCTGGGCCGCTACACCTCGGGGGGAGGAACCGGCACCCAGAGCGACAGGCAGGTGGATGCGCTCGAGGACCTCCACGGCCACCTCCCGTCGAGCGGTCGCCTCCCGTAGCGCCAGACGCACACCGAGGACCTTGGTCCCCCCTATGTCGATGCCCAGCGCGACGGTGACCGGCGACGCATTGCTCGGGTCTCGGATTGGGGACATGACACGCTCACTGGAGGTTCGATGCACGGGATCCACCGAGGGCGACGATGCCCCCGCAGACCTGGCTCCGCCTCAGCGGAGCTCTATGTGGGTCACATCTTCACCCGATGTGGACAGTGCATGTGGGACCGTGTCCCTGGCGGTGACCCACACGACCTGTCCCGCCCGCGACGCTTCGACCAATCCCTCCGACAGCGGGTCACCGACGTTTGTCATGTCGCCTAGTGGAGCGACCCCCAACGGGGCGGCGCCGAGCGGAGCCGATCCGAGTTCGGTCGTGGCAGACCGGGCTGCGTCCAGCACCAGCACCGGGAGCAGCGCTCTGCCGGGCACGAGCGACAGTTCGGCGATCCGGCCGACCAGCCCCGATGCTGTCGGTGACACCGGGGCCGAACCGACCGGAGCCGAGCCGAACGGGCCGACGGCAAACGGGTTCGGTGCGCCGAGAGTGGCCTCGATCGCATCCCTGCCGCGCTCGAGCGCTGCCCGGGCCTCCTCGATCACAGCGAGCTCGTCGGCCAGGCGCTGTTCGGTGTCGGCCAGGCGATCCAACCGCTGCCGGCGTTCGATCGACTCCCGCGGAGCACCGGCGCGACCCGTGTCACCCACCCGACCCGTGTCACCCACCTGCGCATCGGGTGCCGGGCCCGCTCCGAGGCGGGCCTCGGCCAGCGACACCAGTTCCTCACCCTCGAGACCCGCTGCGTCGGCACCGACGAACCCGCGCAGAGAACGCGTCAGATCCTCGATCGCATGTGCCTCCGCGCTCGGCCGGGCGATATCCACCAGTTCATGGATCGCTGTACCCGCACGCGAGAGCGTGGCGACGCGCGGTCGCCCCGCACGTTCGAGCGTCGTGTTGGCCTCCTCGAGCAGATCAGCGGAGGCCGCGGCGAACTCGTCCAGTCCGTCACCCTTGGAACGCCAGAACTCCGCCAGTTCCGACAAGAGGTCGATCCTGGCGATGGTGCGCGCCTGGCGCGTCCCCTCGGCGAGCATCTCTGCGGGATCCGCGCCGGGCGCTCCTGGGCCGGGCTCCGCGAGGAACTGCTCGGCAGAACGGATCGCTGCTTCGCACTCGGCCACAAGTTGGGCAAGCGCCTCCTCGCGGTGGATCGCATAGAGGCGATGGGCCGCGGCATCGTCCAGTCGCCGCACCAGGTCCTCCAACCCCGGGACCGACCATGAGCCACCGAGGTCGCGCAGACGCGCACACATGACCGCGACGTCCGCGGGATGCAATCCCCCGCCGGGGCGGTCGAGCTGTGCGTCGACATCGCCGCGCTCGGTGAACCCACCACCGCTGCCTCCGGTAGTGCCGTGGTCGTTGCGACCCCAGAGACGTTGCCGCGAACCGGATTTCCGATCAACTGAGAGCGGTGGGCCGGCCGTCCCTCCCGATGGTGCGCCGTTGTCGCGTTCGCGCTCGACCTCGCGCTGGATGAGCGCAATCTCGGAGCGGAGTCGACCGGCCGCCTTTTCGAGTTGGAGCAACCTGGCCTCGTTGTCTGCCGGATTGCCGGCCAGGTGGTCATCAGGCGCCGACCTGTCGCCCAGGTGTGGGGCCGACAGGTGGCCCGCGGATCCAGGTTCGGCGTGACCGTCGCGCCGCGGGGCGAACGTCGACAGGTTGAGCACCGGTGGGGCAACGCCGATGGTGCCCACCCGTTGCGCGAACCACTCGTCGATCTCACCTACCGTCGCCCCCACCTCGACCACCGCGTGCAACGAAGGAACGCTCGCCCTGGTCAACGACTCGAACACCGACGCCACCGCCGCCACATCAGCCGGCCCGGCGCGCGTGATGACGTTGAGACCAGCGCCGAGCACCACCTGACCCGCGTCGGCGGACCGTGCGCGCAACGACCGGATCACGATCGGAACCACGGTGGGATCGCCTGCTCCTGGGGTCAATGGCACCTCCGGCACCATGCGTCTGTCTCAGCCCCGGTTCCGGTCCACGTCGGGATCCGGCCCGGTGATGTCGTGTTCAACTCCTCGGCTCGGAACCGTCGACACCATCGCCGCCGCCGGGTTCAACACCGTGGATGCGACAACCGTGTTGATGCGACCTCCCCAAACCAACAACATGACATGCTATTCCACATCAATTCGACGTACCCGGGTCCTGCTGCTCCCCTTCTGTGAACGGGCCTTCCCTCCGGTTGATCCCCCGCTACCGGAATCGACGGGTCCGACGCCACCGGTGTCACCCTCATCACCTGTGAAGGTCCCCGAACGCCGATCACGCAGGTCGACCCCATCTGTGTCGAACCCGTCTGTGTCGACCCCATCTGTGCCGACCCCATCTGTGTCGAACCTGTCTGTGTCGAACCTGTCTGTGTCGATACCGAGGCGTTGCACGACATCACGCACGAGCGCACCGGCATCCTCGACCACACGGGTGTCCTCGATCGCGTCCTCGGCGACGTCGAGGAATGCCCGCGCGGCCGCGATCAGTTCGCGACCCGCAGCCTGTAGGTGCTCCACGCCCTTCGATCCGCCTCCCGGCGGGTGCTGGGCGTTGTCGTCTGGTCCCATCTCCCCCATCATGTACGCCCCGCTGAAGGCGTGCACGGCCCGAACTCGATGCGCAGCGAGTCGTCCCTGAGCGCTGCGCGCTGCACCTCACGACCGCTGAGGGCCGCGGGCAGCGAGAGGTTCCTGCGGTATGGCCCCACCGACACCGACAGCTCGTCGCCCCTGGATTGCACGAGATCGATCGCATCGCTGCTCGTGTGTGGCAGCGGCAGCACCAGCACCGGCTCAGCACCTGAGAAGTCCACCTCGAGGGACGAGTCGGGGGCGTGGTGGCCCAGTGGATCGAGCTGTCGCCACAGCTGCGCACCGTGAGCACCGAGGGCTTCGACCCCGATGATCTCCGAGGGCTCCAGCGGGCTGCGCAGGACCGCGAGCGGAGCGAACGACTCACCGATACCTGCCAGTTGCTCGGCCTGCGATGCGTGGAGACGACTCAGGAACGGGTCGGTGTGCTGCGCGCCGAGCACTCTGTTGACGACCACCGCGTCGCAGTGGTAGCCGAACATCGCGAGGTACGCATGGCTCCTGCGTGCCTCGGCGAGAACCACCCGTTCAGGGGTGACCACGATCCGGGCGGTGGTGCGCGACCCATCGGTCAGCAGGTTGCGGACCTTCACCAGCTTGTGGTGGAAGTCCTCGACCGCGTCGAACACCTCCGGGGATGCGAGCGGGATGTCGCTCATGCGGCCGAGCACGGGCCGCATGAGACCGCTCAGGCGACGCGAGGCGGGAAACGCCTTACGCATGTACCAGTCGAGAACTTCGGGCAGCGACAACAACTTGATCGTCTCAGCGGTGGGTGCGCAGTCCACGACCACGACGTCGTACTCACCGGAGCCCGCGAGCGACTCGATCTCCATGAGCGAGACGAGCTCGTCGAGTCCGGGCAGCACCGCTAGCTCCTCGGCGACGAGCCCGGAGAGCCCCGCCCATTCGAACAGCTCGACCAACCACGATCGCACCTCTCCCCACGAGTCCTGCATCCGTTCCAGGACGTCGAGCTGCTGTGCCATGCAGCCCGCAGCGACCTCGACCGGATCGCTGCGGAGGGCCACGTCGAAGACGTCGGCCAGCGAATGCGCCGGGTCCGCGGAGGTCACCACGGTGCGGTTGCCGCGCCGGGCTGAATCGAGGGCAGTGGCCGCGGCTGTGGTCGTCTTGCCCACACCACCCTTGCCTGTGAACAACAGCACACGGCTCATGTTCGGACACCGCCACCTGGTGGATCGACGCGTTCTGAGAAGTAGCCGTGGCGCACTCCCCACAGACCACTGAAAGACAACTGAAGGGTTGGAACGAGGGTGCCGAACGCGAGCTCGGGCGTCGACAGGCCCACCACCGTGATGACCAGCGACACGACCACCGACGCCGCGAGGGAGCCGTTGAGCGACCACTGGACCCGCCGCGGTGCGGCCCCTACGAGGAAGAAGAGCCCGCCGATGCCCATCGTGTGGGTGGTGCTGCGTACCGCGGCGAGGATCACGTCGAGTGCCAGGAGCGCGGCACCCGCCACGAACAACCCGAACACGACCCCGAAGTACATCGACAGGAAGCGGTCCGGATCCGCCAGCGCCAACATCGACACGACCGCGAGGCACACGGTGCACGACCAGGATGCGACCTCGATCCACCGCCCGGGAGCACCCGCAGCGAATCGAGACTCGAGCACATGAGCCCGCTCCGAGCGCATGGCGCGCTGGCGCTGTTGTTGTGCCGCCCTGGCATCCGCGACCGACCCGACCACCTCCGCGTCGCCAGGGTGGTCAGGGTTCGGGGGCATCGCCGCGAGTCTCGCGGGCTGCGCTGCGCACCACCAAGGAACCGGCCAACCGCGGATGGGGTCGGGCCAGTTCCGCTCGAACCTCTGCATGCGCTGCTCGCGGAGCGATGGTCAGCAGCTCGTCACATCCTGCCCTGCGCGCCGCCCAGGCGGCGTGTTCCACCATCAGCGGATCCTCGTGGTCCAGGTAGTCCTCCAGCAGATGCCTGCCCACCGCGAGGGCATCGCCCACCGGGGATCCGGCGGCCGCACCCGGTGAGCGGTGGTGACCATCGAGCTCCGCGAGCACGTTGCCGAGCACCACAAGGGCGTTGCGACGCACGTAGCGTGGATCCCGGCGGGCGATGTACCAGCTACCGAACCTCTCCAACAGCGTCGTGTCGTCGCACCGCAGGAGGTCCTCGATGGGAACCCGTCCGGCATGCGAACCCGCTCGGGCATCCTCGCCATCAACCATCGAAGTGTGGACGACCGAAGCGTGGACCATCGAGGGTGGGCAAACCTCCTGGCAGTCGTCACATCCGTAGATTCGGGCACCCAACGCCACGCGGAACTGTCGCGGAAAAGACCCCGTGCGTTGCAGCAGCCAGGACAGGCACCGTCCGGAGTCGAGCACCCCTGGCGCCACCAACGCGCCGGTCGGACATCCGCTGAGACAGCGGGTGCACCCTCCGCAGCCCCGTTCCGCCTGGGTGGCCGGCGCACCATTCTCCGCCTGCGCGCCTGGCGCACCGTACCGCCCGGACCCGACCTGTGGGGGCCGAACCGTATCAAGGGACTGACCAGCCGCCACGGGCTCCAACTCGGCATCGGTCAGCACCGAGCCCAATACGACCCAGCTGCCCACGCCCGGTACCAGGAGGTTGGTGTTCTTCCCGATCCAGCCCAGCCCAGCGCGCAGCGCCATCGCGCGATCGATCAGGGCGTTGTCATCGGCGACGACCACCGCTCTGTGGCCCCAACTGCGCAGCACCTCGGCCCCGGCCTCCAACGCCGCTCGCAGGCCGTCGTAGGCACCACTGGTCGCATAGCGCGCGACCTCTGCCTCCAACACCACGGACCCACCCCCTGCCCCACGGCTGTACGGGTAGGCCGCGACGAGCGCGGCGCGCGCGGAGGGAAGTGCACTCGTCGGATCCGCGGAACGGGCCGGGTTGCGGAAGGTGAAGGCCATACCCCCGTCGAACCCCGCGTCGCGGCGCCGCTCGATCGCATCCATCGCCTCGCGCAACTCCCCCACACCCGCGGTGCCCACAGCGACAGCACCGGCACCACCGATAGCAGCCAAGGCTTGCGCTGTCATCGAACCCATGGCGCCAACGCTCCCACAACGAGGTCGCGCACACAGTTCAGCTGTCGTGTCGCTCGCCCTTTCAGTGGAGCGAGACCGATCGGAACGCTTGTGAGCTTGCCTTGTGACATGTGGATGTGTCCGGGGGTCGGGGGTGACAGCTGGCGGTGGTGACAGCTGGTGGTGCAGCGGTGGTCGGGATCGACTTGTGCAGAACGACCTCTTGAAGAGCTCGTTGCGTGGAGTAGTTGAAGTCCGTGTCTCACCCCCATGCGATACTCGAATGTATGTTCGATAGAGGTAGTGAGGTGCACGACCCCGAGCAGGCGGGCGATCCCGAGCAGGCGGGTGATCCTGAGCAGGCGGATACCGGTTCGGATCGCGGGGTCGGTGGTACCGGCTGTGGAACCGGCGATGGTCAACCCGAGAGTGATCCAGACGCTCTGGCCGCTCTGGCCGGTGTGGTTGGGTGTGTGGCGGGGGTGGTGGAGGCTCTCGATGGTGTGGCTGGGGTGGAACTCGCGGGCGTTGATGGCCGGGAGTTGATGGATGTGGTGGTGGCGCTCGAGGGGGTGCGTCGCCGGGTCGACGCGCTGTCAGCTCTTGCGATCAACCGTTTGGATATCACCGGGGCCACCGAAACAGTGCGCGGGTTGCGTACCAAGGGGTGGAAAGCGAACCGCTGTCACCTACCGCACCGGGTTGTGGCCCGTGATCTACGTGTCGGTGCGGTGTTGGTGCGTTTCGAACAACTCGCAGACGCGTTCGCTAAAGGGCGGATTTCTGTTGATCATGTCGACGCTGTCGCAGCGGTGACCAACCCCCGTGTTGAGACAGCACTGTTGGAGGTGCAGGACCAGATCATCAGCTATGCCTGCCGGCATCGGTTCAGCCATTTCAAAGCGTGGCTTACAGCACGGGTGGAGTTGTTGGACGAAGACGGCCCGGAGCCTGACCTGGGGGACCGCAACACAGCATCTATGGCAACAGACGGGCAGAGCCTGCATCTGGTGATGGACCTCACCGGGGCTGACGCGGTGGTCGCACGGCGGATCATCGACACCGAATGTGACCGTCAATACCGCGCCGCGAAAACCGAATGCGAGCTCACCGGCGAGCAGATGCCGACTGTCCAACAGTTGCGAGCACGCGCGGTGATCGAACTGTTACGCCGCGGAGCCGACCCTGACCCGTCGAGTCCGACAGCGGTGACCGAAGCTGTGGTGACGTTGCCGGTGGATCGTGATGGCAAACCAGGTTCTGTGCGCACTGCTGACGGTGACCCTGTCGACACCGCGACTGCGGCGGTGTTGCTGTGTGACGCACTCCTGCAACCCGTCGGTGTCGACCCGACGGGTTCACCGTTGAACTGGGGACGTAGGCGGCGACTGTTCACTCCGGCTCAGCGCACAGCTTTGGGGGTGCGTGATGGCGGGTGTGTGTTCCCTGGTTGTGACCAGCCCGTGTCACGCTGCGACGCACATCACCAACAGCCATGGGACACAGGCGGTGCGACTGATCTTG
>JBKEAI010000053.1:0-10841 GCA_047972145.1 Microthrixaceae bacterium
CGACGCCGGCCTGGCGGGCGACCGGACCGGCGGTGGCGAGTTCTTGGCCGAGGTTGCTGCGTTCCAATGTTGCGGCGACGGCGGGGTCGTAGGCCGACAGGATGGCCGGGAACTCGCCCCAGAAGCCGGCGAGGCCGGGCAGTCCGAGCGACGCCATGGTGGCGAAGCCGAGGATCCAGCCCATGCGGGGCGCCGACACCAACAAGCCGCCGAGCCGCTTGATCTCGAGCGTGTGGTAGCGGTCCTTCATCGAGCCGGCGACGAAGAACAACATGCCGGTGATGAGGCCGTGGGCGACCATGCCGAACACCGCCGCGTTGATCCCGAAGTCGGTCAGGGTGGCGATGCCCAACATGATGAACCCCATGTGGGCCACCGAGGAGAACGCGATCAGGCGCTTCATGTCGGTCTGCGCGAGGCAACCCAGCGCTCCGTAGATGATGCCGATGACGGCGAGGATCCCGATGATCGGTGCCCACCACTGGGCACCCTCGGGCAGGAACGGCAGCGCTATGCGCACGAAACCGTAGGTACCCAGCTTGAGCAGGATCGCGGCCAGGATCACCGAGCCCTGGGTGGGAGCCTGGGTGTGGGCGTCGGGCAGCCAGGTGTGGAACGGGAAGATCGGCACCTTGATGCCGAAGCCCATGAACATCCCGCCGAACACGAGGATCTGGGTCGTGCGGGCGATGTCGAGCCCACCGAGCTCGGTGAGCACCCGCATGTCGAAGGTCTGCTCCGCTGACAGGAAGTACAGCGCCAGGAACGCCACGAGCATCAGCGCCGAGCCGAACATTGTGTAGATGAAGAACTTGATCGACGCGTACTTGCGCTCGGGGCCACCCCACACTCCGATGAGGAAGTACATCGGCAGCAGCACCACCTCGAAGAACACGAAGAACAGGATCAGGTCCTGGGCCGCGAAGGTGCCGATCATCCCGGTCTCGAGGATCAGGATCAGGGCGAGGAACGCCTTGGTGTTGCCGGGTTCGGGAATGTGGTTCCAGCTGTAGATCACCACCAGGGGAACCACCAGGGCGGTGAGCATCATCAGCGGTAGCGAGATCCCGTCGATCGCGAGGATGAACCCGCTGTTGACCAGCGGTATCCACTCACGGTCCACCAGGAATTGGAGCGTGCCCGCGTCGTCGTAGTCGAAGTTGGCGAGCATCAGGATGCCGACGACCAACGATGCGAGCGACGCGACCAGCGCGACCGCCTTGATGGTCTCGTCGGCCTCGCTGGGTATCACCATCATCACCAGCGCACCTGCCAGAGGCAGGAAGATGGCGAGGATCAGTCCCCAGTCGGTAAGGAAGTCAATCATTGGTGTGTCTCCCGAAGTCTCAGCCGGTGGCCACTACGAACACGCCGGCGAGGAGCGCGGCCGCGGCGAAGAAGAGCGCCGCGTACTGCTGGATACGTCCCGATTGCAGGTAGCGCAGCAAACCACCTGATTCGGTTGCGGTCGTGCCCGCCGCGTTGACCGCGCCGTCGACGACCTCCTGGTCGATGTTGTCGTACACCCAGCGGCCGGTGAGAACGGTTCCCCGACCGGCAGCGTTGACTATCCCGTCGATCACATGCTGGTTGACCCAGTTGGCGGCCCGGGCGATCGAGCCCTTGAAGGCACCGGCGATCACATCGGTGTACAGCCAGTCGAAGTAGTACTTGTTGACCAGCACGTTCTTGCCCCAGCGGGCCGCTGCGCTGCGGCTGGAGAGGTCCCTGATCGGAGCCACCCACTTCTTGAAGGTCAGCGCCGGGCCGCTCTCGAAGTAGTACACGTACGGGATCGCCGCACCCAGGCCCGCCACCACCAGCGACACGATGGCCAGGGTCGGGTTGAACGCCGCGTGGGAGATCGACGGGAAGTACGCCCCCAGCGGTTCGACGAACTTCTCGAACTGGACACTCAGCGAGTCGGGAATCGTGATCGGCCCGATCTTCTCGGGCAGGTTCGCTAGGCCGACCACTGCGCCGAGGGTGGCGAGGATGATGAGGGGGATCGTGATGCGCGGGCCGGACTCGTGCGGGGTGCCATGACCGCGGTACTCGCCGTAGAAGCAGTACCAGATCGTCCTGGTCATGTAGGCAGCGGTGCAGAACGCTCCGAGGAGCAGCATCACCAACATGACGTGGTAGGTGCCGTTGGCTCCGGTGCTGAACAGCGTGCCATGGCCGGCGAGGATCTCGTCCTTCGACCAGAAGCCCGACAGCGGGAAGATGCCCGCGAGCGCGCCCGTGGCTATCAGGAAGGTCCAGAAGGTGCGGGGCATGACCTTCCGCAACCCTCCATAGTCGTCGACCATGTTGAAGCTGTGGTGCGCCGCGTGACTCATCGAACCGGCGCCGAGGAACAGGCACGCCTTGAACATCGCGTGGGTGAACAGGTGGAACATCGCCGCTGTCCACGCACCCACACCGAGCGCGGTGACCATGAACCCGAGCTGGGAGATCGTCGAATACGCGAGGACCTTCTTGACGTCCTTCTGCACGAACGCGAGCAGCGCCCCGAAGAGCGCTGTGACCGCGCCGACCACCGCTAGAAGGTTGACCGAGGACCCTGCGATGGACAGGCCCTCGAAGAACACCGGATACAGGCGAGCCACCATGTAGATCCCGGCCACGACCATCGTCGCCGCATGGATCAGCGCGGATACCGGGGTGGGCCCAGCCATCGCGTCGGGCAGCCAGGTGTGGAGGATGAACTGGCCGGACTTCGACATCACAGCGGCGATCAGGCAACACGACGCCAGCAGGAGGATCCCGTGTGAGATACCACCGGAGGCGGCGAGGATGTTGATGTCGAGGATCGAGAACGACCTGCCCGCGGCGAAGTAGAGAACGATCACACCGATCAGCAGGCCCACGTCTCCCACCCGGTTGGTGAGGAAGGCCTTGAGCGCCGCATCGGAGTTGGGCTTCTCCTCCCACCAGTGCCCGATCAGCGCGAACGAACAGAGCCCCACCAACTCCCAGCCGACGATCATCTGGATCGTGCTCTGTGCGAGCACGAAGAACAGCATCGACCCGGTGAACAGAGACAGGAAGGCGAAGTAGTGGGTGTAGCGGCGGTCGCCGTTGACGTAGTCGGTCGAGTAGATGTGCACCAGAAGCGAGACGAGCGTGACGACCACCAGCATGAACACGCTCTGGCCATCCACCAGGGTGCCGACGGTGATCGTGGTCGCATCGACGGCTCCGGTCTCGAACCAGGTGAAGCACCGCACCACCGGGCGCGTGGCGTCGTGCTCGCCCTCGCCGCCCTCCTCGGCCTGGGCTGCAGCGCGGGCGGTGCTGCCCGCAGCCGATGCCGACTCGCCGCCGGAGAGCCCCAGGGAATGCTCCCCGTCGGACTCACCGCCAACTTCGGCTGCCTCGGAACCCTCGCCGTGGTCCTCTTCGTCGACCACGCGTGAACAACCCTGCTCGACGTCGCTGAACGCGGCCGGGTCGTTCTCGCCGGAGCCTTCGGCGCCGGGAGCCGCGACCAGGACGCCTGACGCCGCCTCGGCAGGTTCGTCGGAACCGTTGGTGTGCTGCCACCAGCTTCCCGCGGTGAGCAGTGCCAACACGAAGCACACCGCCACTGCCGCCACACCGATCTCGGCACCCTTGCGGGGTAGGCGTTTGCCCACCGCGAGGATTGCCAGGAACGACAGCGTCATCACCGCCGGCAGGATCCAGGTATGGGTCAGGAACCACATATGTGCAGCCTCAGCCCTTCAGCTCGTCGAGTGCATCGATGTCGACCGAGCGACGGTTGCGGTAGATCAACAGAACGATCGCGAGTCCCACACCCACCTCGGCGGCGGCCACGGCTATCACGAACAGGGCGAACACCTGACCTCCGAGGCCGTGATAGGTGCTGAAGGCGATCAGGTTGATGTTCACCGAGTTGAGGATCAACTCGATGCTCATCAGCACGAGCACGCCGTTGCGGCGCACGATCACCCCGTACACCCCGACCGAGAACAGGATCGCCGCGAGCAACAGGAACTGGTTCAGTAGCATCTCAGTCCCTCCTCGCCAGCACGATCGCACCGATGAGGGCCGCGGTCAGCAACACCGAGAGCACCTCGAAGGGGATCAGTTGCGGCCCGAAGATCTCGTTGGCCAACGCGGTCGTGCGGTTGTTCCCCGCGACCGCCTGCGATCCCTCGTAGGCCACGAAGTTGAGCTCGTCGGACCCGAACGTGCGGATCAGTGCGTAGCCGATCGCTGCGGTGAGCAGTACACCGACGACGATCCCGATCGGGCGCATGTTGTTGTCGAGGTCATCCGCTCTGCCCAGGGGTGCCCGGGTCAACATGATGCCGAACAGGAACAGCACCACGATCGCACCCAGGTAGACGAGGATCTGGGTGATCGCCACGAACTCGGCCTGCAACAACAGGAAGTTGAGCCCGACGCCGGAGAGCACCACGATCAACCACAGCGCCGCGTGCACGATGTTGTCGGTGGTCACCACCCTGATGGCGGCGAACACCATGAACACGGCCACGACGTAGAACACCACGTTCGCGGGAACGTCGAAGGTGTTGTCGCTCACCGTCTGGGCGAGCACCGACAGCGGTGCTAGTGCAGCGATCATCGCTGGTCCCTCGGCACGGGATCGGGCACCTTGTCGACCTTGGCCTCGGATCCCGCCTCGTAGGACTCGAAGGGAGGAACCGTCTCCATCCACATCGACAGGCGGGCCTTGTCGTGGATCAGGTCGGCGATCTTGAGCTCGGAGTACTCGAACTCCGGGCTCCAGAACAACGCCTCGAAGGGGCACACCTCCACGCAGATCCCGCAGTACATGCACAGCGAGTAGTCGATGTCGAAGCGGTCCAGCTCGTTGACCGAACGGGGCTTGCCACCGGCACGCCGCGGTGGTGCGAGAGTCTTGTGACCCTCGATGTAGATGCACCAGTCGGGGCACTCGCGAGCACACAGCATGCAGGCGGTGCAGTTCTCGGTGTGCAGAGCGATCACTCCACGGGCACGAGGGGTCGGTACATCCACCTCGCGCGGGTACTGGACCGTGGCCGCTCCCTTGGAAGGGGCGGGGATCAGGGTCTTGGCACCCCGCTTCGGGAACATCGTGCGCAACGCCGCGCGCAGGGTCACCCACAGCCCGGCGATCAGGCCCTTGGTCACAGCTACAGGAGAGTTCGCCATCAGAACGCCACCTTCAGTGCTGCGGTCACCGCGATGTTCGCGAGCGCCAAGGGGATGAGTCCTTTCCAGGCCAGGGCCTGGAGCTGGTCCTCACGGAACCGCGGGAACGTGAAGCGGACCCAGAACACCACGCCGACCAGGAACACCGCCTTGGCGGAGATGACCAGCGGACCGACCCAGTGCATGGCGTCGCGCGAGATCCCCCACGACTCCGGCAGCGCCCAGCCGCCGAGGAACAGGGTGGAGGCCACCGCGGCGAACGCGACTGCGGTGGCGAACTCGGAGATGAAGTAGACGAGGAAGCGGATCCCGGTGTACTCCACCTGGTAGCCAGCCACCAGCTCGGACTCGGCGATCGGCATGTCGAAGGGCGTCTGGGTCAACTCGGCCTGCACGGCGATCAGGAAGATCATGAAGCCGATGAACTGGGTTATCACGAACGGGTTGCCGATCCCGTCCCAACCGAAGATCTCCCCGCCGGACTGCGCGGCGACGATGTCCTGGAGGTTGAGGCTCCCCACGGTGATGATCACCCCGACCACCGCGAGCACCATCGGCAGCTCGTATGCGATGAGCTGACCAGCGGCGCGCAACGCACCGATCAGCGCGTACTTGTTGGCCGACGCCCAGCCGGCCATCAGGATGCCGATCACCGACACACTCGAGACCGCGAGCACGTAGTAGATGCCGGTGGCGAGGTCCGCGATCACGGCGTTGGGGCCGGCGGGGATCACCACGAAGATCAGGAACGTGGAGGTCATCACCACCGCAGGAGCGAGGCCGAACACGAACTTGTCGGCGCGCGTGGGGGTGACGTCTTCCTTCTGGAGCCACTTGCCGACCTCGGCGAGCAGCTGCATCGAACCGAACGGACCGGCCTCCATAGGGCCGAGCCGGCTCTGCATGAACGACACAAACTTGAACAGGTACAGGTAGACGACCCCACCGGTGAGCAACAGCACTGCCACCAAGCCGAGCAACACCTTGATGGTGGTCTCCTGCCAGTAGGCGAGCTCGAGCGCGAACATCGGTGCGGTGAGCGATGCCGTCATCGGTCGATGTCCCCGAGGATGAAGTACAGCGACCCGAGGATCGTGATGATGTCGGGCACGTACACACCGCGCAGCAGCCACGGAGTGATCGACACGTTGTTGAAGCTCGCCGAGCGGATCTTGAGCCGGAACGGCGTGAGCCCGCCCTGGGAGATCAGGTAGTAGCCCATCTCGCCCAGGGGGTTCTCGGTCGCGACGTATGCCTCGCCGGCGGGCACCTTGATGATGCGGGGCACCTTGGCCATGATCGGCCCGCTCGGCAGCCCGTCGCAGAGCTGCTCGATCATCTTGGCGGCTTCGCGGGTCTCCTGGAGGCGCACCCAGAACCGGGCGAAGCTGTCGCCGTCGGGGTGGGTCCAGACCTTCCAGTCGAGGTCGGGATACGCGAGGCCCATCGGGTTGTCGCGGCGCAGGTCCCAGTCGATGCCCGCGGCCCGGGCGTTTGCGCCCGACAGCCCGTACTGCATGGCGACGTCCTTGGGGATCACCCCGATCCCACGGGTGCGGGTCTGGAAGATCTCCGAGCCGAGGAGGAGGTCCTCGATCTCGTCGCAGTAGGCCTTCACCGTCTCCATGACCGACCTGGTGGACTCGATCCAACCCTTGGGGAGGTCGTCCTTGAGACCACCGATGCGGTCGAAGTTCGGGTGGAAACGGCCCCCGGTGGCCTTTTCGATCTGGTCGAGCACGAACTCGCGGTCGCGGAAGGCGTAGAACACCGGTGTGACCGCCCCGAGCTGCACCCCCATGTCGCCCAGGAACAGGATCATGTGTGCGACGCGGCTCATCTCGAACAACAACGTGCGGATCCAGGTGGCACGCGGTGGCGCCTCCACCTCCATGAGCTGCTCCGCGGCGAGGATGAACGGCACCTCGTTGGCGAAGCTGCCGAGCCAGTCGATGCGGTTCACCAACGTGGTGACCTGCGGGTAGGTGCGCACCTCGGAGAGCTTCTCGTAGCCACGGTGCATGTAGCCGGCCATCGGCTCCGCCCGGATGACCTGCTCACCGTCGAGCTGGGCGACGATGCGCAGCGTGCCGTGGGTTGCCGGGTGCTGGGGACCGATGTTGAGGGTCATGCCCTCGGTCTCGAGCTCCACATTGACCCGGGCGTCGGCCGCCTGGGCCGCGATGTAGGCGAGCTTCTGGCGATCGGTCACGGCTGTCATGACGCATCCCCATCGGTGGATGCCGCCGGCTCATCGGGGCTGTCGCCGCCGGTCTCACCGGCGGTGTCGGGCTCACCGACCTCGGGAAGACCCTCGACGTCGACGATCCCCGGCCAGGGCTTCACCATGCGTGCGATCAGCGGGTAGTCCTTGCGCAGAGGGTTGCCCTCGAAATCACCGGGCAGGTAGATGTGGCGCAGGCCCGGATGGCCCACGAAGTCGATCCCGTACATCTCCCAGGCCTCACGCTCGTGCCAGTCGGCACCGGCGAACGTGGCCGTCCACGACGCCATCGAGAGGCTCTCGGGAATGTCGGCCTTCAGCGTGATACCCCAGTGATCGCCCGGGACACCGATGCTCGCCACCCGGGCGAACACCTGGAAGCGACTCTCGCCACCGGTGATGCCGTGCTGCATCTCCTCGGGCTCGCCCCCATCGCCTGTTTCGTCGTCTCCCGCGCCATCTGCTGCTTCGGCACCCAGGACGTTGTCGACCTCGGCGTCCATGGAGCGCCCGAACGGGGAAGGCAACCAGTCGATCACCGAAAGGAACCCGAAGTAGCGGGCACCCACACGGTGGCGAACCACCTCTGCTGCCTGCGCCCAGGACTCGGCGGTGACCCGGGCCCACAGGTCGCGACCCGGGTCCACGTGGGTGGCCACGACCGCGTCGCCCAGAGCGGCCCGGAGCTCCTCGAGGATCGCCTCGCGGCGCTCGTCGGTGGGGACCTCCTCGACGGCCTCCTCGTCGCCAGAGGCGTCCGCGGGCGCGCCCTCGGTGGTGGCAGTGTCGTCGGCCATCACTCGACCACTATCGGTTCGCCGGTCCAGCGCTCCGCCGGATCCTCGTTCTTGATGCGCTGCTGGAGCAGCACGACGCCTTCGAGGAGCGCCTCGGGACGTGGGGGGCAGCCGGGCACGTAGACGTCCACGGGGACTATCTGGTCGACCCCCTTGGTGACCGAGTAGCTGTCCCAGTAGGGGCCCCCGCAGTTGGCGCACGAACCCATCGAGATCACGTACTTGGGATCGGGCATCTGCTCCCAGAGGCGGCGGATCGCCGGTGCCATCTTGTCGGTCACGGTGCCCGAGACCACCAGAAGGTCCGATTGGCGGGGGCTGGCGGGCAGCGGGATCACCCCGAGGCGCATGATGTCGTAGCGCGGAGAGCCCATAGCGGAAGCCATCTCGATGGCACAGCAGGCGAGGCCCCACTGGTACATCCACACCGAGTAGCTGCGTGCGGTGTTGAGCAGCTTCGTGAGCGGCTTGGGCATCTTGCCGCTCTCGACCAGACCTAGGCCCATCGCAGGACCCCCTTGCGCCATGCGTAGATCAGCGACAGCAGCAGCACGAAGATGAAGAAGAACATGTGCCACAGCCCGAACGCCCCGAAGACCTCCAGCTGGGTGGACCACGGGAACAGGAACACGATCTCGACGTCGAAGATCACGAACAACAGGGCGAATATGTAGTACCGGATCTGGCTCTGGGACCACAGGTCGCCCACAGGATCGACCCCGGACTCGTATGCGATGTACTTCTGGGACTGACGGCGATCCGGGCGGATCACCCAGGCAACCAGCACCAAGAGCCCCACCAGGAGGAAACCCAGTGAGGCGAAGATCCCGACCGTCAGGTAGGAGCGGAGGAACTCGCTCAGCGGTGATTCGGCCATCGGCTGGCAGACTACTCAGGTCGGATTCACCGTCCAAAGTTCCCAACCCGGGTCCTGATGCCCACAGCACGTACCTCACGTCCAGCTACCCGAAGGTCGCTCGCGGCGCTCCACCAGGGTCACCAGCGGGGCCCCGACCGCTCTTGGTGGGCCCGCTTCGGTGATCCGGTGTTCTCCTCTGGGGACTGGACCGTCTACGCGGTGCCGTCGGGCTGGGGACATCCGAAGGACCTGCGCGGTCAGATCACCCGATTCCTTCCTCAGATTCGGGTCTCTCGGCGTTGCCTCGTCGACAAGTCCGCGATCTCATGGGTCGTCCGCCTGTCCGCTCGCCTCCTGCGCATGCGCTCACGGCGGCCTGTGCTGTAGGACCGAGTCTGCGGGAGCTCAGGTGCGGGCAACCACCGAGATGGTGTGCCAGCCACTGGACGCGTTGGGCCCCGGCGGTAGCCGCGTACCGGATTGGGTGACGCCGTCGGTGTCGCTGGCTCGCACAGCGATGCGGTGTTCACCAGGGTCCAGCGAGACACTGTGGCGCCACTGCCGCCACGTCGTGCCCGAGAGCTGCTCGCCGAGCATCGCCTCCTGCCAGGCGCCGTCATCCACCTGCACCTCGACGCGGTCGATCCCACGGTTCATCGCCCACGCGACCCCTCCGATGCCGACAGGTTCGCCCGCCGCCACCTCTGCGCCACCACGGGGCGTGTCGATCCGCGAGGAGGTCTGCACCGGGGCATCTCGGTCCCAACCTCGGGGGATCCAGTACCCCTCGAAGGCGTCGAACCGGGTGAGCTCGATCTCGGTGAGCCATTTGGTAGCCGATACGTAGCCGTAGAGCCCCGGCACGATCAGCCTCGCCGGATAGCCATGGTCGGTGGGAAGGGGCTCGCCGTTCATGCCGACCGCGACCATGGCGTCGCGACCGTCGAGTGCGGCGGTCGGGAAGCCCGCGGTGAAACCGTCGATCGAACGGCCGACCACCTGATCCGCGCTCGGGTCGATCCCCGCCTCTCCCAACAGGTCGTCCAGGCGGCAGCCCAACCACCGGGCGGTGCCCACGAGTCCACCTCCGACCTCGTTGGACACACATGCGATGGTGGCGTCGAGCTCGATCATCGGACGCTCCAGGAGCGACGCGAAGTCGAGGCTCACCTCCCGTTGGACCAGGCCGTGCACCCGCAGCGTCCAGTCCTCGATCGAGACCTTCGGCACCACGAACGCGGTGTCGATCCGGTAGAAGTCGGCGTTGGGTGTCATGAACGGCGCCACGCCGTCCAGATCCACCGAGACCCCTGCCGGTACCGGCGGTAGGGGGTTGAGCGCATTCGGGAGTCTGAGCCCCATTCGCTCGGTCGCAACCGCCGCGTTGGAACGCAACCACGTGGCGATCCCCGTGCCGAGCGCCGCTGCGCCACCCAGGGCCGCGGTGATCGTGAAGAAGCGCCGCCGAGAGGCCTGGTGCTCGGGTCCCACAGACGGTTCCTGTGACGAACGACCCCCACCACCGTCCCCAACTGACCCACTGCCCTCGGCTGCCCCACTACGCCCTGCTGACCCAGTGCCCTCGGCTGCCCCACTACGCCCTGCCCGATTGCGCACCGCTGTACTGCTGCGCTCCGCGGTGCGCATCACGGGCCGTTGTTCTGCCGGGTCACCAGCGGCCTGGGGCCACCCGTCGCAGGCCAGACGGCCCAGCCAGACAAGGACCCCCAGGGTCACCGCGCCGCCGAGGAGGATCGACACCAGCGCAGAGATCCCCGATCCGCCACGCCCA
>JBKEAI010000061.1:0-2386 GCA_047972145.1 Microthrixaceae bacterium
CTCGACCGTGCCCTGTGGCGACGCGGGTATCGACCGACCTCGCTCAGCAAATACGCCACCGGCCTCGCGGCCCTTGACCCCGACCTCCCCCGCAACCGCTGGGCCCGCATCCTGCGCGGCCCGATCGCTTCCGCACAATCCGCCACCGAAAGGACAGCACAATGCTCCGACGCCGCCTGACCCTCACCGCGATCCCCCTGTCGATCGCCACTCTCGCCCTCGCGGGATGCACGACCACGGCGGTCTCGGCGCTGCCGACGGCTGAGGAATCGACACCGACCGCCGTGGTGTCCTCCGCCCTGGATGCCACGACCGTGCTCGGCGCCAACGCCGACGTGACCGTGACAGATGACGACGAATGGTCCGCGGACGATGCCGTGGCGATCGACCTGAACGGCTCCACGGCCTCGTCGGCGTCCACCGATGTCACCGTGATCGACGGCACCGTGACCATCACCGCCGCCGGCGTCTACCGCCTGACGGGGAGCCTCACCGGTCAGGTGATCGTCGAAGCTCCCGACGATGCCGTGGTGGTCCTCCTGCTCGACGATGCGACCATCACGAATGCCAGCGGCCCCGCGATCGATATCCGCACCGCCGACGACGCCGTGATCTCGCTTGCTGCCGACAGTGTGAACAGCGTCTCCGACGCGTCAAGCTATGCCGACGACGCATCAGCGAACGCCGCAATCTACAGCGACATCGACCTGACAGTGTCGGGGACGGGCGCGCTCACTGTCTCCGGCAACGGTAACGACGGCATCACCTCGACCGACGACCTCGTCATTCTCGGCGGCGACATCTCCGTGACCGCGGCGGACGACGGGCTGCGAGGAAAGGACTCCGTCACCCTCGTCGATGGTCGCGTTCAGATCGAATCCGGCGGCGACGGCATCAGCAGCGACCAGGACGAGGATGACACCCAAGGCTTCGTCGCCATCACCGGCGGTGAACTATCGATCCGCAGCGGGAACGACGGCATCGACGCAGCCACCGACATCGCCATGACGGCAGGAGTCGTGGAGATCGTCTCGAACGGAGACGGTGCGAAGGGTCTCGCGGCAGGGGTCGTCATCGCCCTCGACGGCGGTACGGTCTCGGTGGACTCCTCGGACGACAGCGTGCATTCGAACGACTCCATCGGCATCGGTGGGGCGGATGTCACCGTCGCCTCCGGCGATGACGGTATTCACGCGGACCTTGCTGTCGAGATCCGTGCGGGCTCGGTCACGGTCACCGACTCCGTCGAGGGCATCGAGGCTGCGCACGTTGCCATCTCCGGTGGCGTCGTCGATGTGGTCAGCAGCGATGACGGCATCAATGCCTCGAGCGACGCCTCCCAGGGCGAGCAGGACACCGGCGAGTCGATCGCCGTCTCCGGCGGCACCGTGACCGTTGCCAGCCGAGGCGATGGGCTGGACTCCAACGGCTCCATCACCGTGACCGGCGGCACCGTCACCGTCTCGGGCCCCGCGGCCGGAGGCGAAGGCGCGGTCGACGCCAACGGCGCAATCGCACTCGACGGCGGGACAACCGTGATCCTCGGCGGTCTCGCCGGGACGGTCGGTGGGGCGCAGGGCTTCGCCGCCGTGACGCTCTCCGGTCAGGCCGGTGACACGGTCGAGGTCGCCGACACGGGCGGCACCGTTGTCGCGACCGTCGGGGTACCGATCGCGTTCTCATCCATCCTGATCTCCGACGGCGACATCATCATCGCGGACACGTACACGGTGTCGGTCGTCGGTGGCGAGTCCGCAACCACCACCGCGGGCACCGCGCAGTCCACCGGTCCCGGCGCGGGAGGCCCGGGAGCCCCCGGTCCCGGAGCCGGTGGACCCGGAGCCGGATTTCCGGAGGGTGAACGCCCCTAAGTAATATCCGCGTGTCAATGGGGCGGACGATCTGTCCGCCCCATTGACGCGGATAATTCCTGCGCGTTAATTGAGTACACTTGCCGCTATGGCACGAAAGATCATTCACCAGCTTGTTGACGATATTGACGGAACAGTGCTGGCCGACGCAGAAGGCGAAACAGTTCTCTTTTCGCTCGATGGTGTCGCCTACGAAATTGACCTCACCAACGCCCACGCCGCGGAACTGCGAGCTGTCCTGGACCCCTATACCTCAGCCGCACGCGTTGTTACGCGATCGAATGCGGGACGAAAGCGGCGGCGCATCGGGCAGCAGGATTACGCCGCGGTTCGCGAATGGGCGCGCGCAAATGGGCACAGTGTTTCTGACCGGGGACGCGTCCCCGCCTCCGTTCTGGCGGCGTATAACGACGCGCACTGATATCCCTATCGAAAATCTCGGGATCGAATGGTGACTCCGATCCGCAGGTCTTCGAAGGCGTCGGCGATGAGGTTTGTCACCCCTTCGATAGACC
>JBKEAI010000084.1:0-65281 GCA_047972145.1 Microthrixaceae bacterium
CGCTCGGTTGGGCGCTGGGCGGACCGTTCGTCTTGGTCGAGGTCGGCCAACAGGGCCTCCTCGATGGAGTGGCGCGCCATGAGCTCGGCAACCTTCGATAGGCATGACTCGCGCTCGGACTCGAACTCGGTGGATTCGGCCCGGCTCAGCAGTTTTCGGATTACGCGGAGTGCGCTTTGGTCCATGCGCGCAACCTAGGCGTCGCCTGTGACAGGACCGTCGCTGTCTCCCGCAGGACCGGCGTCGTTGCGCACCCACACGGTGCGCTGGGGGAATGGGATCTCGATGTCCGCCGCGTCGAGTGCCTGCTTGAAGCGGCGGTTCAGCTCGCGCTGCACGCGGAACTGCTCCGCAGGTCTGGTGCGCACCGAGATCCGGATGGTGACCGCGTCTGCGGCGAGGGTCTCCACACCCAACAGCTCTGGGTCGTCCAAGAACGCGTCAGCCCAGTCGTGATCGTGGCTGAGCTCGTTCGCGGTGTCGAGCAGCACCTCCGACGCACGGTCCGTGTCCGTCCCGTAGGCCACACCGACATCCAGCAAGGCCTTGGACCACTCCTGGCTCATGTTGCCGACTCGCTGCACCTGCCCGTTGGGGACGTGCCAGACCGTGCCATAGACATCGCGCAGCACCGTGGTTCGCAGCGTGATGCGCTCGACCGTGCCCGTGGCCTCGCCGAGGTCGATTATGTCCCCGACACCGAACTGGTCCTCGGCGATCATGAACATGCCCGAGAGGAAGTCTCCCACGACCTTCTGGGCGCCGAAGCCCACCGCCACACCGAGCACTCCGGCACCGGCGATCAGGGGTGCGAGGTTGATGCCCAGCTCACCCAGGACCAGGATGAAAGCGACTCCCCACACGAACACGCGGGCGATCGCGATCAGTACGCCACCGAGGGTCTCGGTGCGCTTGTGCACCCGAAGTGTTCGCTGTTCGGCGCGGAGCCTCTCGCGCCCATCGAGCTCGGTGACATCTTCGGAACGCAGGGCGATCGCACCCTTGCCGATCCTGGCCATCGCGTGGCGGATCACACGCTTGATCAGCGACATCGCCACAACTGCGACGACCACGATCAACACGATCGAGGCAACGTTGTCCATGAAGAACGCGGCGATGTCCGCCGCCTTTTCGCTGCCGGTGACCGAGCCCACCCATGAGCACACACGTCCACTGCTCGTGCAACCGTCCAAGCCGGTCACGACATCGGATCCACCCGCGCCGCCTCCTCCGTTCTGGAGCGTGATCTGCAACATCGGCCACAACGCTAACCCGGCGTGCCGATGCCGCTGTCGTGGGGGGTGAGCCGATGGGTGAGCCGACCCGGATGGCGGCGGTGCATGTCGGAGGTGACCCAGCGGGACGCCATGGCGCCCGCCACGAGTTTCGATCCGAGCGGATCCTCGGTGCCGTCGTGTTGGCCGGGTCACGACAGGGCCTCCCACGATGGGCCATGATGGTTGCATGCGACGGATGTTCTGGATGGGCCTCGGGGCCGCGGCGGGAGCTTCGGGAACCCTGTGGGCGCAACGGCGGGTACGCACGGCGATCGACGATCTCGGCGCCGATCAGGTGGTCGCCATGGCCGGTCGGGGTGCCCGAGCTGCTGCCCGTGCCATCGCGACGGCAGTCGGCGAGGGTCGCGAGGCGATGTCCGAGCGCGAGATCGAGCTGCGCACTCGGCTGCACGGCCCCGACGCCTCGGTGGATGCGCGCCGCAGGCACCTAAGTCCTGTGCCACAACGGGTGCGCGGTCGGTAGCCTTGCGGGACCATGTCCCCGCCCCATTCCGCACCCACCGTGACTGCACGCACATTCCCGCGGATCGCTGTGCGTCGTGCGGTGACGGGGTGTGTCCGATGAACCGGCCGGTGTGAGGTGAGTGAGCTCATAACCACAGCGGACGGACTGCGCTCGGCGTGGAGCTCGTTCTTCTCCGAGCGCGCCCACCAGGTGGTCCCATCCGCGAGCCTGATCCCAACGCACCCATCGGCTCCGATGTTCACCAACTCGGGGATGATGCCCTTCGTGTCGTACTTCCTCGGTGAGGAACCGGTGCCGTATGACCCGCCGAGGGCTGTCTCGGTGCAAAAGTGTGTGCGCGCAGGCGGCAAGCACAACGACCTCGATGCGATAGGGCGTTCCCCGCGGCACCTGTCCTTCTTCGAGATGCTGGGCAACTTCAGCTTCGGTGACTACTTCAAGGACGAGGCGATCCCCTGGGCGTGGGAGTTCCTCACCGGGACCCTCGGCCTCGACGGCGACCGCATGTGGGTGACGGTGCACCTCAGCGACGACGAGGCGGAGCAGATCTGGATCGACTCGGTCGGCTTCCCCGCGGAACGTATCCAACGCCTCGACGCCGACAACTTCTGGGAGATGGGCGAGACCGGGCCGTGCGGGCCGTGCTCGGAGGTGTTCTGGGACTACGGACCTGATCTCGGCCCCGACGGCGGACCTGCCAACCCCGCGGCCGAGGACCGCTTCGTGGAGATCTGGAACCTCGTGTTCACCCAGTACTTCCGGGGTCCCGACGGCTCCCTGGAGGACCTGCCCAAGCGCAACGTCGACACCGGTGCCGGCCTGGAGCGGATCCTTGCGGTGCTGGCGGGCAGCCCGTGGCTCTACTCCGCGGATGTGCTCACAGCCCTGCTCGATCGTGCCGAGGCGGTGACCGGACAGCGCATGGGCACCTCGGAGCTCGGCGACATCGGCCTGCGGCTCCTGGCCGACCACACCCGTACCGCGACGTTCCTGGTCTCCGACGGGGTCATCCCCTCCAACGAGGAGCGGGGCTACGTGCTGCGGCGGATCATCCGCCGGGCAGTCCGCTTCGCGTACATGCTCGACGTCCACGACCAGGTGATGGCCCAGATGGTGGATGCCTGCGTGGATGTGATGGCCGGCGCCTACCCTGCGCTCGGGCGGGGTCGCGACCAGATCGTCGAGATGATCGACCGCGAAGAGGGCCGGTTCCGCCAGACCCTCGAACGCGGATCGGTTCTCCTCGACGCCGAGCTCGACAAGCTGGATGACGGCGGCACCCTCGACGGCGAGGTCGCCTTCGTCCTGCACGACACCTACGGGTTCCCCCTCGAGGTCACCTCGGAGATGGCCGAGTTGCGTGGCGCCGAGGTGGACCAGGCGGGGTTCGATTCGGCGATGGCCGCACAGCGGCAACGATCCAAGGCGGCCGGGCGTAGCACCGGTGTGGACGTCGGCGAGGAGTCGGAGGTCGCCCGTGAGGTGCTGGCCGAGTTCGGGCCGACCCGCTTCGTTGGCCGCGAGACAGACTCCACCGAAGCGACGGTCCTTCGCGTGACATCCGACGCGATCTACCTCGACACCACGCCCTTCTACGGCGAGTCCGGTGGCCAGGTGGGCGACACCGGCACCATCGAAGGCCCCGAAGGGGTTGTCGCGGTCATCGACACCCAACTCGTGCTCCCGGGACTGCACCTGCACCGGATCGAGCCGGGGTCGACGCCGATCCCCGCCGGTGCCAAGGTGACAGCCACGATCGATTCGAAGCGTCGGGACGCGATCCGGCGAAACCACACCGCCACACACCTGTTGCACTGGGCGCTGCGTTCCGAGCTCGGTGACCATGTCCAACAGCAGGGATCGCTGGTGTCTGCGGACCGGCTCCGATTCGACTTCTCGCACCACCAGGGGGTCACCGAGGAACAGATCGCACGCATAGAGGATCTCGTCAACGCCGAGGTCCTCTCCAACGATGCGGTGGAGCACTTCGAGACCTCGATGGACGAGGCGCGCACCCTGGGCGCGATCGCGTTCTTCGGGGAGAAGTACGGCGAGGTCGTACGGGTGTTGCGTGCGGGTGAGCACAGCATCGAGCTCTGCGGTGGCACGCACGTTCGCGCGCTTGGAGACATCGGGCTCGTCAAGGTGGTGTCCGAGGGCTCGATCGGGTCCAACGTGCGGCGTATCGAAGCGGTCACCGGCACGGGTTCGCTCAAGCTGCTGCGGGACACAGAGGCCCACCTGGAGGAGCTCGCAGGGGATCTGGGCGTGCCGGTCGAGGATCTGCATGGGGGGCTCCAGAAGCGCCTCGGCGAGTTGGACTCGTTGCGCAGGGAGCTCAAGGACCTGCGCCGCGAGCTGACCGGAAACCAGTCCGAAGCGCTCGCCACGAGCGCGGTCGACGGGGCGATCGTGGCCCGCGTCGAGGTGGAGCGTCGCGAGGATCTGCGCGAGCTCGCGATAGCCCTTCGCGATCGTCCGGGCATTGAGACCGTCGTACTCGGTGGGTCACCGGGGGGAAAGGGGGTGGCGCTCGTCGCAGCGGTCACCACCGCCTCGGGGCACAACGCATCGGAGTTGATAGCAGAGGCAGCGAAGCTGGTCGGCGGCGGGGGAGGAAAGGCACCCGATGTCGCGATCGCGGGTGGCAAGGCGCCCGAACACCTCGACGAGGCTCTCGCTGTGGTCCGGGGCAACCTCGGGCTTCCGTGACACAGCGGCACCGGATCGAACAGCCGTCGCGCGGGACGCGATCGACGCTGCTCACAGGTCACCCAGTCCGGCGATGGAAGGCGTCGGGTACCGCCGGGAGCCACTGCCGATGAGGGCGCTGGGACTGGACCTCGGATCGGTGCGCATCGGGGTGGCCCTGTCGGATTCCGAGGGCAGGCTCGCGGTGCCGAGTGCGACGATCGGCCGCTCCCGGAACTGGGAGACCGACCATCGCACGATCGCCGATCTGGTGACCGAATCGGGTGCAGAGATCGTCGTGGTGGGACTGCCCCGCTCGATGGACGGGACCGTCGGGCCCGCGGAGAAACGCACACGTAGCGAGGTCCGCAGCTTGGAGCGCGCGGTCGGGGTGCCCGTGGAGACCTACGATGAACGGCTTAGCACTGTCCACGCCACCAAGATGTTGCACGAGGCAGGCTTCGACACCCGACAGAGCCGTAGCCGCGTGGATTCCTCGGCCGCGGTGGTGATCCTCCAAGGGTGGCTGGACCACGTGCGACACGACCAGGACACACCAGGAGAGCCCCGAGAGCCATGACCGCACCGACCGAGCGCCCGCAGTCCCCAGGCGATCCCGAACTCCGAGTCCGGCGCGAGCGTCGCACCCAGGTGGTGACCGAGGAATGGGAGCGGCTCCCCAGGGACACCAACGGTGGGCGCAAGGTGCTCACCATCGGGGTCGCTGTGGTGCTGGTGTTCGCGTTCGTCGTCGGAGCCGGCTTCCTCTGGGTATCCCGCAAGATGAACCCACCGGGCGATCCCGGTGAGCTGGTGGCGAGCATCGAGGTGCCCACCGGGTCATCCACCGATTCGATCGCACGGATACTCGCCGATGCCGACGTGATCAGCGACGCGGGTCTGTTCTCGCGCTACGTCGGGCTGAAGAGCGCAGGTCCCTGGGAGGCCGGCAACTACACCGACTTCAGGCTCAATTCGAGCTTCGACGAGGCCATCGAAGTGCTCGATGGCGGACCGCTGCCGGTCGGTGCCACCCAGGTCCGGATCACCGAAGGAAAGCGCGTCAGCGACGCGATCACCCAGATAGCCGAGCAGCACCCGAACGTGGATGAGGAGGCCCTGCTCCTCGCGCTCGGTTCGGGTGAGGTCACCTCCCAGTACCTGCCCGAACGCACCACCAGCTGGGAAGGGCTGCTGTTCCCGGACACCTACGAGTTCTCAGACGATGCGACGGCCACCGAGATACTCCAGACGCTCGCAGACGAGATGTCGGACAACCTCGACGAGCTCGGATACGACCGCGCGGAGACGCTGCGCGGATACTCCGCGTACGACGTGTTGAAGGTGGCATCGCTCGCCGAACGCGAGACCGGCCAGCCCGAAGAGGAGCGCGGACAGATCTCGAGGGTGATCTACAACCGCCTCGACGAGAACGAACCGCTGGGGATCGACGCCGCGGTGCTGTACGGCCTCGGACGTGATTCAGGCGAGCTCACCCAGTCGGACCTCGACACCGACACCCCCTACAACACGAGGATCAACCCCGGGCTCCCACCGACACCGATCGGCCTGCCCTCGATGGCGGCGCTGAGTGCGGCGATCGATCCACCGGAGGGGAACTGGCGCTACTACGTGCTCGTGTCCAACGACCCGCCGTCGCACCTGTTCACCAACTCCTACCAGGAGTTTCAGCGGGCCAAGGCACAGGCGCAGGCCGACGGGGTCTTCTGAGGGTGACCGAGCCAACCCGGCCCGGTGTCACAGCGGCCACCAGGGTGGCTGGGGTGATCGGCGACCCAGTGCGTCACAGCCGCTCCCCGGCGATCTTCAACACCGCGTTCTCCGCCACCGGGCTCGATTGGATCTACACGGCGTTCGAGGTGCCGGCCGGACGCGGTGGCGATGCCATCGCAGCGATGCGCGTGCTCGATCTGGGCGGACTGTCGGTCACGATGCCCCACAAGGCGGCAGTGATCCCAGAGCTCGATGAGATCACCCCCGAAGCCGAGGTGCTCGGCGCGGTCAACTGCGTGACCAACTCGGGGGGACACATCACCGGTCACAACACCGATGGAGCCGGCTACGTCGCCTCTCTGCGATCCGCAGGCATCGAACCGCAGGGCATGCGCTGTGTGGTGATCGGAGCGGGAGGAGCTGCCCGGGCGGTCATACACGCCCTTGCGCTCGCCGGTGCAGGCGAGGTTGCCGTGTCCAATCGGGACCAGGGTCGCGCCCGCTCCGCGGCTGATCTCGCCCCCACCGGCACGGTTGTGCCACCGGGGAAGCTGGCGGACGCAGTGGGCTCAGCGGATCTGGTGACGAACGCGACACCGCTGGGCATGGCCGAGGGTGACCCACCGGTGCTGGACGTCGGCGACCTGAAACCCGACCTCGTGGTGAGCGACCTCGTGTACGCACCTGAAACCACGCCGTTGCTGGGGGCTGCGGCATCGGCCGGCTGCCGAACTGTCGGGGGTCTCGGAATGCTGGTTCACCAAGCGGCCGTTGCCTTCGAGCTGATGACGGGTGTGCGGGCGCCGGTCGATGCCATGGCCCGAGCAGGGTCTTTCGCACCCGAAAACTGAACCTGACTCCTGCAAGTGCCGATGGGACTCCAGAACGACCAGGAGACGGCGACGTGGCACTGCAAGGAACAATCGACTCATTTCCGGTGATCGACGTGCTCCAACTGCTCGGAGCATCTGCGAAGACCGGCCGCTTGGACATGGACGGCGACCGCGGTCAGGGCTCGCTCTGGGTCGACGGTGGACAGATCATCGCCGGTGACATCGATGGAGCACCCACAAACTCGGCTGCTGACGTGGTGTTCGAGTTCTTCCTCTTCGAGGAGGGTTCCTTCGAGTTCATCGCGGGCGACGAACCAGCGGAGGCCGCGTATTCCGAGGCTGCCCCGGACGCGGTCTCGGCGGCATCGTCGATGCTCGAGCGTTGGCAGTCGATCCGGGAGGTCGTACCCGGCACTGAATACGTCGTCGAGTTGGTAGGTGCACTCGATGAGGAGGAGGTCACTCTCAACGCGCAGGAGTGGGAGCTCGTCGTGGCATGTGGCTCCGGAGCCAGCGTCGCAGCGCTCATCGAGGTGATGGACACCGGCGAGTTCGATGCCTGTCGTCGCATAGCGGAGCTCGTGGCCAGAGAACTGGCCGCGTGTGTCGAGCCGGCTCCGAGAGCTGATGCGGCTGCGTCGGAGGGCGCGACACCCGAAACCCTGGTACCCGATTCGGTGTTGCCGGGCGACCCCTCACCGGTGCCTGAGGGATCCATCCCTGGTGATTCCGCGGATCCACTCCGGGGCGACGTGGCGGGCGGTCTGTCCGGACAGGGTGCGTTCGGGGGAGAGGACACCTCGCTCGAACCCGTCGGCTCGCTCGAGGGAGCTCCGACGATCGGCGAGCAGGGCGCAGTCGGAGGTGTGGGAGTCGGAGATGTGGGAGCCGCAGATGTAGGAGCCGCAGACACAGAGGCGTTCGCAGGCGTTGCCGGCTTCGACCTCCAGCCGACTCCCAGCCAGCTCGACGCCGAGCCGGCGTCGACGCCGGACACCTCGTTCACCGACGACGAGGGGTCGAGCGAAGGTGGCGTGTTCCCCGACCACTTCCCGATCGATGATCTGGTGGATTCGGACCACACGGTCAGCTTCGAAAGTGCCGAGGGGACGTTGCGTTCCGGGTCTACGCTCGGCTCGGAACCCCCACAGGCAGCCATCTGGGACGACGAGGTCGTCGAGCCGGGCGCTGGGGCGTTCCACCCCGATTCCGGGCAGGGCGCCTTCACCTCGGAGCCGATCGATGCAGCTGAGCCCTTCGAGGGGGAACCAGGCACCTCCGACGACGTGCTCGCACAGATCGGTCGACTCAGCCCCAAGGCGGCCGAAGCGATCGCGGCAGCGCTGGGTGATGGGGACGACACCTGAGCGATCCGAGGTGTACGCAGTCCCGGGCACCAGACTCGGTAAGCTGAACGCCAGTGGTCATCGGCAGGCGGCCGTCGCCACCCGACCCGCACGACACAGCGGGGCGGTCACCGGGTCCTGCGCCTCGTTAGGAGGACGCACCCGGGTCGGTCAGTTCGAGACACCAGCACGAGAAAGGAACACCGTGGCCCAGACCAGCCCAGCCGATCCCACGAGCGGGAACGTCTCCGCCCCCGACGCGGTGGGTCGCGGTGTGCTCGGGCACACTCCCGACGCACCTGCGTACCTGTTCGTGTTGGCGGGCCATTCGCTGGGTTCCACCCCCGTCGGCGGCGACGGGGAACCGAAGTGGTTGGACCTGAGGCGGCTGCTCAACCTCGACGCGGTGGGCGATCCGAGGGACTCCAAGGTGCCCATCGAGGCCACCTTCGACGGTGAGCCACCTTTGGAGGCCCTGTGGCCCGAACCGTTCTGTGACCAGGTGGTCGACCGTCTACGGGAGCTGCTCGACCGGGGTGAGATGCTTCCGGAGGGAACCGGCGAGCTGCCGGAGCCACCACCGGTTGTAGCTGCCGCCCCCAGCCCCTTCGGGCTGCAAGGCCAGGACCCACCGGAACCGACTGCTCCCACACCCAGCACCTTCGAGGTTGCACAGCAAGCCCCGCAACAAGCTGCGCACGGCACCGATGCCCCCCTGTGGGCGGCAGCGGACGATCGCCCGCTGCCCGGCGACGGCCAGCCGCTGGGGGGCTCGGTCGAAGGTGGACCCGGAGGTGAGCTGACCCTCGAGGACGTCGTCTACCACGGCGGGTATCCGGGGCACACGAAGCGACGCAAGAAGTGCGTCGCCGTGCTCGATGCCCGCGGGCTGTCCGTGTCGGGCCCCAACGGCCCCGACTTCAGCGTGCCGTGGGACACCGTGACGAGCGTCGAGGCGCAGAACGCGGACGAGGCCAAGTTCCGCCTCGGCGTCAAGGTGAAACGCAACTCGACGGTGGTCGTCGTCGAGTGCGATCAGGACGTGTCCATAGTTCTCGAGGCCCAGGACGTGCCCACGGTGCCTCTCAGGAACGCGCTGCACGAGTTGCTCGACGGGGGCACGGTGGCGGTGGCGTGAACACGTCCCGGCCCGTGGTCCTCGTCGGCCTGCCGGGTTCGGGCAAATCGACCGTCGCTCCCTTGCTCGCCGATCGGCTCCGCATCGGCGTGGTCGATCTGGACGAACTCATCGCGCAGCGCAGCGGCTCGAGTGTCGAGTCGATCTTCGCCCGGGTCGGCGAGCCTGGGTTCCGACTCGAGGAGGTCGCGGCTCTGGAGGCCGCCCTCGCCGGTGCCCCATCGGTGATAGCGACCGGAGGTGGGGTGGTGACCACAGCCGGTGCCCGTTCACTCCTTGCCGGCTTTCCCGTCGTCTGGCTGCGCGCAACAGCGCAGACCCTCGTCTCACGCCTGACCACCGACGCTACGGTCAGACCGCTGCTGGCCGGTTCACGCGGTGGCGATGACCTCGTTGCGGTGCTGGAGGGGCTCATGGGTGAGCGCGAGCGGTACTACACAGAGGTGGCTTCGGTCGTCGTCGATGTCGATGACCTGGACGGCCAGGCGGTGAGCGAGCGCGTCCTTTTCGGTCTCTGCGAGGTCATCGGGGTCGACGATGGGTGAGGCGATGGATGACGCGGCAATACCGTCATCGGTGGGACCTCGGGCGGAGGTCCTCGTCGAACTTCCCGATGCGAGGAGATCCCCGGTTCTGATCGGCCCGGGTGTGCGCCACGAGTTGTCGAGCCTGCTTCCCGGAGAGCCCCGCAAAGTCGCTGTTGTCACCCAGGCCAACATCGGAATCGAGGTCGATCCCGGGGTCGACCACGAGGTGTTCCTGGTCGGCGACGGCGAACAGCACAAGAGGCTCGCCACCGTCGAGCACCTGTGCTCAGGGTTCGCGAGGTTCGGGTTGGCGCGCTCGGACTGTGTGGTCGGAGTGGGTGGGGGCATGGTCACCGACGTCGCAGGGTTCGCCGCGTCGGTGTATCACCGCGGGATTCCGGTGGTGCACGTAGCGACGAGCCTGCTGGCGCAGATCGACGCAGCGATCGGCGGCAAGACGGGTGTGAACCTGCCCGAGGGCAAGAACCTCGTGGGCAGCTTCTGGCAGCCCTCGGCGGTGCTGTGCGACATCGAGACGCTCGACACGCTGCCTCCGCGTGAATGGCGCTGTGGCCTGGGTGAGCTGGCCAAGTACCACTGGCTGGGAGGTGGACGCCTCGACGAGCTCGACCTGGTGGACCGGATCGCGCGCTGTGTGGAGATCAAGGCCGGCTTCGTCGCATCAGACGAGCGCGAAGCCGGACGGCGGGCGTTGCTCAACTACGGCCACACCCTCGGCCATGCCCTCGAGACCGCCGGTGACCACGACCTGCGCCACGGCGAGGCCGTGGGGATCGGCCTGGTGTTCGCAGCCGAGTTGGCCGCGTCGATGGGCAGGATCGAACCTGCGGAGGTCGACGAGCACCGCAGGGTGGTCGCCGGCTACGACCTGCCGATACGGATACCCGATGGAATCGAGGCGGACGAGCTGGTCTTGTTGATGGGTCGGGACAAGAAATCTCTCGACGGTGGCCTCACGTTCGTGCTCGACGGGCCCGATGGGGTCGAGGTGGTCCACGACGTGGACCCCTCCCTTGTGGAAGCGACCATGGAGAAGCTGCGATGAAGGTCCGCGAAACCGAGGTGCTGCTCCTGTCGGGTCCCAACCTGAACCTGCTGGGAGAACGCGAGCCGGAGATCTACGGCAGCGCAACGCTGGAGGACCTCGTGGCCTCGGCGCGCACCGAGGCCGGTGCACATGGCCTCACCTTGTCGCACGTGCAGTCCAACCACGAAGGTGTGCTGGTCGACGCCATCCACGACGCACGCGCGTCGAGCGCCGGCATGATCATCAACGCCGGAGCGTTCACCCACTACAGCTGGGCGATCCACGACGCCCTCGCCTCGTTCGGGCCGCCGGTTGTCGAGCTGCACATTTCCAACCCTGCGACCAGGGAGAGCTGGCGGCACCGCTCTGTCATCTCCCCGGTCGCCACCGCGGTGATCGCAGGACTCGGCCCCTCCGGCTACGCGGTGGCGGTGCGCGCCCTTGCACAGCTCATCGCCGCGGAATCCACCGCTGACGGCCCGCAGTAGCCTTCGCACCATGGCGGTATCGGAGAACGTCACCCCCACCCTCGCACCGCGAGAGCTCACGCCGATGGCGCTCGGTGGGCGCATCGGTGCACTACGCGAGCGATTCGACAGACTCGGCATCGACGCGCTCGTCGTCACAGAGTTGACCAACATCCGCTACCTCACCGGTTTCACCGGCTCATCCGCGGTGCTGCTGGTGCGACCCGACGACGCGGTGTTCGTCACCGATGGGCGCTACAAGACCCAGTGCGCTCAGGAGTTGGGTGATGCGGGGGTCTCCGCGGAGATCGAGATCTCCTCGGAGGGCCCCGAGGTAGCGGCCGCGGCGGCCGCGTCGGGGATCGCGATGCTCGGATTGGAGGCCGACTCGGTGTCGTGGGCGTCCCAGCGGCGTTGGAGCTCCGAGCTCTTCGACGGAGAACTGGTCGCTACGACATCCGCTGTGGAGGACCTGCGGTTGGTCAAGGACCCAGGGGAGTTGGAGCGGATCCGCTCCGCATGTGCGATCGCCGATGCAGCCCTTGCCTCGGTCCAGCACCGTCTGGTCGAGGGGCCGACGGAGAAGGAGTTCGCCTCGGAGCTCGAAGCAGCGATGATGAGCCTCGGTGCAGCGGATCTCTCCTTCGACACGATCGTGGCGGCGGGGGCCAACGGAGCACGGCCACACCACCAACCCTCCGAGCGCGTGGTCGGCGACGGAGACCTCGTGGTGATCGACTTCGGTGCCCTGGTGGACGGATACCACTCCGACATGACCCGTACGTTCACCGTCGGAGAGGTCGGCGCGGATCGCCGGCGGATGTTAGACGTGGTCACCGAGGCTCAGGCAGCGGGGGTCGAGCTCGTCGGTGCCGGTGTGGAGGCCGCCGAGGTGGATGCAGCGTGTCGGGCCGTGATCGACGATGCCGGTTGGGGTGATGCCTTCCTGCATGGCACTGGCCACGGTGTGGGTCTCGACATCCACGAGGAGCCTCGGGTGTCGGTGCGATCCACTGCTACGCTTCGCAACGGCCATGTGGTGACCGTGGAACCCGGTGTGTACCTGCCAGAACTTGGCGGAGTGCGGGTCGAGGACACTCTGGTGGTGACCGACTCAGGGTGTGAGCGGTTGACCCTGGCCCCGAAGTCCCCCCAACCGATCCAGTAGTCACGCGAGCCTCCGGGTTCGCAGAACGCGAGGCCCGACCATGCCGCAGATCTCCACCGCCGACTTCAAGACCGGTATGACCGTCGACCTCGACGACGGTTTGTTCACGGTGTCGGACTTCCAGCACGTCAAGCCCGGCAAGGGCGGTGCGTTCGTGCGCACCACGCTCAAGAACGTCCGGACCGGAGCGGTGATCGACCGGACGTTCCGCGCCGGGGAGAAGATGGAACGCGCGATCGTGGACCGCAAGGAGATGCAACTGCTGTACCGCGACGGCACCGACTTCGTGTTCATGGACAACGACACCTACGACCAGATGACCGTTCCCGGTGCGACCCTCGGCGACGTCGCGTCGTACCTCGCGGATTCCGCCACAGCCGAGCTGGTGTTCTACGGCGAGGAGATCATCGGGGTGGAACTTCCGGCATCGGTCGTGCTGGCGGTCACCGAGACCGAGCCCGGGATCCAGGGTGACCGCGTCTCGGGTGCCAAGAAGCCGGCGACGCTCTCGACGGGCCATGTGGTGCAGGTGCCGTTGTTCATCGAACCGGGTGAAGACGTCAAGGTCGACACCCGCAGCGGTGAGTTCATCTCCCGCGCATGATCGAGCCGGGTCCAGCGCCGAGGGTCCGGCCCGTCGTCGGCGGGCGCGCACCGGCACGCGAACGTGCACTTCACCTCCTCTACGAAGCCGATGCCACAGGATCGGCACCCCCGGACGTGCTCGCATCCCAGGCGGTGGCCGCGGATCGCTATGCGGAACACCTCGTGGCCGGGGTCCATGACCATCGCGAGCGGATCGAGACCCTGGTCGCAGAGCTCCTGCCCGAGTCGTGGACCTTCGCACGACTGGCGGTGCTCGACCGCACGATCCTCCAGATAGCGGTCTACGAGCTGATCGACAGCAACGACGTGCCCACCGCGGTGGTGCTCTCGGAGGCGGTCAGGTTGGCCGAGACCTACGGCACCGACGACTCACCCCGCTTCGTGAACGGGCTCCTTGCCGCAGCGGCGCGGAACCTGCGCGACGACTACCGGGGCGATTGACCCTCGGAGTGCTTGGAGCCTCCGCAGACCGGAATCTTCCTTCGTCGGGACGCTAAGGACCATCTGTGCGGACCCCGATAGAGGTTCCATGACCGTTTTATCAGGCCGGATCTGGCGCCGGTTGGGTGCCATGTCGTCGTGTGTCGTGGGTGTTTTCATCTTGGACACTGCCTGTCTGCCTGCCCAGGCACCCTGGAGTGGTGACGCCCCCTCGGTTTACCTCGACGGAGAGACGTGGACATCACAGGACCAGTTGCGTGTACAGGGTTGGGCATGGGATCGAAACAGCGACCGGTCGATCATGGTCGGGTTCGCTGTGGTCCAGGGAGCCGGTGTGCGATACCTGCCTGGTCCCTCCGAAGCCAACGTGCCTCGTCCTGACGTGGTGGCCACAACCGGACGAGGTTCCACCTCGGGGTTTGATCTGACGTTCACGCGCAGCGAACTCGGGTCCATCACCGATGACACGTCGATGTGTGTGTACGCGCTCAATGTGGGACCTGGAGATGACTCGCTACTCGGCTGCCGGAGACTGGACAAACCCCCGAGTGCCGCCACGACACCACCTCAACCAGACACAGGTGACTGCGACGCACCTCCTGCACCCATGGTCGACTGGCACAACTGTGACCGCAGCGGCACCGACCTCAGCGGTGCGAACCTCCTCGGTGCCGACCTCGCCGGGCTCAGCCTGCGCGGTGCCGATCTCACCGGTGCCAACCTCCTCGGTGCCGATCTCACCGCCGCCGACATCCTCGGTGCCGATCTCAACGGTGCCGTGCTCGCCGCTGCCGATCTCACCGCTGCCAACCTCGCGGGCGCGAACCTGGCCGGCGCCCACCTCACCGGTGCCGACCTCGGTGGCGCCATTCTCAAGGGTGCCGACCTGCCCAACGCGAACCTCACCGACGCGAACCTCACAAGTGCGACCGTCGACACCACGAATTTCACAAGTGCGATCACCGTTGGAGTGGACTTCACCGATGGCACCTGGATCAACACGACGTGCCCTGACGGAACGAACAGCTCCACCAATGGCAACTCGTGCGTGGGGCACTGGGACTTCTGAGCCAGGCTCCGACACGATCGGACTCCCTCACGACCCCGAGCGGGGCATCTTCGTGGGTGCTCCTCTGCTGCCCCTGCTACCGGTGACCTTGGCGATCGAGCGACCCCTCCAATAGAGGGCTGCGAGGGGCTGCCCCAGGTCCGCTAGAGTGCGTGCCTGACCGTGAAGGGAGTCCCGTGAGGCTCCTACGGCCGGAAAGGACTGCTGATGGCAGAACGCGAGCGACGCATGACGCGCCCCTACGGGGGCGTTTTTGTTGCCCGGGCAGAGGTGATGAACGCCGAGGAGGTGGGTCGTGCCCTGCGCCGGATGGCACACGAGATCCTCGAGCACAACGGGGGGATCGACAACCTCGTGCTGATCGGCTTGCAGACCGGAGGGGTGACCGTCGCCGGTGCGCTCGCCGAGGTCCTCGCGGAGATCGAGGGAGCCGAGGCGGCGGTCCGGGGACCATCCGGTGAACCGTCACCCGGCGAACCGTCACCCGGCGACGATGAACGGCCCGGTGGATCCGTTGAGGTCCCACTCGGAACGCTCGACGTGGCGCTGTACCGCGATGACATCGGGATCCGCCCGGTGCTACCCGAAGAGGAGACCCACATCCCCGTCGACCTCGACGGCACCGACGTGATCCTCGTCGACGACGTGCTCTTCACCGGTCGCACCATCCGGGCCGCGCTGGACGCGCTCGTGGACTTCGGGCGTCCCCGCACGATCCAGCTCGCGGTGATGGTCGATCGCGGGCACCGTGAGCTCCCCATCAGGCCCGACTACACGGGCAAGAACCTGCCCACCCGCCGCGACGAACTGGTCAACGTGAGCCTCGAGTCGGTGCAGATCGGCGAGATGGCCAAGCAGTGAGGGAACACCTGCTGGGCATCGACGAGCTCGACCGCGACGAAGTCACCGAGATCCTCGAGGTGGCCGATCGCATGGCCGAGGTGAACTCGCGGCGCATACCCCGCGTCCCGGCACTGCGCGGGCGCACGGTGGTGTCGTTGTTCTTCGAGGATTCCACGCGCACCCGGATCAGCTTCGAGACCGCCGCCAAGCGGCTCTCGGCCGATGTGATGGGCTTTTCGGTGGGCACCTCATCGGTGAACAAGGGCGAGTCGGTACGCGACACGGTCGAGACGATCGAGGCTATGGGGGTCGACGCGATGGTGGTCCGCCACTCATCAGCGGGGGTACCCGAGATGATCTCGCGGTGGGCCGGCTCGTCGGTCATCAACGCCGGAGACGGGTGGCACGCACACCCGACCCAGGCGTTGCTGGATGCATATACCCTGAGGGGCCGCTTCGGTTCGCTCGAGGGTCTACGAATAGCGATCGTCGGTGATGTCCTGCACTCGCGGGTGGCCCGCTCCGACATGGAGGTCTTCACCCTCATGGGAGCGACCGTCACGCTGGTCGCCCCACCCACGCTGCTGCCCCCGTCGGTGGAGCCCTGGGACGTCGAGGTCGTCCACGACCTCGACGAGGTGCTGGGCGAGATGGATGTCTGCTACCTGCTGCGCATGCAGCGTGAGCGGATGACCGAAGCCCTGATCCCCAGCCTGCGCGAGTACACCGCTCTCTACGGCCTCACCGCGCGTCGTCTCGGGGCGATGAAGCCGGACTCCGTGGTGATGCACCCCGGCCCGATGAACCGCGGCATAGAGATCGCCGAGGACGTCGCGGATTCACCCCGGGCGCTGGTCACCGACCAGGTCGCCAACGGTGTCGCGGTCCGCATGGCGGTTCTCTACCTACTTCTGGGCTCGGGCCGCGAAGCACTCGGTGGTGCGGTCGAGCTCGCCGAGGAGGCATCATGACCCGCGAATCCACAGGAGCAACCTCCACGCCGTCGATGGTCCTGCGTGGGGGACGGGTCGTCGATGCGACCGGTGAGCGCTCGGGTGACGTGCTGTTGCGCGACGGGCGGATCGTCGAGGTGGGTCCCGACCTGGGTGGCGACGTGTCCATCGACTGCGACGGCGCGATTGTCGCCCCGGGGCTGGTCGACCTGCACACCCACCTTCGACAGCCCGGTAGGGAGGAGGCGGAGACCATCGAATCGGGAGCACGGGCGGCCGCCCTCGGCGGCTACACCGCTGTGCTCGCGATGCCCAACACCACACCGGCGATCGATTCGGCCGCTGTGGTGCGCGAGGTGCTCGAAGTCGGCCGATCCGCGGTCGTCGACGTGCACACCACCGGTGCGATAACCGTGGGGCGTGAGGGAGAGCGACTCACCCCGATGGCCGAGATGGCCGAGTTGGGTGTGCGCATCTTCACCGACGATGGCACCGGTGTGCAGGACGACCGCCTCATGCGCCGCGCCCTGGAGTACGCATCCGGCCTTGGAGCCACCCTCGCCCAGCACTGCGAGGTGACCTCGCTGAGCGAGGGGACCTGCATGCACGAAGGTGAGTGGTCCGCCAAGCTCGGCCTGCCGGGCCAGCCGTCGGAAGCCGAAGAGCTCATGGTGATGCGCGACATCGCTCTGGCCCGGATGACCGGTGCGAAGGTGCACTTCCAACACCTGTCCACCGCTGGGTCGGTTGCGATGGTCGCCGGAGCCCGCGCCGCGGGCCTCGGCGTCACCGCTGAGGCCGCACCGCACCATTTCACCCTCACCGATGCGAGCTGTGCGACCTATGACGCCACCTTCAAGGTCCATCCACCGCTGCGCAGCGAATCCGATGTGGCGGCGATCGTCGCAGCCCTGGGTGACGGCACGATCGACGCGATAGCGACCGATCACGCCCCACACACCCCCGAGACCAAGGAGCTTCCCTTCGACCAGGCGCCGCCGGGGATGCTGGGCCTCGAGTACGCCCTGGCACTTGCGTTCACAGAGCTGGTCGACCGTGGCGGTGCGATGGGCGAAGTCGACGTGCTGGGAGCCATGTCGTGGCGTCCGGCGACGATCGCCGGGCTGACCGACCATGGGGGGCCCGTGACCCCGGGCACCGCGGCGAACCTGGTGGTGATCGACCCCGGCGCGCGCTGGACCATCGACGGCTCCGGCGGGGCATCGCGCTCACGCAACGTGCCCTATGTGGGCCGCGAGGTGCGTGGACGCGTCCTGCACACGATCTGTGGTGGCGAGCTGGTCGTATCCGACGGCGAGGTGACTCGGTGAACCGGCGCACACCAGCGGCGATCGTGCTCGCGGACGGATCGACCTTCGAGGGTGAGGCGATCGGGCAACACCCCGAAGGTGGCGTCACCACAGGGGAGTTCGTGTTCAACACGGTGCTCTCGGGCTACCAGGAGGTGATCTCCGATCCCTCGTACGCCGGCCAGGTGATCACCTTCACCTATCCCCACATCGGCAACTACGGGGTGAACCCAGGTGACGACGAGGCTGCGAGGCCCCACTGCCGGGGTGTGGTCATGCGCGACCTCGCGAGGCGAGCCTCCAACCATCGCAGCGAGGGTTCCCTCGGCGAGTGGTTGGAACATCACGGTGTCCCCGGGATCGTGGGGGTCGACACACGCCGGCTGACCCGGCACCTGCGTGACCACGGGGCGGTACCGGGTGCGTTCGGGCCGGCCCCACCCGACGAGCTCGAAGCAGCAGCGCGCAGCGCGTCGGGGACCGACGGCCGCGACCTGGTGGCCGAGGTGTCCGAACCGCAGGGACGAACGATCTCCGGCGTCGAGGGGGCGCAGCGCCGGATCATCGCGCTCGACCTGGGCCTCAAGAACACGATCGTGGACCAGTTGCGCCGTCTCGGGCCACT
The DNA here is from genome assembly GCA_047972145.1 of Microthrixaceae bacterium. Taxonomy (GTDB): domain Bacteria; phylum Actinomycetota; class Acidimicrobiia; order Acidimicrobiales; family Microtrichaceae; genus JAMLGJ01. The sequence continues at coordinate 18,564 of JBKEAI010000084.1, forward strand.
GGAGGTGCTCCCGTCGACCACCACCGCCGATGACCTGCTCGCCCGCGAGCCCGACGGCATCTTCGTGTCGAACGGTCCGGGTGACCCGGCGGCGGTCGACGGTGTGGTGGCCACGGTGCGTGGGCTGCTGGGGGAGGTGCCGGTCTTCGGCATCTGCATGGGTCAACAGATGCTCGCCCAGGCGATCGGTGGTGGCACCTACAAGCTGCCCTTCGGCCACCATGGTGGGAACCACCCCGTGAAGGATCTCGCGACGGGCCGCATCGAGATCACGAGCCAGAACCACAACTACTGCGTCGACCCCGACACGCTGAGCGGAGCCACGGTCACCCACGTCAACCTCAACGACGGCACCCTCGAGGGCTTCGAATGCACCGAGGTGCCTGCGTTCGCAGTGCAATACCACCCTGAGGCCGGTCCGGGCCCCCACGACAGCCGCTACCTGTTCGCGCGCTTCGCGGAGTTGATCGACCGCAAGGGGCGCCGATGAACGACCCGATACGACCCGGGTGTTCCAGCACGCGTGACCGTGCAGGTCTTCAGCCCTCGAGGTGTGGTGCGACCACGTCGGCTTCCTCGCCCAGGTGCTCGCCGATGCCATCCACTATCGCGTTCTCGACCTTGTGGCCGATCAGTGGGATGCGCACCTTCAGGTCCCCTGTGACGCGGCGCACCGCTTCGTCGCCGTCGGCCACCACCGCCACCGAAGCCGATGCGCGCAGCAGTGCGGCCCCTTGGGCGGGCTCGAAGGCGACCTGCGCGGTGGCGGCACCGAGGTCCCATGTCGTGTCCTCGACCCAGGCGACGTCGTCGGGATCGATGAACCGTGACGCCTCGCTCGGGAGGTCCACCTCCAGCTTCCACCGCAGGCGTGTCCTGGCGGTGGTGGCGGTGACGTCGACCTCCAGCACCTCGGGGGCGCTGGTACGGCTGAACCCGGTGACCCCCCGCCAGAAGTCCTCGTCGGTGTACAGCTCGACCACCTGCGAGACCGAGGCGTTCCAACGTTGCTCGAAACCGAAGCGCATCGACACAGCGTGTCACATTTCGTCGGTGGCGATGCCCGGTTGGCCCCGAACCGGAGCAGGACGCTGATGCCACGCCGCGACGACATCGAGTCGATCCTCATCCTGGGCGCCGGCCCGATCGTGATCGGTCAGGCCTGCGAGTTCGACTACTCGGGCACACAGGCCTGCCGTGTGCTGGGCGAGGAGGGCTACCGGGTGATCCTCGCCAACTCGAATCCGGCGACGATCATGACCGATCCCGACTTCGCGGATGCGACCTACATCGAGCCGCTGGTACCCGAGGTGATCGAACGGATAATCGAAGTCGAGCGCCCCGACGCGGTCCTGCCGACCCTCGGAGGGCAGACCGCGCTGAACCTGGCGATGGACCTGCACAACTCCGGCGCCCTCGAACGTCACGGGGTGGAGCTGATCGGGGCGAGGGCCGAACCGATAGCCACGGCCGAGGACCGGGCGCTCTTTTCGGCGGCGATGGCCGAGATCGGTCTCGGAACCCCGCGCTCGGGCATCGCACACGACCTCGACGAGGCGCGCGCCGTCGTGGGTGAGATCGGTCTTCCGGTGGTGATCCGGCCCGCCTACATCCTCGGTGGCAAGGGGACCGGGATCGCGTCCGGTCCCGCGGAGTTCGAGACGATGGTCGCGGCCGGTCTCGACGCGAGCCCCATCAACGAGGTGCTCATCGAGGAGTCGATCGCGGGTTGGAAGGAGTACGAGCTCGAGGTCATGCGCGACCACGCGGACAACTGCGTGGTCATCTGCTCGATCGAGAACGTCGACCCGATGGGGGTGCACACAGGCGATTCGATCACGGTCGCTCCAGCACAGACCCTCACCGACGTGGAGTACCAGCAGATGCGCGACGCGGCGTTCGCCGTGCTTCGACGCGTCGGCGTGGAAACCGGTGGATCCAACGTGCAGTTCGCAGTCGACCCGACCGATGGGCGCCAGGTCGTGATCGAGATGAACCCACGGGTGAGCCGCTCATCGGCGCTCGCATCCAAAGCGACCGGGTTCCCGATCGCGAAGATCGCCGCGAAGCTCGCCGTTGGCTACACCCTGGACGAGATCCCCAACGACATCACCCTCAAGACCCCGGCCAGCTTCGAACCGGTGATCGACTACGTGGTCACCAAGGTGCCGCGGTGGGCCTTCGAGAAGCTACCGGGATCCTCGGGCCGCCTCGGCACCCAGATGCAGTCCGTGGGTGAGGCCATGGCGATCGGGCGGACCTTCCCCGAGTCGCTCCAAAAGGCGCTGCGATCCCTGGAACAGGGCCGCTACGGGTTGAACTGCGACCCTGCGGAAGCCGCGATCGACGCCATCGACACCGACGAGCTCCTCGGGCTTGCCGCTGTGGCGACCCCGGAGCGGTTGTTCCAGGTGGAATCCCTGCTGCGCAGGGGAGTGCCCCTCGACGTCGTGCACGAACGGACCCGCATCGACCCGTGGTTCCTCGCGGAGATCGGTGGGATCGTCGAGCAGCGGGCGGAGCTCGCGGCACTCGGAACCGGCACGACAGCGCTCCAGGTACTCGACCGTGCAGGTTGGAGGCGGGCCAAGCGCTCAGGGTTCTCCGACGCGCAGATCGCCCACGTGTTCGGCCTGGAGGAGTCGGTGGTGAGCGGCGCTCGGCTCGACGCAGGGGTCGAACCCACCTACAAGACCGTCGACACCTGTGCCGCGGAGTTCGAAGCGGAGACCCCATACCACTACGGGACCTGGGAGGACACCACAGAGGTTGCTCCGTCGTCGCGGCAGAAGGTGCTGATCCTCGGATCTGGGCCCAACCGGATCGGCCAGGGCATCGAGTTCGACTACTGCTGTGTGCACGCCTGCTTCGCCCTCGGCGATGCCGGCTACGAGACGGTGATGGTCAACTGCAACCCCGAGACCGTGTCGACCGACTACGACACGTCGGATCGCCTCTACTTCGAGCCGCTCACCGCAGAGGACGTCCACAACGTGATCGAAGCGGAGCGCCGCTCCGCGCAGCAGGGCGGTGGTTCGCTGCTCGGGGTGATCGTGTCGCTCGGTGGACAGACGCCGCTCAAGTTGGCCGGTGGGCTCGACCCGGAACTGGTGCTGGGCACACCCGCCTCGAGCATCGACGCGGCCGAGGATCGTGACATCTGGGCTTCGGTGTGCGCCCGGCTGGAGATTCCCCAACCCGCCGGTGGCACCGCGACCACCCTCGAAGGTGCCCGCGAGGTCGTGGAGCGTATCGGCTACCCGGCTCTCGTTCGCCCTTCCTACGTGCTCGGTGGCCGGGCGATGGAGATCGTCTACGACGACGATGGGCTCGAGGCGGCATGGGTCGCGATCACCTCGGAGGGAACACTCGGTCGTGAGGGAGGGCTCTCCGCGCAACGCCCGGTGCTCATCGACAGGTTCCTCGAGGACGCGATAGAGGTCGACGTCGATGCGATAGCGGACCGCACCGGCGAGGTCGTCATCGGCGGGGTCATGGAGCACGTGGAGGAAGCCGGCGTGCACTCGGGTGATTCGGCGTGCGTGATCCCACCGGTGGGCCTCTCCGGAGCCACGGTCGCAGTGCTCAAGGAGTACACCCGCCGCATCGCCGCGGAGCTCGGCGTCTGCGGGCTCATCAACGTGCAGTTCGCCGTCAAGCGGCCCGCAGCGGGGGTGGACGCATCTCCGGGCGCCGATACGGCGACCGGTGCCCAGGTGTTCGTGATCGAGGCCAACCCGCGCGCGAGTCGAACCGTGCCGTTCGTTGCCAAGGCGACGGGTGTTCCGCTGGTGAAGGTGGCCGCCAGGGTCATGTGTGGTGCGACCCTGGCCGAGCTCCGTGGCGAGGGTCTGCTCACCGAGCCTGTGCAAGGTGGCCACGTGGCGGTCAAGGAGGCGGTGCTGCCGTGGAACCGCTTCCCGGAGGTGGATGCAGTCCTCGGTCCCGAGATGCGCTCCACCGGAGAGGTCATGGGGATCGACACCTCGATGCCGATGGCGTTCGCAAAGGCACAGCTCGCGGCCGGTGACGTCCTGCCGACCGCGGGCACCGTGTTCTTCTCGCTCGCCGACCGTGACAAGGCGGTCGGCGAGGAAGCCGCACGGGTGTTCGCATCCCTCGGCTTTTCGATAGTCGCCACCTCCGGCACCGCGGCGCATCTCAGCGCAGCCGGAGTGGAGGTGGCCGAGGTGGTCGCCAAGCTGAACTCCCAGGAGGCGGGTTCCGACGGCGTGGAGTTGATCACCTCGGGCAAGGTGCAGCTGGTTGTCAACAGTCCGCGCGGGCGTGGGCCGCGCGCGGACGGTGCACACCTGCGGCGCGCAGCTGGTGAGGCGAAGGTGCCCCTGGCCACCACTGCCGCCGCAGCGCTCGCCGCCGCGAGGGGGATCGCGGACCGCCGCGAACGCGACCTGGACGTGCGCTCGCTCCAGTCGTACCACGGCATCGTCTCCAACGGTGTGGCCCCCAGTGGTGTTGAACCCAGCGGTGTCGAACCCAGCGGTGTTGACCCCAGCGGATCCGCTGATCGCACGGATTGATCGGATCGATCGGATGAACCGCAGCGCTCGAACGAACCGCAGCGCCGGTGCCGGTGCGTCGAGGTCGGGGGCCGGTAGCGGCATGCAGGTGGACCCGGCGGTCCAGGTGGGGTCCGTTCAGCTGCGCAATGCCGTGATGACGGCGTCTGGAACCTCGGGTCACGGTACCGAGCTCGGGTCCTTCATGGATCTGGCGAGCCTCGGCGCGGTGGTGGTCAAGTCGATGAGGGAGGAACCCTGGCCGGGGAATCCGCCTCCCCGGGTGCACCCGGTACAGGGGGGCATGATCAACAGCGTCGGCCTCCAGGGTGAGGGGATCGAACACTGGCGAACCGAGCACCTTCCTTCCCTGCGACGCTCGGGCGCGACCGTCGTGGCGAGCATCTGGGGTCGCAGCGTCTCGGAGTACCGGGCCGCTGCGGATGCCCTGGGTGGGGTCGGCGAGGAGGTGGTGGCGGTGGAGGTGAACCTGTCGTGTCCGAACCTCGACGGCGGGGCGCACCTGTTCGCCCACGATCCCGATGCCGCCGCAGAGGTGATCGCCGCGACAGCGGGTTGCGGTCGGCCCCGCTGGGCGAAGCTGTCGGCCAACACCGACAGGGTCGTGCAGGTTGCCGAGGCGGTCGCCGGCGCCGGCGCCGAGGCCGTGACCCTGATCAACACCCTCATGGGCATGGTGATAGACGTCGACACGGCGCGCCCGGTGCTCGGCTCTGGCTCCGCGGGCGGCGGCCTGTCGGGAGTGGGGATCCACCCTGTGGCGGTGCGGACCGTGTTTGATGTACATGCCGCCGTACCCGCGCTGGCGATCATCGGTGTGGGGGGAATCACAGATACCCGCGGTGCACTCGAGATGATCATGGCTGGGGCGGATGCGGTGCAGGTGGGAACTGCCAGCTTCGCGGAGCCCCGTAGTGCCCACATGATCCGTGTGGGTCTGGAACACTGGTGCGGTACCCACGGTGTGGGAGCCGTATCGGAGCTGAAAGGACGAGCACATGGGTGAGATGGAGCCGGCGATGGTGGCCGATGCGGTGCCGGAGTCGGTTCGTGCACGTCTCGCGCTGGCACTCGATCTCGACGACCTCGTGGAGGCGCACCGCATCGCAGCAGATCTCCGCCCGTGGTTCGGTGTGACCAAGATCGGCCTCGAGCTGTTCTGCGCCGCGGGACCCGACGCCGTGGGGGCCATGCGCGACCTCGGCTACCAGATCTTCCTCGACCTCAAGCTGTTCGACATACCCACCCAGGTGAACCGCTCGGCGAGGGTGCTCGGAGCCCTCGGGGTGGACTACCTGACATTGCATGCACGAGGTGGGATCGACATGCTCCGCGCCGGGGTGGACGGCCTGCTCGAAGGAGCTGCCGGTGCCGGTCTACCCACTCCCACGGCCCTGGCGGTGACTGTGCTGACCAGCGACGACGACGCGCCGGCGCACATCGTGCCCAACCGCGTCAGGGTGGCAGTCGAAGGTGGTTGCAGCGGACTCGTGTTGGCTGCGGGTGACCTCCAGACCGCCAGGGAGCTGGCCCCGCGGCTCAAGCGGGTGGTACCTGGGATCCGACTCGCCGGGTCCGAGCACCACGACCAGTCGCGTGCGGCCACCCCACAGGAGGCGGTGGCCAACGGCGCCGATCTGTTGGTCATCGGAAGGACCGTCACGGCGGCCTCCGATCCCCATGCTGCCGCGGCAGCGGTGGCTTCGGCGGTCTGAAGTACACGTGGGTGCTTCACCACGAGGTGTGGAGGACCCCGCGGCGGATACCGGATCCGTGCGCTCGGATGCCCTCGAGTGGGCGCAGTCCGTGCGCGGCATGCGCTCGCAAACCTGTTCGGAGCTCTCGGTAGGTGCCCGGAGCATCGGCGAGGTCCTGGCGCTCCGTGACGATGCCCGGGTCGGCCACATCCACCTGTTGTGCCTGCTCGAGTCTCTACCGGGTGTGCGCAAGATCGACGTGCGACGACGGTTGGCGTCGCTCGGGCTTGCCCCGCGCGAGGCGATCGGCTCGCTCTCGGATGCAGAGGTTGCGTCGATCGAGGAGCACTTCGGGGGCCGGGGCAATGGCTGATCCGCAGCCCGATCCGGATCTCGACCGGGCACGCCGGGCACTCGACGCAGCCCTGTCGCCAGGGTCGTTGGTGGTCGTGGTGTCGGGTCCGGGCGGTGTCGGCCAGGGAACCGTCGTCGATCGCCTCGTGGCAGCGGACCGATTCCTACACGTGAACCGCTCGTGGACCACACGCGACCCTCGGCCGGGGGAGTCGCCCGACTCCTACCACTTCGTAACGCGCGCCGAGTTCGAACGACACGCTGCCGACGGTGGTTTCCTCGAGTGGGTCGAGTTCCTCGACTACCTCCAGGGCAGCCCGGTGCCCGAGATCCCCGATGGCCACGACGTGCTCTTCGAGATCGACGTCGCCGGAGGTGAGCGGATCTCGAAGATCCACGACGACCCACTCCTGGTGTTCGTCGACGCGCCGGACCGCGCCACACAGGCCGAACGGATGCGCCTGCGCGGCGACCCGGAGGAAAAGGTGAAGCGCAGAATCGAGCACGCGGAGGCCGAGGTGGTTGCGGCCGGTGAGCTTCGGTACGTGAAGGTCGTGAACGACGATCTCGAGCGCACCGTCGGCGAGCTCGCCTCGTTGATCGAAACCGCCCGGAGGCGACTGCGCGACGCGCGCTGACAACGCCCCGGTTCCCCGCAGGGCCGGTTCTGCCAACAGCGCGCCGGTCGGTGCGCGATGTGCGTGGCCGTTAGCGCTAATGGGGCAGGGCCTTTCGGTGCGCGGATCCGTGGTGGATCGGCGTGTGGATGAGGCTCTCGGGCCCGATGCGCCGGTATACTTGTCAGTCGCGCAATCCGCCGCTTGCCGGCGCACGAACACAGGGCCATCCGTGCAGGTGCGGCTGGACGAGAGGTGAGACACCATATGCTCGATACGACCGACACGATGATGAACCCCGGCATCGAGGAACTCCTCGATCGTGCTGGATCGAAGTTCTCCCTGGTGGCCGTGGCATCGCGTCGGGCCCGTGGTATCAACACCTACTACTCCCAGCTCGGCGAGGCGATGTCCCGAGGGGTGGTCCCCCCACAGGTGACTTCCAACGCCCACAAGCCGCTTTCGATCGCCTTCGAGGAGATCGCCGCGGACAAGATCGAAGGTGTCGGCGGCGCCACCGGAAGACCCATACCCGAGGCCCTGTTGGAGCCCGAACCCGAGCTGTCCGAGGAGTTCGACGGCGAGGGTGACGACACGGAGTCCGAGTAGGACTGACCGTTGAGGGGGTTCGCCGGCCGCAGGGTCGTGCTCGGCGTGTGTGGCGGCATCGCCGCCTACAAGGCGGTCAGCCTCTGTCGACTGATGGTCGACGCAGGCGCCCACGTGTCGGTGGTGATGACCGATGACGCCACCCGCTTCGTGGGAGAGGTCACCTTCTCTGCGCTGTCGTCCGAGCCGGTCCGCCGTTCGTTGTTCGAGGACACCACGGCGTCGATCCCACACACCCAGCTCGGGCAGAACGCCGATCTGGTGGTGGTGGCACCCGCTACCGCCCGGTTGATCTCGGCGTATGCAGCCGGGTACTCACACGACCTGTTGACCAACGTGCTGATCGCCACCACGGCTCCGGTGGTGCTGGCACCGGCCATGCACACCGAGATGTGGCAGCACCCCGCGGTGCGCCACAACATCTCTGTGCTGCGCGACCGCGGTGTGCACGTGGTGGGCCCCGCGAGCGGCCACCTCGCGGGCGGCGACGAGGGTCCGGGCCGGCTGGTCGAGCCGATCGAGATCGTGGACCACATCGACTCCGAGGTCTTCGGGGTGCTCGAGGACCTCGCAGGCCTCGAGGTCCTGGTGACCGCCGGCGGCACCCGCGAGCCGATCGATCCGGTGCGCTTCATCGGGAACCGCTCGTCTGGCAAACAGGGCCATGCGATCGCGGAGGCCGCCGCACGCCGCGGCGCGAAGGTGACCGTGGTCACCACCGTCGAGCGGCCCGTGCCCGCCGGTGTCGAGCGGGTGATGGTCGACACCGCCCGGTCCATGAACGCCGAGGTCACCGCAAGAGCGCCCAGCGCCGATGTGGTGGTGATGGCTGCGGCGGTGGCCGACTTCACCGTCGGGGGCGTGGCCGAGCACAAGCTCAAGAAGCGCGACGGCGTTCCCGCGATCCAGCTCGAACCTACCGTCGACATCCTGGCGGGTCTGGGCTCGCGCAAGCCCGAGGGCCAGATCCTGGTCGGCTTCGCAGCGGAGACCCGTGAACTGGTGGACAACGCGCGGGCGAAGCTGGAAGCCAAGGGCGCTGACCTGTTGGTGGCCAACGACGTGGCCTCAGAGCATGCCGGGTTTGAACACGACACCAACGAAGTGGTGATCTTGACCCAACAGGACGAGTGGCGTGTGGGTCCCGTGACCAAGTTGGAGATCGCACACGCGGTGCTCGATGCAGTGGTCGAAAAGCGCGGGGCGAACGGGCGTTGAGCAGGCCGGTTCGCACTTGTGGAACAGATGTAGGACTATGAAATGTCACGAACGGAGATGAAATGAGCAACTGGACCTTCACCTCGGAGTCCGTAACCGAGGGGCACCCGGACAAGATGGCGGACCGGATCTCCGACTCGATCCTCGACGCGCTTCTGGCGGTCGACCCGAAGTCGCGCGTGGCCTGCGAGACGCTGGTCACCACCGGAATGGCGGTGGTAGCGGGGGAGATCACCACCTCGGGCTACGTGGAGATCCCCAAGATCGTGCGCGAGGCGATCTGCGACATCGGCTACGACCGCGAGGCCTTCGGCTACGACGGCAACACCTGCGGCGTGATGGTCACCCTCGACGAGCAGTCGGTCGACATCGCGCAAGGTGTGGACGACTCCGAGGAGGTGCGTTCGGGCACCGCCGGTGAGGACGACGCGATCGACAAGCAGGGTGCGGGCGACCAGGGGATGATGTTCGGCTACGCGTGCAGCGAGACCGACGAGCTCATGCCAGCGCCGATCCACCTCGCCCACCGGATGGCCGAGCGGCTCACCGAGGTGCGCAAGGCCGGCACCGTGCCCTACCTGCGCCCAGACGGCAAGACCCAGGTGACCTTCGAGTACAGCGACGGAAAGCCGGTGGCTCTCAAGGCCGTGCTCATCTCGACCCAGCACAACGACGGGGTCGACCGTGACACCGAGATTCGCCCAGACCTGATCGAGTCGGTGATCCGACCCGTGATCCCCGAGCAGTTCGCGGACGACGACCCGGAGATCTTCATCAACCCCACCGGCCGTTTCGTGATCGGTGGGCCTGTCGGAGATGCGGGGCTCACCGGCCGCAAGATCATCGTCGATACCTACGGCGGTGCGGCGCGCCACGGAGGGGGCGCGTTCTCTGGTAAGGACCCCTCCAAGGTGGATCGTTCCGCTGCGTACGCCACCCGCTGGGTCGCCAAGAACGTGGTCGCCTCGGGTGCGGCCGAGCGCTGCGAGGTGCAGGTGGCCTACGCGATCGGCATGGCACACCCCGTATCGATCCTCGTGGAGACGTTCGGCACCGAGACCGTCGACCCGACCAAGCTCGACGCAGCAGTGCGGGAGGTGTTCGACCTGCGACCGGGAGCTATCGTGCGCGACCTCGAGCTGCTCCAGCCGATGTACCGCCAGACCTCGGCATATGGGCACTTCGGACGCAGCTCTGCCGACGGTGGGTTCACCTGGGAGCGCACCGACCGGGTGGACGCCCTGCGGTCCGCTCTCGGTCTCTGATATCTCTGATCCCGGTGCGGCTATCGGGATGCGGTGAGTTCGGCACGCCGCCGGGTCTGCATCGTGGGTGCGGTGCCGAGGGTAGGGCTCCGAGTGCAGCGGTGGGCTCTGCGCGCTGAGCACACCGGTCCAAGGCGTGGGATGCTCCGGCGGTGAGCCTCTTCGGCGACGACATCGGCCGCGTCGAGCGGCAACCCGCACAAGACCGACAGCGTCGACGAAGTCGCTCGCGCACCGGTCGAACCGGCACCGATGCGCGGGTGGTCGAGGTCGTGCCCGACGTAGCCGCCCTGGGTCGCGCGCTGCACTACGTCGAACCTTCCAACCTGGCGCGCCCGCTGGTCGTGGGCGACCTGGTGCGGATCCCGTTGAACGGTCGGCGCGTGAGAGGTTGGGTGACCGCGCTGGAGGTGGAGCCCGATGCCGAGCTCGACCTGGAGGCCATCGCGAAGCTCACCGGCTACGCACTCGACGCGGAGGTGATCGAGCTCTGCCGCTGGACGGCTCGACGATGGGTGGGTCGCCTGGCGACCCTGCTGGCCTCGGCCACCCCCCAGCGTGCCGTGCCCGGGCTATCCCGCAGGGTTCCTGTGCATGCGGGCAGAGTCGGCGATGGCGACCCCGGTGCTGTGAGGCCGCCAGGCGGCGAGCTGGCCGAAGCGGTTCGGGAGCTGGCCGGGCGCGGCGCCGGCACCCACCTGCTCACGGTGTCGCCGACGACCGACCCGTCGGCCGCTGTGGTTGCGCTGTCCTCGCTCGGCCAGTTGATGATCGTGACGCCGGGGTCCGCACACGTGCGCCGGATCAGCGGCGCCCTGCGCCGCGGGGGTACGACCACCGCCGTGTGGCCCGGCGGTACTGCGGACACCCTCGTCGGGCACACGGTGGTCGGCGGCCGCGGCGTTGTGTTCGCGCCGACGGGTGACCTACGTGCGATCGTGGTCATCGACGAACACGACGAGCGGCTCCAGAACGAGTCGTCTCCGACCTGGCATGCCCGCGAGGTGGCGATCGAGAGGGCGCGCCGTGCCGGTGTGCCCTGCATCCTGATCTCACCGACGCCCTCCCTGGAGGCGCTCCTGGCCATGGGGTCACCTGCTTCGGGTGTGTCGCGTCCCACCTTGGCGCCCCCGCACACCCACCAGGTGGGGTCGGAAGCCGACGGTTCCCCCATGGCGATCCCGGCGCGTGAACGTCGGGTGGGCTGGGCACAGCTGGTGATCGTGGACCGCAGGCGGGACGATCCTCGTACCGGGCTGTTCTCACCGGATCTGGTGGCCGAGATCCGCAGGGCGCGCGAGGCGGGTACTTCGGTGATCTGCGTGCTGAACAGGACCGGCCGTGCGAGGCTTCTCGCCTGTCGGAGTTGTGGATCGGTCGCAGAATGTGAGAGATGCGGTGCCGCGGTGCGCAGCGATGGAGACTCGCTCACGTGCCCACGATGCGCGACGACTCGACCCGAGGTATGCCTGGTCTGTGGTGGCCTGTCGATGAAGGTGCTCCGCATGGGGGTCACCAAGGCCCGAGACGACCTCGAAGCACTCCTGCGGGAACCGGTCACCGAAGTCACCGCGGCGACGCCACCCGGTTCCGAACGGCGCGCGGGTGTGGTGATGGGAACGGTCGCCGCTCTGAACCGGAACCTGGACGCGCCGATGGGTCCGACCGGTGTGCCACCGGTCGGGCTCGTGGCGTTTCTCGATTTCGACCAGGAGCTCCTGGCCACCCGCTACCGGGCGTCGGAGGAGGCGCTGTCGCTCCTGGTCGACGCATCGAGGGTGGTCGGCGGTCGCAGCGGCCGGGTACTGGTCCAGACGCGTCGCCCGAACCATGCTGTGCTCACCTCGGCCACCTCGGGTGACACCAGGGCGCTCAGCGAGCTCGAGTGGGCGCGGCGGGAGCTCCTGGGACTCCCACCGGCTGCCGCGATCGCGGCGGTCGGAGGCGAGGCGGCACCGCAGTGGATCGAGCGGCTGGCCGGGGTCGATCGTGCGCACGCGGTGGATGTCACCGGCCCTCGGGACGGCTGGTGGCTCGTGCGGGCACCGCGGTGGGACACACTGTCGGAGATCTGTGGTTCGGTCGAGCGCCCGAAGGGCCGCTTGCGCCTCCAGGTCAACCCGATGAGCCTGCCGACATGAGCGCGGGGCCACCCGCCGAGATCGACATCGATTCATCCCTGGTGCGGGGCCTGGTCGCGGGTCAGTGCCCTGATCTGGCCACATCACCTCTGCGGTTCGTGGCCAACGGCTGGGACAACACCCTGGTCCGAGCCGGTGAGCACGCCCTACTTCGACTGCCCCGTCGCTCCGTCGCTGCGGAGCTTCTACGCAACGAGGCGACCTGGTTGCCCCGGATCGCTGCTGACCTGCCGATTCCGGTACCGGTTCCCATCCATCTGGGACACTCCACGGGTGACTACCCGTTCCCGTGGACAGTCGTACCGTGGTTCGAGGGCGAAGTCCTCTCCGCCACAGCGCTGGAGCACCCCGGCCGTGTGGCAACCGCACTCGGCTCCTTCGTCGGTGCGCTGCACGTCGATGCGCCCGCCGACGCTCCCCACAACCCATACCGCGGTGTGCCCCTGGTGCAGCGCGACGCCGTGACCCGAAGCAGACTCCTGGGAGCCCACGGGTTACTCCAGGCGGCGAGGATCGACCCTGACGAGGTTCGCCAGGCCTGGGATGACGCGCTGGGTGCCGAACCTCACCAGGGGCCCGCCCACTGGGTACACGGAGACCTGCATCCGCACAACATCGTCGCGCGACACGGCGAGATCGTGGCGGTGATCGACTTCGGTGACATCACCGCAGGAGACCCGGCTACAGATCTGCTCGCTGCGTGGTACCTCTTCGAGCAGGCAGAACGCGACGCGTTCCGGTCCGCGGTCGGGATCGCAGGTGGGTCGATCGACGACGCTCAGTGGGCGCGTGGCAAGGGTTGGGGGATAATCCACGCGCTCGCCGTGATCGACGGTGAGACGCCGGGTTCACCGCTCGCACAGCTCGCCATCGGTGCGCTGGCGCGGATGATCGGTTCGAGCGGAGACTGATTGTTCGCCGCTCCACGGTGCGCTCGCCGCGCTAGCGGTGCGCTCGCGGTGCGCTCGGCGACCGGGTCGATCGGTCCGGCTGTGCTACTGCGACCAGATGTCGAGGCTGCTGCGACCGGATGTCGAGGCTACTGCGACCAGGCGTCGAGGGAGGCGGCCTGGGGGTCGGTGATCACCTCGGAGTCCACGTCCATGCGGAGCACCTTGCGTGGCCCACCGTCGAGAGCCGGCCAATCGACACCGCTGAACTCCGGCACGCTGTCGCGGGCGAAGCTCACCCAGGCGCCGTGCACCGCACTCGAGAGCTCGGTCGGCGGTTCGGCTCCGAGCAGCAGGGCGAGTTGTTCCTCGCCGACCATGTCGAACACGAAGGGGATCTCGACCACATGGGCGGCGCCGAGGGCACCGTCCATCGCCGGGCTCGGCCAGTCGAAGCGGTACTGCCACACGGGTGCGTGCTTGGCCTGCTCCGCCGCGAGCTGTGACGCCGGTGCCCTGAACACCACGTCGGTGAACACCGAGCTCTCGAGTGCACCCACCGAGGCGCCGGGGTGGTCGGTCTCATACGCGGCCAGCACGGCGTCGGGGTTCGGGTCGATGGCCGCCAGGCGGGCGCGCAGCGCATCTCGGTCCTCGGATCCCGGTGCCATGAGAGCGAACAGGTTCCACTCGTCGAGGTTGGTGCCGATCAACAACGGAACCTGTGCGGTTGCACCCCGCCGCACCTCTTGCATCGGGTCGGCGGGGACCGTCGTTCCGTCGGCCACGGGTCGGAACGGCAGATACCCCAGCGGGTGGCCATGTCGGGCGATGGTCTCGTCGGTGTGTGCCATGCGCTCGGTCGCCATCTTGAGATGCGCGGCCAGCAGGTCCTCCGCGGGCGCCGCCCTCAACTCGTCGAGGCTGCTGATGCCCGCGGTCGCCATGAACTCGGCGGTGGTCTCCTCGGCGAGGTCCACCGGAGCGGGGGCGGACAGTCCACCGGACTGCGCGATCGCCTTGTGGAAGAGGCCCCGGGAGTCCGCGAGCACGAGCTGGGCGCACACGCTCATCGAGCCGGCCGACTCGCCGAAGATCGTCACGTTGGAGGGGTCACCACCGAACGCCGAGATGTTCTCCGCGACCCAACGCAGCGCTTCGGCCTGATCGAGCAGGCCGGTGTTGCCCGATCCGCGCAGCTCCGGGTCGAGGTGGCCGAGCTCCATGAAGCCCAGGCAACCGAGTCGGTAGTTGATGGTGACCAATATGACCCCGTCGCGGGCGAAGGCCGCCCCGTCGTAGATCGGCGACGATCCGGAGCCGATCTCGAAGGCTCCGCCGTGGATCCACACCATCACCGGCAGCGGCTCGGCGGGTGAGACATCGGGGGTCCAGATGTTGAGGTGCAGGCAGTCCTCGTCCCAGCGCTCGGGCTCCGAACCGAACATGGCTTCGAGCATCGAGGGGTTCTGGGGGGCGACGGCGCCGAACTCGGTGGCATCCAGCACACCCTCGTGGGGTGCTTTGGGTACCGGCGGGCGGAACCGGCGGTCGCCGGTGGGTGCCTCCGCGAACGGAATGCCCGCGAAGCGGTACATGCCATCCAGGACACGCCCCCGCACGGCGCCCCTCGGCGCTGTCACCTCGATCGTCTCCGCGCTGTCTGCCATCTGGGGTCTCCTATCGTTCCCGTCCACTGGGGTTTGCGCTACACCTTACGTCAGCATCGACGTATCCACTTCGGCGCTACGGCCCGTTGCGCACCTCGAGGATCCTGTAGCCCTTGCGTGACGCGACACGCTTGACGGAGCGGCCCCGGGAGCCTAGCCACCTAGCCAGCGAGTCGGCCCCGAGGTGCCGCTGGACGACCAACATGGCGTGCCCATCGGGGACCAACCGATCCAGCCACTCGCTCAGCAGTGCCTGGAGTGCCAACTTGCCGATGCGGATAGGGGGGTTGGAGTAGAGCGCCGCCACGCGCAGGTCGTCGGGTACCTCCCCTGGCGCCACCACGTCGAATGCTGCACCAGGACAGTTGTTGCGCAGGTTCATCCGGGCGAGCTCGCGTGCCCTTTCGTTGGGCTCCACCGCCCAGATGTGACGGTCGGGGAACCTGGCGGCGAGCGCAACTGCGATGGGCCCGTAGCCGGCGCCCACGTCGACGAGGTCACCCGCTGGGAGGTCCCCGGTCCCACCTGTGAGCGGACTCGTCTTGTCCAACAGCGCACGGGTTCCCGGGTCGATCCGCTCCGAGGAGAAGACGCCACGGTCGGTCACAAGCGTGAACGTGCCCTCTGGGAGGCGCAACCGCACCTCGGAGGGCCGAGAAGCGCTGCGCGGGGCGGAATCGAAGTAGTGGCCCGAACCCTCAGTGCCGTTCCGGTCGGCCGACTCCGCTGCCACCGCTGCAACGGTAGCCTTGGGGTCATGTCGAACACCCAGACCATCCGCATAGCGGGCGATCCGGTGCTGCGCCGTCGCGCGGATGAGGTCACCGACATCGACGAGGCGTTGGTCCGTCTCAGCGAGGAGATGTTCACCACGATGTACGCAGCTCCCGGAATCGGATTGGCGGCGCCGCAGGTCGGCGTGGGCCGGCGCTTCTTCGTCTACGACCTCGGCGAGAACGGTGACGCGAGCGTGCTGTTGAACCCCGAGATCACCGGCTCCGACGGTGAGTGGGTCCACGAGGAGGGGTGCCTTTCGATCCCCGGTCAGCACTTCGAGGTGGTCAGGCCCAAGCAGATCGGGGTGCGCGGGATCGACATCGATGGCAACGAGGTCGAGTTCGAGGCCGACGAGTTGCTGAGCCGGCTGATCCAACACGAGCTCGACCATCTCGACGGGGTGCTGGTACTCGATCACCTCGACGAGGACACCCGTCGCGCTGCCAAGAAGCGCCTCCGGGAGATGCAGATGGGCCAGGTGGTCGAACCGACTCCCGAGCCCCGCAAGCGCCGATTCTTCGGCCTGTGAACCCACTGAACCGCACCCGATCGTGACGCACCTGCGGTCGACACCTCCGCTCCCGGGACCGGCAGGCCGATGAGGCTCGTGTACCTGGGCAGTCCGGCGATCTCGGTACCGGCTCTCGACGCGCTCGTGGATGCAGGCCACGACGTGGCCCTCGTGGTGACGAACCCGCCGCGGCGCCGAGGTCGTCGGGGGGCACCGACGCCTACCGACGTAGGTGCCAGGGCCAACGAACTCGGCCTTGAGGTATCGCACGAACTGGCCGATGCAACAGGTGTGGGTGCTGAACTGGGTGTCGTGGTCGCGTTCGGACGGTTGGTACCCGTGGCCGTGCTCGATTCCCTTCCGATGCTCAACCTGCACTTTTCGTTGCTGCCGCGCTGGCGGGGTGCTGCTCCGGTCGAGCGGGCGATCCTCGCAGGCGACACGACCACCGGTGTCTGTGTGATGGCCGTGGAGGAGGGCCTCGACAGCGGAGGTGTGTATGCACGTGCGGAGGTCGGCATCGGTGAACGGGCCACCGCGGCGGAGTTGAGCATGCAGTTGAGTGCGCTCGGTGCCGGACTGCTCGTCGACACGCTCGCCGGCGACCTCGGTCCCGCGACCCCTCAGAACGAGGTCGGCGTCACCTATGCGGCGAAGCTCAGCGCTGCGGACCGCGAGCTGCACTGGAGCGATGACGCCCTGGCGCTGGACCGGGTCGTGCGAATCGGTGGGGCGTGGACCACCCTCGATGGCTCCAGGCTCAAGGTGCTCGAAGCGGTGCCTTCGGTGCCGCAGCGGGGCGGCGCAGCGGCACGCTCTGAGCAGCACCCGGACCTCCGAACACCCGGGCGCCTGCGCGGTGCGGTGGTCGAGTGCGGATCCGGTTCGCTGGAACTTGTCCGTGTGCAGCCCGAGGGTCGCTCCGAGATGGATGTCGACCGGTTCCTGAACGGAGCGCGCCTGGCCCGCGAGGCGCGCCTGGGCACATGAGAACCGCCGGTGAGGCACCTGCGGCCGAGGTGGGTGTTGCCACGCGCCGCACAGCGCTCGCGGTGCTCGAGCGCGTCCAGGACGACGGGGCGTTCGCGAACATCGCGCTGGGTGCGGCCCTCGATCGCTCCGGTCTCGACGAGCGTGACCGCGCGCTGGTGACCGACCTCGTGTACGGGTCGTTGCGTCACCGCCGCTCCTGTGAGTACCTCGCGGGTCGCTTCCTCTCCGAGAGCCCACCTCCGGTGGCGGAACGGGCTCTGCTGTTGGGCACCTACCAGCTCGTGTACCGCGACGACATCCCGAAGTACGCAGCTGTGTCAGCCACCGTGAGCGCCGCTCCGAAGCGCTACAGGGGCCTGGTCAACGCAGTGCTGCGACGCGTCGGGGATTCCGAGGTCGCCTTTCCCGACGAGGCGACCGAGCTGTCGTACCCGGACTGGATGCTGCACCTTCTCCTGGAGGATCTCGGCCACGACAGGGCGATCGAGGCGCTGCGTTCGATGAACGAACCCGCCTCAGTGCACACCCGCGACGACGGCTATGTGCAGGATCCGGCATCCACCCAGGTCGCGGAGCACCTCATGGGTCTCTTGGACGGCGAGGGGTTCGAGGATCCACTCGTCTACGACCTCTGTGCAGCGCCGGGTGGCAAGGCGACGGCGATCGCTGCGGGTGCGGGCGCCACGGTGCTCGCCGCGGACAACCGGCGGGGGCGTGTGGGGCTGATCGTGGCGAACCGAACACGACTCGCCGCGCACGACGTCCTGCCGATGGTGATGGACGCAACCTGTCCGGCGTTGAGGCCGGCGACTGCGCACGCCGTGCTGATCGACGCGCCGTGTTCTGGTCTCGGCGTGCTCCGTCGCCGGCCCGATGCACGATGGCGCATCGAGGAGTCCGCACCGGCGCGCCTCGCCGAGCTGCAACGGTCGATGGTCGACGCCGCGGTGCCGCTCGTCGCTCCCGGCGGGGTGTTGATGTACAGCGTGTGCACCCTCACAGCGGTCGAGTCGCTGGGCGTCGCCGAACACGTCGCACAGCGGTGGGACCACCTCGATCCGCTGCCTGTGACCGGCGGGCGGTGGGAGCCGTGGGGGAGCGGGGCGCTCCTGGTGCCCCAGAGTTGCGGCACCGACGGGATGGCCGTGTTCGCATGGCGTGTCGGGCAACTACCATCGGGCCGCACCGATGTGACCTCCTCTTGAGGTCGACCGCGATCACAGGGAGACCAACCGGTGCCAGAGTCCTCAGTCGAGTGTGTTGCGAAGGTGCTCACGGTCTCCGATGGGGTGGCCGCGGGAACCAGGGAGGACACCGGTGGTCCTGCGGTGGTGGACTTCCTCACCGCCGCCGGATTCGAGGTTGTCGAGCACAGGGTCATCGCCGATGGGGTGAACGAGGTCGCGAACGCGCTCACGTACATGGCCTACGGCTTCAACGGGCTGATCGTCACCACGGGAGGCACCGGCTTCGGGCCCAGGGATGTGACCCCCGAGGCCACCAAGCGGGTCTTGGACCGGAGCGCCCCCGGTCTGGCAGAGGCGATGCGGGCGGTCAACCCCCTCGGGCGGCTGTCGCGCAACGTCGCGGGCATCCGCGGAAGGGCTCTGATCCTCAACACCCCGGGCTCACCCAAGGGGGCTGTCGAGATGCTCGACGCCGTCGCCGACGTGCTTCCCCATGCCGTTGAGCTGCTGGCGGGGCACACCGACCACGACGCCTGACAGAACCGCTCGGAGGCCGTTGGACACCACTGGCGAAATTGAGCGGTCGAGTTTTCTACGAGCGGTGCAGATTCGACCGCCCCATTTCGCGGTTGGTACCATACCGGCGATGGAGCCCACTCGATGAGCCCCGAGCAGTCCAAGGCCGACGCGATCGACCGCGAGGCGATGGTGCGCGCGATATCCGCTGCGGCCACGGTGCGCTGCACGACCAGTCCGAACCCGTGGGTGGGGGCGATCGTGCGTACCGCAGATGGTCGTTTCCACGAAGGTGCCACGGCACCGCCCGGAGGGCCACATGCGGAGGTGGCGGCGCTGGCCAAGGCGCAGGGAGCAACAGAGGGTGCCACGCTGTACGTCACCCTCGAGCCGTGCAACCACACAGGTCGTACGCCACCGTGCACCGACGCGATCGTCGAAGCGGGGATCGCCCGGGTCGTCGTGGGGATCGAGGATCCCGACCCTGCGGTGAGCGGGTCTGGAGTCGTCGCGCTGCGCAACGCCGGGATCCCGGTGGATGTCGGGGTGTTGGCCGACCAGGTCACAGCACAGCTGACCCCCTACATACGGCACCGCCGCACCGGGCGCCCCTGGGTCGTGCTGAAGCTGGCCGCCACCCTCGACGGTGGCACCGCCGCGCCGAACGGCACCTCTCAGTGGATCACGAGCCCCGAGGCCCGCTCCGACGGTCACCGTCTCCGGGCCGAGTCCGACGCTCTGGTGGTAGGTGCCGGCACGGTGCGGCGCGACGACCCCTCGCTCACCGTGCGCGACTACCACGTGTCCTCCCCCTATGCCGAGGGGGTCGATCGGGTGAGCGTGGATCCCAGGCGCGTAGTGCTCGGAGCGGTACCACCCGAGGCCAAGGTCAACCCCTGCACCGAGTACAAGGGTGACCTCGGCGAACTCCTCGACCTGCTCGGCGGCGAAGGTGTGATGCAGGTCCTCGTCGAAGGAGGAGCCGGGGTAGCAGGCGACTTCCACCGCGCCGGACTGGTCGACCGCTATGTGCTCTACCTGGCGCCGGCACTCTTCGGCGGCGATGACGCGAAGGGCATCTTCGCCGGTCAGGGCGTGTTCGACATCTCAGAGCTCTGGCGGGGCAGGTTCAGCTCCGTCGAACGCGTCGGAGCGGATCTACGGGTCGAGTTGACGGCGGATCCCGGTGCGACCTCCGGTGGCGGTGACTAGATGTTCACAGGGATCGTCGAGGAGTTGGGAACCGTTGAATCACTCGAGGGGACCAGGCTCAGGATCGCTGCATCGCGGGTGCTCGAGGACGCGACGCTCGGTGCGTCGATCGCCGTGAACGGGTGCTGCCTGACGGTGGTGGATCGCTCCGAGACGCTCCAAGGTGGCTGGTGGGAGGCCGATGTGAGCGCCGAGACGTTCTCGCGCACCTCCCTGGGATCGTTGGGGCCCGGCGACGAGGTCAACCTGGAGCGGCCTGTCCGCCTGGAGGACCGCCTCGGTGGGCACCTGGTCCAGGGCCATGTGGACGCGGTCGCCACGGTGCTCGCATCAGCTCCGGATCTCGAGGTCTCGTTGCCCGAGGGGTTGGATCGATATGTGGTCGAGAAGGGTTCGATCACCCTCGACGGCGTCAGCCTGACCGTCGTGGAGGTGTCCGACGGTTCCCTTTCGTGCGCTGTGATACCGCACACTGCGGAGGTGACAACACTCGGGCGACGCCCGGCGGGTTCGGTGGTGAACCTCGAGGTGGATGTGATGGCCAAGTACGCCGAGTCGTTGCTGGGCGGGTTTCTGCCCGAATCGGCCTGAGCAGGAGATGACAATGGCTCGAGAAGCACTCGAAAAACAGGGCAGCGAGGGGTCTTCCTTCGCGAGTATCCCCGAGGCCGTCGCAGCGATCGGCCGGGGTGAGATCGTGGTGGTGGTCGACGACGAGGACCGCGAGAACGAGGGCGACCTGATCATGGCTGCCGAGGCGGCAACCCCCGAGAGCATCGCCTTCTTCGTGCGGCACACCTCAGGGGTCATCTGCGCACCGCTCACAGGTGAGCGCCTCGACGAGCTCGACATCCCCCTCATGGTGCGTGACAACACCGAATCGCAGCGCACGGCTTTCACCTACACCGTGGACTACATCCACGACACCTCCACGGGCATCTCGGCCGCTGACCGCGCGGCGACCCTCCAGGCCCTCACCGATCCGGCCACGCGCCCGGCCGATCTTGCGCGCCCGGGTCACATCTTCCCGCTGCGTTACTCCGAGGGCGGCGTGCTCAAACGGGCGGGCCACACCGAGGCGGCGGTCGACCTCGCCCGGATGGCGGGGATGTACCCGGCGGGCGTGCTGTGCGAGATCGTCAACGACGACGGCACGATGGCGCGCGTGCCCGACCTCGAGCAGTTCTGCAAGGAGCACGGGCTGCTGATGATCTCGATCGCGCAACTGATCAAGCACCGGCGTCAGCACGAGAAGCTGATCCGCCGTGAGGCGGAGGCGAGGATCCCCACGCCGTGGGGCGATTTCACCTGCTACGTCTACGAGTCGATCCTCGACGGTGAGCAGCACGTGGCGTTCGTGCGAGGGGCGGTCCAGGGCGAGACAGACGTGTTGGTGCGGGTGCATTCGGAGTGCCTCACCGGTGACATCTTCCATTCGTTGCGCTGCGACTGCGGGATACAGCTGCACGCAGCGATGGAGCGCATCGCCGAAGAGGATCTCGGCGCGCTGGTGTACCTGCGAGGCCACGAGGGTCGCGGCATCGGACTCACACACAAGATCCGGGCCTACGATCTACAGGAGCAGGGTCGGGACACCGTCGACGCGAACGTCGAGCTCGGCCTGCCGGTCGACTCCCGCGAGTACGGCATCGGCGCGCAGATCCTCAACGACCTGGGCATAACGACGATGCGGCTGATGACCAACAACCCGGCCAAGTACGGCGGGCTCGAGGGCTTCGGGCTCCAGATCACCGACCGTGTGCCGTTGCACTCGGTTCCCAATCCCGAGAACATCGACTACCTGCGCACCAAACAGGAACGCATGGGCCACCTGATAGAGGGCCTCGACCTCGACGAGGAGACCTCGCCATGACAACGTCGGGTGTCGCGTCGAACCACCGGATCGAGGACCATCGCTCGGCTCTCGGGGCAGCTTGCTGATGGCGCAGAACGTGAGGGGTGCGGGCGCGCCTGATCCGGTTCGAGATGGTTCACGGATGACCCTGGCCGTGGTCTGCGGACGCTTCAACGATCACGTCACGCTTCGGCTGCTGGACGGTGTGCGACGTGGGGTCGCGGAGTGTGGGATCGGCCCCGACGCCCTTGTCGAGGAGTGGGTGCCTGGAGCGTTCGAGATCCCTTTCGCCGCGAAGGTGATCGCCGAGTCAGGTCGTGCCGATGCGGTGATCTGCCTCGGAGCGGTCATCCGGGGCGAGACCAGCCACTACGACTTCGTGGCAGGAGAGTGCGCCCGCGGCATCCAGGACGTGCAACTCGCCACCGGGGTTCCCGTGCTCTTCGGAGTCCTGACCACCGAGGACCTTGCCCAGGCCGAGGCACGCTCGGCGGGACCGGGTGGGCACAACGTCGGCGAGGAGTGCGTACGCACCGCGGTGGAGATGGTCACCCTCGCCCGCACCTGGCGCTGAGCACGGTCCACCGACCGCAGTATCGGCCGCACTTTCCGACGCGTCACTCCTGGAGCGAGGCACGGTGCCCCACCCCCGCGCCACCGACTCGGGTTCGCCCCACCGACTCGGGTTCCCCGTGTGAGTCACGCAGCTCTCATACGACACCGAGCGACTTACTCCAACAACATGAGTCACTGGCGCACCTGAGTAAATGGGGCTACCGATCGCTGGGCACCGGGTCGGCAACATGCAGCAGGTGGCACCCGCACCGGCGAGACACCCCGCACCAGGTATGCGACGGGCACGGGGCAGGCACTGGGTACCAGTGGCTTGCGGGTGTGCGCCACCTACAACGATGGCGTCCGGGAGGGTTCGCGCGGGCTCCCCAACGTCTTGGGTACAACAATGGAGGACGTGGTGGAGGACGCGGATACACCTGGGCTCGGTGAGGGCACTCGGATCGAATCCGCGGCCGACCCCCGGGTTGCTGAGTTCCGCCACCTCAAGCGTGGGGATCTCCGCCCTGGCACGCCCGCAAACCCTCCGACGGTGATCATCGAGGGACACCTTGCCCTCTTGCGTGCGCTCACGGGCCCCCTGGAGATCCGCTCCGTGCTCGTCACACCCGCCCGAGCGAGATCCCTATCGGATCTGCTGGGTACCCTGCCCGAGGACGTGGCCCTGTACGTTGCGGAGAGGCCGGTGCTCGAAGCACTCACAGGCTTCGACGTGCATCGAGGAGTCCTCGCGAGCGCTGCACGGCCCGCGCCGGTGCGGGCCGCGGATCTGCTCGAGGGTGCCCGACGCGTCGTCGGGCTCGAAGGACTCACAGACCTCGAGAACGTGGGTGCTGCGTTCAGGAATGCGGCTGCCCTCGGTCTGGATGCCGTGCTGATCGACGGGCGCTGCGCTGACCCGCTCAGCAGACGCTGTGTGAGGGTCTCACTCGGATGGTCGACGGTGGTCCCCCACGCACGCCTCGCCCCTGGAGAGGCTCTCCTTCCCACCCTGGCCTCGGTCGGGCTGCGGGCCGTGGCGTTGTCACCCCAACAGGGATCAGTGCCCATCGACGTCGCTGTCGCGAACGGCGTACTCGATGACCCCGTCGCTCTGCTGGTCGGCTCCGAAGGTCCCGGCCTCGAGCCGGGCACGATCGAAGGGGCCGATCACACGGTGTGCATACCGATGGCCAACGAGGTCGACTCTCTCAACGCCGCCACGGCCCTGGCCGTCGTCAGCGCGTTCGCAGCCTCCCGCCGGGGTTGGAGCTGAACCGATCCCGGCAACGGCTGACAAGCCACCGGGAACCTCGATCCCCAGCCGCCGACGGCACAACTCACGCGGTGAACCTGGGTCGCTGGCGCGGGGTTGGGTCGGTGGCGCGGGGTTGGGTCGGTGGCGCGGGGTTGGGTCGCTGGGGTGGGGTTGGTCTGGATGTGGAGCGTGCTCGATCGGGCACGGCCAGCAGGCCTGGTTGACTCATGTTGTTGGAGTGAGTCGGTGGGTGTCGTATTGCGCGTGGGCGACTCTCTCGCCGAAGTTGAGTCGCTGGCGCGGGGTTGGGTCGGTGGCGCGGGGTTGAGTCGGTGGCGCGGGGTTGGGTCGGTGGCGCGAGGTTGAGTCGGTGGCGCGAAACGGGTTCTGCTGGTTTGTGGGGGCTCCGTTACCCTCGATGGAGTGTTGAAGCTCGTACTCCCCAAGGGCTCGCTCGAGAAGGCCACGATGGCGTTGTTCGAGTCGGCCGACCTCCAGGTCAACCGCTCCTCAGCGGTCAACTACTCCGCCAGCATCGACGATCCACGGATCGACAGCGTGCGCATCCTGCGGCCCCAGGAGATCCCCACCTATGTCGCCGACGGACTTTTCGACCTCGGCATCACCGGCCGTGACTGGGTGGAGGAGACGGGCTCCGATGTGGTGAGCCTCGGCGAGTTGCGGTACTCGAAAGCGACATCCAAGCCGATACGGGTGGTCCTTGCGGTACCCCAGGACTCTCCCTGGAAGGCGGCCGAGGATCTACCCGAGGGTGTTCGCGTCTCCACCGAGTACATGGAGCTCACGCGGCGCTACTTCGACGCCCGCGGCGTCAAGGCCGACCTGCGCTTGTCCTACGGTGCCACCGAGGCCAAGGTGCCCGACATCGTCGACTGCGTGGTCGACATCACCGAGACCGGTAGCGCCCTGCGCGCTGCCGGCTTGCGGATCCTCGACGAGATACTCGTCAGCTACACCGAGCTCGTCGCCAACCGCGACGCCTATGAGGACCCCACCAAGCGCCACGCCATGGAACAGGTGCTGACACTCCTGAGCGGGGTCCTCGAAGCGCGGGGCAAGGTCCTGGTGAAGCTCAACGTGGCAACCGACCAGCTCGATGCCGTCATCGGGGTGCTGCCGGCGATGAAGACTCCGACGGTCAACGAGCTCTACGGAGGAGCGGGCTACGCGGTGGAGACCGTGGTGCCCAAGAACGAGATCAACATCCTGATCCCGGCACTCTCAGATGCAGGTGCGACCGACATCATCGAGCTGCCGCTGTCCAAGATCGTCCACTGAGACAAGATCGTCCACCCAGAACCGCCCACTGCCCTGGAGCACACATGTCGGTCCAGCCCCCGAACGCGGTACAGCCAACGAGCACCCACAGTGGGGCGGTGAGCGGGTTCGACGAGCCGGTCGGCCTGGGAGTCCTCACCGAGGACGATGGGACCGAGTGGCCGTTCCACTGCACTGCGATCGCCGATGGCAGCCGGGACATAGCGGTCGGTACCGAGGTCACATTCCGGACTCGGGCCGGTCGGGCCGGACGCTTCGAAGCGGTCGACCTGGTTCCACGGACCGGCTGAAGGTCAGCGGGTCAGGTTCCGGTCGATGTCGCTTTGGCGTCCTTGACCTGCACGAAGAGCATCTGGAGCTGGCCCAACGCCTCGGTGAGCGGTTGCTGGGCATCGCCGAGGCGGTCTCCGAGCCCGTCCAGGACCGCTCTGAACGCCTCGATGACCGTCGAAGCGTCGGAGAACGACGGTGGGTCACCCTCGAGGTAGATCGTGGCCAGGTCGAACAGGCGCATCAGGTGGTTGGCGAGCATCTCCGATGCCGGGGTGGCAGCCACCTCGCGCCGTACCCGCATCATCTCGGTGAGCTCGTTGCGGAGCTGCTCGCGCTCGGCTTCGTCCATCGACTCGAGGTCGACCCCGATCGCCTGCGCCGCAGCCCTGAGAGCGTCGCCTGAGATGTCACCCGATCCGTCCCCGGAGAGGGCGCCCTCGGTTCGGGATGCGCCCGGTTCACCGTCCCCAGCCCCCGCTGGGGGTGTGTCCTGTGATGGGGTCTGTGATGCGGGCGGTACCTTGTGTTCGCCGTCGGGTGTCCAGAGCGAGCTCATGGGAGGTCCTTGCTGTGGTCGGGTATGTGTTCGGAGGGGCGGTCGGGTCGGGTGTGTGTTCGGAGGGGCGGTCGGGTTGTGACGGGGACGTCCTGGTGATTTCTCGGGGCGGAGTTGCCCGGGTCCCCCGGGTGGCCCGTCGGTGGTTGCCGGTGGACGTGCACCGACTGGTACGGTAGTGGCTACAACTGATCAAGCGGGCTCCCGCCCCTCCCGGCCACAGGTACCGAACGTTCGAGTGACGTCCCGGCGCCCGGTGCGTCGGCGAACCAGAGAACGACCCGGGTGGGCGCAGAGCCCAACCGGGTTTCGGCGGGTGCCAGGTGCACCCGCCCGTTGCGTTTTCGGGTCGTGGAGCGGGCCCGACGGTCAGCAACCAAGACAACCCACGGACATCGGGTCCGGGAAAGGAAGCGCTGGTGAGCACACTGGCAACGAGGAGTGATCGGTCATAGCTGCCCGAGCCGACGAGACCAGGATCAACGACCGGATAAGGGCCAGGGAGGTCCGACTCATCGCCGAAGACGGTGAGCAGTTGGGAATCCGGGCACTGCCCGAAGCGCTCTCGATGGCGAGGGCCGCAGATCTCGACCTGGTCGAAGTGGCCGCAGGGGCCAACCCCCCGGTGGCAAAGATCATGGACTTCGCCAAGTTCCGCTACGAGGAACAGCAACGGGCGAAGGAGTCACGCAAGAAGGCGACCAACATCACGGTCAAGGAGATGAAGTACCGCCCGAAGATCTCCGGCGGCGACTTCGACACCAAGACCCGCAAGGTGGCGCAGTTCCTCGACGAGGGCCACAAGGTCAAGGTCACGATCATGTTCAGGGGACGCGAGATGCAGCATCCCGAGCTCGGTCGCCGGATCCTGGACCGGGTTGCCGAAGACGTCGCACATCTCGGCAAGGTCGAGGTGGTCCCCAAGCAGGACGGCCGCAACATGATCATGGTCCTCGGACCCGACAAGAAGGCCCAAGCCGAGCACCGCAAGGCCGTGGAGGCCGAGCAAACCGGCGATGCCGCTGCCAACTAGCACGAACAGGTGAACAGATGCCGAAGATGAAGACGCACTCCGGTGCCAAGAAGCGTTACAAGGTGACCGGTAGCGGCAAGATCCTGCGCCGCAACGGCAACCGCAATCACATCCTCGAAAAGAAGTCCTCCAAGCGCAAGCGTCGCCTTGCCGGCACCAACGAGATCACCGGTGGCCAGCGTGAGACCGCGCGCCGCCAACTCGGAATCTGACCCCACACCACACTCCCGCATCGGTGCCCTCGCCCAAGGGCACGTTTCCTACTGGGCCACCGAGTGCACGAGACACGAAAGGACTGAACAGATGGCACGCGTAAAGCGCAGCGTCCACGCCCGAAAGAAGCGCAAGGAAGTTCTCAACAAGGCGTCTGGCTACTACGGAAACCGCTCCAGGAGCTTCCGCTCCGCAAACGAGGCGGTCATGCACGCGGGCAACTACGCCTTCAGGGACCGCCGGGCCCGCAAGGGCGAGATGCGCAAGCTCTGGATCCAGCGGATCAATGCTGCCGCGCGCAGCCACGGGATGAGCTACAGCCGCTTCATCAACGGGCTCAAGGCGGCCGAGGTGGACATCGACCGAAAGATGCTGGCGGACATCGCCGTGCACGACGACGCGACGTTCGCAAAGCTCGTCGACATCGCCCGGGACGCCGTGGCCTCGGAGAAGGCGGCGAGCTGAGCGAACCCCTCCGCCCTTCGGCACCGGCCCTCAAGACACTGCGGCGCCTCGCGAGGCGCCGCAGTGCGCGTTCGGAGGCATCCCGGTACCTGCTCGACGGCCCGGTGCTGCTCGGCGAAGCGATCGACTGCTCCGCTCCTATCGACACGGTCTACTTCGAAACCGACGCGGATCGGGCCCTCAGGCAGCGCGTGGCCACCGCGGGGATCCAGTCGGTGGAGGTGGCACCGGGTGCTTTGGCGAAGGTGCTCGATCTCGCCCACCCCCAATCGTTCGTGTCGGTGCTGCGCAAGCGGGAGGTGCCCTCTGCGGAGATCGTCGCCTCGTGTGCGCAGCGTCGGCGGCCCGTGCTGGCACTGGTAGGCATCCAGGATCCCGGCAACGCCGGGACGCTCATCCGCGTGGCCGAGGCCACCGGATGTGCCGGCGTGCTGTTCACCGAGGGCTCAGTGGATGCCTGGAACCCCAAGACAGTGCGCGCGAGCGCCGGTTCGGTTCTGCGGGTGCCGATCTGCACTGCGGTTCCCCTGGGCCTGATGGCGGGGCACCCGAAGCTCGCCCGGGCCAACGATCCGGAGCTGGTGGCGACCGTCGCCTCGGGAGGGGTCGCCCCCGAGGACGCCGATCTCAGCGGAGCGAAGGTGATCCTGATCGGCTCGGAAGCACATGGCCTTCCCCGAGAGCTGCGAACCGTCGCGGCCATCACGGTCAGCGTGCCGATGGAAGGCTCGGTGGAGTCGCTCAACGCAGCGGTGGCGGGTTCGCTGCTCGCGTTCGAAGCGGCGCGCCAACGACGGCACCCGCTGCGATGAACGTCCCTGCATCCATGAGGGGTAGGGGGGCACCGGGGTGTGCCGCAACAGGGCGCTGCGGGCCGGGAGGGCCTGCCCCGTTACCGGTTGGTCGATCCGGTGTCACCGTGGGCCATGATGTTGGTCCGATGCAAGCGACTCCGAAGCCCCCCGGTCCGTGTCTGCCACGTTGGTGGTGTCGATGAGCGACGCTGTACGGGAGGCGGCCGAGCTCGGCGAGGTCGGTGTCCAAAGGGTGCGCGCGGCCGCCACACTCGACGAGCTCGCGGCTATCGACACCGAGCTTCTCGGCAAGAAGGGGCGGCTCGGGCAGTTGAAGGCGTCACTGCGCGACGCCGAGCCGGCCCAGCGAAAGCAGATCGGCCAGGCGCTCAACGAGGCCCGCTCCGCGCTCGAGGCCGCCATCGACGAACGCAGGGAGTCGCTGTCCACCCAAGCGCGCCGTGAGGTACTCCTGGCTGAGGCGCAGGACCTGACCGAGGCGTTGGGCAGGGCCCGGGTTGGGCACGTGCATCCGATCACCCAGACCTGGGAGCAGCTCGAGGACGTGTTCGTCGGGATGGGCTTCAGCGTCGAGGACGGCCCCGAGATCGAGACCGACTGGTTCAACTTCGAGGCGCTGAACCTTCCTGTGCAACACCCGGCGAGGTCGTTGTGGGACACCCTGTACGTGGACACATCGGGGATCGACGGGTTGGGTGACGACGAGGTCGTCCTTCGTACCCACACCAGTCCGGTGCAGATCCGCGCCATGCTGCGGGCCGTGCGCGACAGCACCGGTCCACCGATCTACGTGGTGTGTCCGGGGCGCGTCTACCGCCGCGACACAGCGGATTCCACACACCTGCCGGTGTTCCACCAGATCGAGGGTCTGGTCGTCGACCGAGGGATCTCGATGGGTGACCTCGCGGGCACGATCGAGGAGTTCACCAGGGCCTACTTCGGTGAGGCCATGACCAGCCGGCTGCGGCCGTCGTACTTCCCGTTCACCGAACCGTCCGCCGAGGTGGACATATCCCAGGTGGACGGATCATGGCTGGAGATGGGCGGCTGCGGGATGGTGCACCCCAACGTGTTGCGCCACTGCGGCCTCGACCCCGAGGAGTGGACCGGCTTCGCGTTCGGGTTCGGGATCGACCGCCTCGCCAAGATCCGTCACGATGTGGCGGACCTGCGCGACTTCGTCACCAACGACATACGATTCCTGGAGCAGTTCTGATGTTGGTTCCGCTGTCGTGGCTGCGCGAGTTCACCCCGGTGGACCTGCCCGTCGAGGAGCTGTCGGAGGTGTTCGCCGACCTGGGTTTCGAGGTCGACGGGATCGAGGCGGTGGGTGAGGGGCTAGAGGGCATAGTGGTGGCCCGCGTGCTCGAGACGTCTCCGCATCCCGACGCGGACCGGATCCAACTCGTACAGGTGGACCCGGGCGATGGCGGCCCACTCCAGATCTGCTGCGGAGCCTTCAACATGACCGCGGGCGACCTCGTGCCGCTCGCCACGGTCGGCACGACGATGCCCGGCGGCATGGAGATCGCTGCGCGCCGCATGCGCGGCGAGATGAGCAACGGCATGTTGTGCTCTCCCTCGGAGCTGGGCCTGGGCGAGGACCACTCTGGGATACTCATCCTCGAGGGCGTTCCGGAGGTTGGCACCCCGATCGCGGATGTGCTCGGGATCGTGCCGGACGTGGTGTTCGACCTCGATGTGCTACCCAATCGGCCCGATGCGCTGAGCATCCTCGGAATCGCCAGGGACCTGAGCGCGAGGCTCGATCTGCCGCTCACGGTTCCCGAACCCGAGGTGGTCGACTCGGGTGCGGATGCCGCCACGCTGGCAACGCTGGAGATCCACGACACCCAACTCTGCGGGCGACTGGTCGCCCGCGTGATATCGGGTGTTGGCGATGCGGTCACTCCGGCTTGGATGTCCGGCCGTCTGCGCGCCGCGGGTATGCGTCCGATCAGTCCGATCGTGGACGTGTCGAACTACGTGATGTTGGAGCTCGGCCAACCCAACCACGCTTACGACCTGGCGAAGGTCGCTGGTGGGACCCTCGGGGTGCGCAGGGCGCATGACGGGGAGACGGTCGAGACGCTCGACGGTGTCCAGAGGTCGCTGTCGACCGACGACGGCGTGATAGTCGACGGTGAGGACACGGCGATCGGGATCGCCGGGGTGATGGGGGGAGCATCCACGGAGATCTCCGCGGCGACCACAGACGTCCTGGTCGAGCTCGCCTGGTGGGACCCGATGTCGATAGCGGTCTCCAGTGCCCGGCTGAACCTGCACTCCGAGGCGTCGTTGCGCTTCAAGCGGGGTGTGGATCCCGAGGGCATCCACCGGGCTGCCGCACGCTTCGCCGAACTCCTCTGCGCGATGAGTGGCGCCACCGTTCACCCGGGTGTCATCGAGGAGCGGGGAGACCTGCCGGGCCCTGCGCAGCTCCAGCTGCGCACCGGCCGGGTCAACCTGGTGCTGGGAACAGAGCTCGACAGCGCCGAGATCACCGGGATCCTGGAGTCGATCGGCTTCGGGGTGGGCGCGTCGGCCGGGGAACCCGACGGGGTGTCCGAGGTGGATGTGCCGAGTTGGAGGCTGGACTGCACCGCGGAGATCGACCTGATCGAGGAGGTCGGGCGGATGTACGGCCTCTCGTCGATTCCCAAGACGGTGCCGACATCGCCCAAGGGCGGTTCCCTGCGCCCCTCCCAACGTCGTCGCCGGCGCATCCGTGCCGCCTTCGTGGGTTCGGGATGCTCCGAGGCGATGCCGATGCCCTTCCTGGCTCCCGGCGACCTCGCTCGCTGTGGTCTCAGCGGCGAGGGGATGCGTGTCGCCAACCCCCTCGCAGCCGAGGAGTCGGTGCTTCGCACGTCGCTGATGCCAGGCCTGCTCGCCTCGGTTGGCTACAACGCGGCGCGCCGGACCGAGGGGGTCCGCCTGTTCGAGGTGGCGCGGGTCTTCGACTCGGGTGAGCTCGTCACGGATCGGGTCCGCAGCGTCGAGTTGGACCGTGTGCTCACCGGCGAACGCGAGAGCGCTGCCGCGGTGCTCGCGGGGTGTGACGCATCCGCCGCGGTGGAGTTGCTGGAGGTGGTTCTCGCCGCCGCCGGTGTGGGTCCACTGGCACTTCGCGCATGCGAGGTCCCGGGGCTGCACCCCGGCCGCAGTGCCGTGGTGGAGGTGGCCGGGTTGGAGGTGGGTTCGGTCGGTGAGATCGACCCGGGTGTCGCCGGAGCGCACGAGATCTCAGAGCGGGTCGGGTGGCTCGAGCTCGATATGGACGCGCTGGTGAGGCTTCCCGAGACCGTCGTTCATGCAGAGCCGGTCAGCAGGTTTCCCTCGACCGACGTCGACCTTGCGTTCGTAGTGCCCGAGGAGGTTCCCGCCGCGGTCATCGCTGCGACGATCCGGGGGGTCGGTGAAGGTCTGGTCACCAACGTGGATCTGTTCGACGTGTTCCGCGCCGAGACGCTGGGGGATGACCGCAAGAGCCTGGCCTACCGTGTGCGCTTCTGTGCCGATGACCGCACGCTGACCGATGAAGAGGTGGGCGAACTCCGCTCGAGGATCATCGAGGCGGTCGAATCGACCCATGGGGCGCACCTGCGCGGTTGATCGTTCAGGTGCGGGCAGGGGTGAGTCGCCGGTCGAAGCGCTGTGGTAGATCGCTCACCTGATCCACCCAGATGGCTGCCAGCCCGATCGCGAAGGGCCAGATGAGCCAACCGGTGCGCGCCGTGAGGTCCGTCGACACGATGGAGTAGACGTTCATCAATATCACCGCGACGAATCCCACGATGTCCGGACCCCATCTGCTGAACAGCGCTGCCCGGGTACCGCCATTGCGAACCAGGTGCCGGATCCCCAGCAGAGCCGGGATGACCACCGGTGCCAGGCTCACGGCGAAGTACACCGCTGACACCGGGCTCGTGAGGTTGATGCGCAGCCAGTTCAGGGTCGGCATCACGGTGAACGAGAACACCGCCTCGGGTGCGCTCGCGGCTACCCACCATGCGGTTACGAGCACCCCGGCGGCGCTCAGGGCAGCACCCAGGACGAACCGGGGGTCCTTGTAGGAGTTGCCATCGGCCTTCCATGCCCAGACCACGGCTGGGGCGAGGATCAGCAGCGCCTCCTTCACCAGGTACGACACGGGGAAGAACACCACCAGCGCTGCCCAGTACCGCCGCACGAGCAGCCAGTAGCCGAACACCAGGACCCCCACGACACCGCCATCGATGAACAGGGCGGAGGTGTATACGACCACCGGAAGCGCGAACGTGTACAGCACAGCACCGACCGCCTGCGCGGTCGGGGAGCTGCCACGTACCGCCAACGCGTCCACGAGGAACCACAGTCCGGCGACCACCAGCGCCAGGTTGACCAGCGCGAACGCGTAGGAGCTGTCGAGGGGCAGCAGTGAAGCGAGCCACGGCAGGGCGACCCGCTGGGTGAAGGGATCCACCGGCCCCTTCCACGTGTCGTAGTTGGCTGCGAACTCGGGATACGGCTCCTGCTTTTCGAACGCCCCTTCGACACCGCGGTAGTCCTCCACCATCGCCAGGTACTGGGAGATGTCTATGTTGAGGTGCTCGACGTGGCGCCCGTCGTCGGTGTCCCAGGTGTAGAAGTTGTCGGTTGCGAAGAAGCTGGTGCCCAGCAGATCGATCCGTGCGAATCTCAGGCCCCCGAGCACCACGAGTGCGAGGGTGAACACGAGCATCCAACGCAGGGCCAGCCGCGGTTGTGCGCGCGGAGCCTCCAGGTTCTGCGCTGTCATCCGGGAGACACTAGCTTCCGGCGGTTTGCGCACCGGCTCCGCCGGAGCACCACACGGTGGAGACTCCCCCCGGAAGGGGGCGCATGGCGGGTCCGCTTGGTTGGCTGCGTAGCCTTGCCCCGGTGGCGTGCTGGTGTGTGCGTAGGAGTGCCCAGACCTGCATATTCTTGCGGTACACCGCATGGACTGTGTAGTGTCGCGGGATGGCACGAGTCGGGGTCATCGGGGCATCGGGGTACACCGGAGCGGAGCTGCTGCGGTTGATCGCGGGCCACGACGACCTGGAATTGGGGTTCGCCACCGGAGAGACCCAGGCCGGCGAATCGATCGGCGCTCTGTATCCGAGCCTGGCCGCCGCCTATCGAGGCCGGACCTTCGAGCGCTACGAGGAGGCCATGCTCGGAGGGGTCGACGGTGTGTTCGTGGCGTTGCCACACGGCCACTCGCAGTCGCTGATGGGTCCGATCCTCGCATCGGGCGCCGCCGTGGTGGACCTGGGGGCCGACTTCCGCCTCCGGTCGGTTTCCGCCTATGAGCAGTGGTACGGCGAGACCCACACCGCACCCGAACTGCTCGGAGAGTTCGCCTACGGCCTTACCGAGTTGTACCGCGACGAGATCAAGGGGTCGCGTGCGGTCGCCAACCCCGGGTGCTACCCGAGTGCCGCCAACCTCGCCCTCGCGCCCCTGGTGCGGGCAGGGCTCGTCGAAGTCGACTCGATCGTGGTCAACGCGGTCTCCGGTGTGTCGGGGGCCGGGCGCCCACCGAAGCCCAACACCACGTTCTGTGCCGTCGAGGGGGACGTGAGCGCGTACGGGCTCGTCTCACACCGCCACACCTCAGAGATCGACATGGTGCTCGGTGCGACGGTGTTGTTCACCCCGCACCTGGTCCCCATGAACCGGGGGATCCTCGCGACCTGTACAGCCAAGCCGACGGAGTCGGCCCGCGACTCCGAGGCCCTCGGCGACGCCGGGCTTCTGTCGACGATGGCGGAGTTCTATGCGGACGAGCCCTTCATCGTGGTCTCGCAGCGCTCACCGTCGACCAAGGCCACGCTGGGCTCGAACGCGGTACACCTCACATGTCGGTATGACCCACGCACCGACACCGTTCTCGCGATCGCAGCACTCGACAACCTCACCAAAGGGGCTTCGGGCGCAGCGGTACAGAACATGAACATCGTCCTCGGCCTCGAAGAGGCCGCCGGGTTGGGCGTCACAGGGCTCTACCCGTGAACGCTCCATCGTTGAACGATCCACCCACGAACGCTCGACCCACGAACGCTCGACCCACGAACGCGGATGCCCTGGCCGGTGGCCGGGAGACCCAGCCCGGGGATCGTCGGGATCCCGCGACGACCGTCGAGGTGCTCCTTCAAGCGCTTCCCTACATAGAGGCGTTCCGCGGCTCGGTCGTGGTCGTCAAGTTCGGGGGCAACGCGATGGTGGACCCGAAGCTCTTCGACAGCTTCGCGTCCGACATCGTGTGGATGCACCGCGTGGGGATCAAGCCGGTCGTGGTGCACGGTGGTGGTC
The DNA here is from genome assembly GCA_047972145.1 of Microthrixaceae bacterium. Lineage (GTDB taxonomy): Bacteria > Actinomycetota > Acidimicrobiia > Acidimicrobiales > Microtrichaceae > JAMLGJ01. The sequence goes on from JBKEAI010000084.1 coordinate 53,399, forward strand.
CCCAGATCGGGCACTGGATGGAGCGCCTCGGTCGTGAGTCCACCTTCGTGGATGGTCGCAGGGTCACCGACGCCGAGACCCTCGAGGTCGCCCAGATGGTGCTCATCGGCAAGGTCAACTCCGACATAGTCACCGCGCTCAACTCCACCGGTCCGGTAGCGGTCGGCCTGTCGGGTACCGACGCCTCCATGCTCGCTGCCGAGCCACACGACCCGGAGCTCGGATTCGTCGGAGCGGTAACCGAGGTGCATCCCGAGCTGATCCAGCGCACCCTCGACATGGACCTCGTACCCGTGCTCGCAACCATCGGCGTCGGCGGGGATGGACAGCGCTACAACATCAACGCTGATGACGCCGCTACGGCGGTCGCCCAACGGCTGGGTGCCGAGAAGCTCGTGTTCCTCACAGATGTGGCGGGCCTGCTCGGCGACGTCGAAGACCCTGACTCACTGATCCCGGTCACCACCCCGCCTGAGATCCACTCGCTCATCGAAAGGGGGGTGATCGCCGGTGGGATGGTCCCCAAGATGGCCGGTTGCGCCCAGGCGGTGGATGCAGGGGTGGGTTCCGTGCACCTGATCGACGGGCGCTTGCCCCACGTGCTGCTGCTCGAGCTGTTCACCGACGCGGGTGTGGGCACGATGGTCACCGCAGGCAGGGGCGAGCCGTGAGCGGACACTCGACGGCGATGGGTGCCGGGGTAGCCGCTGATGGCTGTCCCCTGATGCCCACCTACGGGGCGCCACAGGTGATGTTCGTGCGCGGGGAGGGGAGCCGTCTCTACGACGCCGACGGGTACGCCTACCTCGACCTGCTGTCGGGAATCGCCGTCACCTCGCTCGGCCATGCCCACCCGGTGGTGGCCGAGGCGATCTCGACGCAGTCCCGCAAGCTCCTGCACGTGTCGAACCTGTTCGGCACCGAACACAACGCGGTGGTCGCAGCGACCCTCGACCGCCATCTCGGTGGTGGCGGCCAGGTGTTCTTCGCGAACTCCGGCGCCGAGGCCAACGAGGCCGCCATCAAGCTTGCCCGCAAGTTCGGGGGTAGGGGGCGCCACGTGGTGCTCAGCGCCTTCGGCAGCTTCCACGGGCGGACCCTCGCGACATTGCACGCGACCGGCCAGACCGCCAAGCACGAGGTGTTCCAGCCGCTGCCGGAGGGGTTCCGTCACGCTGCTTTCGGCGACCTCGCGGACTTCGCTCGAAACATCGACGACAGTGTCGCTGCGGTGCTGATCGAGGTCGTGCAGGGTGAAGGTGGGGTGAACCCGCTCCCGGAGGACTTCATGGTCGGGTTGCGCGGGCTGTGCGATGAGCGCGGCGTGTTGTTGATGATCGACGAGGTGCAGACGGGCCTGGGTCGCTGCGGGGCGTGGTTCGCCCACCAGCACAGCGGGATCCGACCCGACGTGGTCACGATGGCAAAGGCGCTCGGCAACGGGATGCCGATCGGTGCGTGCTGGGCGCGGCGCGAGGTGGCCGCGGTGTTCGAACCCGGCGACCACGCGACCACCTTCGGAGGCCAGCCCCTCGCGACGGCGGCTGCCAGGGCGGTCCTGGAGGTCATGCAGAGCGAGGACGTACCCCGTCGTGCTACCGACGCGGGCCGGGCGTTCGGTGAAGCGCTCGGCGCGCTCGAGGGTGTCGCCTCGGTGCGGGGCATGGGTTTGCTGCTCGCCGTGGAGCTCGACCTTCCTCGGGGGCGGACCGCCGGGGACGTCGCATCGGAGCTGCTCGCCGGCATCCACGGCCCACGGGTCGTGGTCAACGCTGTGACCCCGAGCGCGCTGAGGTTGACCCCGAACCTGTTGATCTCCGGCGCCGAGATCGCAGAAGCCGTCGACGCGATCGGAGCTGCCCTCGCCGCCGGTCACGAAGGTGCATCCGATACCGACCCGGGAGGTGTCTGATGGCGTCCAAGGCACAACGTCAACACCGCATCGGTGAGCTGCTCGCGCACCAGCAGGTCTCCAACCAGGCGCAACTGGTCGAGCTGCTCGCCGGGACGGGCGTGACGGTGAACCAGGCGACGGTGTCGCGCGACCTGGACGAGCTGGGCGCCATCAAGGTGAGGGTGCCCGGCGGGGAGTCGGTGTACGCGATCCCCGAGATGCCCACCGCCCAGTTCGCCCCTGAGGACCACCTGCGGCGCGTCCTGTCGGACTGGGTGGTCGAGACCGACCGTTCGGGCGACCTGGTGGTGGTGCGCACACCGCCGGGATCCGCGCACGTGGTCGCTTCCGCGATCGATCGGAACGGTCTGGCCGACGTACTCGGGACCGTCGCCGGTGACGACACGATCCTGGTGATAGGCAGGGCGCGCCGCGGTCAGGCTGTGGAGTCCAAGCTCACCGAACTGGCCGGGATCGACTGACACGATGCTCAGAGCAGGTCGGGCTCGAGCATTCACGAAAACCAACCCCCCAACCCTTCTGCACAAGGAGCTGAACCAGTGGCCAACAGAGTGATATTGGCGTACTCCGGTGGACTCGACACCTCGGTGGCGGTGCGCTGGATGATCGAGAACATGGGTGTCGAGGTGGTGTGCCTCTCCGCGGATGTGGGCCAGGAGGGAACCCTCGAGGGCAACCGGGAGAAGGCCCTCGGCGCCGGCGCGATCGCGTACGAGGAGCTCGACCTGCGTGAGGAGTTCGCGACCGACTACGTAGCGCCCCTGATCAAGGCGAACGCGCTCTACGAGGGTCAGTACCCGCTGGTCTCAGCGCTGAGCCGCCCGCTGATCGTCAAGCACCAGGTGGCCATGGCCCGCAAGTACTCGGCGGACGGGATCGCCCACGGCTGTACCGGCAAGGGCAACGACCAGGTTCGATTCGAGGTTTCCTCGATGGCTCTCGCCCCGGATCTGGAGCTGCTGGCACCCGTGCGCAACTGGGGGTTCACCCGCGAGGACTCGATCAACTACGCGGCGCAGCACGACATCGCGGTTGGGGCTACCAAGGAGAAGCTCTATTCGATCGACGACAACCTTTGGGGCCGCGCCATCGAGTGCGGTGAGATGGAGGATCCCTGGGCACAACCCCCCGAAGGGGTGTGGAAGATGACCGTTGCGACCGCCGTGGAGCCCCGGGACCTAGTACTCGGGTTCGAGCGGGGGGTGCCGGTGTCGCTCGACGGAGAGCCGATGGCGCTTCACGAGCTGATCATCGAACTGAACCACACCGTCGGATCCTACGGATGGGGACGCCTCGACATGGTCGAGAACCGTCGTGTGGGGATCAAGAGCCGGGAGACCTACGAGGCACCCGGTGCGCTCGCGCTGATGATGGCCCACGCCGACCTCGAGTCGATCACCCTCGAGCGCGACCTCCAACGCGAGAAGCTGCGGCTCGAACACCGCTATGCGGAGCTCGTCTACGACGGCCTGTGGTTCTCACCACTCAAGGAAGCCTTCGATGCGTTCATCGATACCTCCCAGGAACCCGTGACCGGTGAGGTTCGGCTCCGGCTCGAACCCGGTGGGAGGTGTTTCGTGAACGGACGACGCGCGCCGAAGTCGCTGTATGACTACGGCCTCGCCACCTACGACGCAGCAGACCGATTCCGTCACGCCGACTCGGAGGGTTTCGTGCGGCTGTGGGGCCTGGGTGTGCAGACCTGGTCGGGGATACAGGGGCCCGGTTCGCGATGAGCGGTTCATCGGGGACCCCTCGGCCCGCAGGTGGAGTCGCATCGTCGATGCACGGCGCAGAGCAGGGTCGGGGTCAGCTGTGGCACGGACGCTTCGCGAGTGGCCCGGCTGGTGAGCTGATGGAGTTCACCGAGTCCCTCAGCTACGACCAGCGGTTGATCTTCAGCGACATCGCATGCTCCAAGGCCCATGTGCGGGGACTGCACAGGGGAGGGCTGCTCGGCGAGGAGGAGATGGGTCTGATACTGGGTGGGCTCGACTCGGTCGAGCTGGAATACCGCGACGGGTCCTTCGTCTTCGTCGAATCCGACGAGGACATCCACACGGCGATCGAGCGGCGGGTCACCGAGCTGGTCGGGCCGGTCGGAGGAAAGCTCCACACCGGACGGTCGCGCAACGACCAGGTCGCCACGGCGTTCCGGCACCTCCTCAAGGGTGAGTTGGAGGTGATCTCCGTGCGGCTACTCGAACTGGTCGAGACGCTCGTGGCCCGGGTGGACGAGGTCGGTACCGGCCAGGACGCCCCCTACCTTCCCGGCTACACACACCTCCAGCAGGCCCAACCGGTGCTGCTGGCCCATCACCTGATGGCGCACTGCTGGGCGCTGTTGCGCGATCTAGACCGGGTGGCGCAGTGCTCGGTTCGCGTGGATGTGTCGCCGCTGGGTGCGGGTGCGCTCGCGGGGTCCTCGCTCGACCTCGACCCTGATTTCACCGCCGCCGAAGCAGGATTCGGTGCGCGTTTCGAGAACTCCCTCGACGCAACCTCGGATCGCGACTTCGTGGCGGAGGGCCTGTTCGTGCTCGCGATGGTGGGCCTTCATCTGTCGCGCATGGGGGAGGAGGTCGTGTTGTGGTCGAGCGCCGAGTTCGGCTTCATATCGCTCGACGACGGATACGCCACTGGGTCCTCGATGCTCCCCCAGAAGAAGAACCCCGACATCGCCGAGCTCGCGCGCGGCAAGGCCGGGCGCCTGATCGGAGACCTGACGGGATTCCTCGCCACCATGAAGTCGTTACCGCTCGCCTACAACCGGGACCTTCAAGAGGACAAGGAGCCGCTGTTCGATGCGCTCGACAACGTGAGGCTCGCGTTGGGGGCGATGAGCGGCATGTACCGGACGCTCACCTTCGACACCGCTGCCATGGCACGCTCCGCGGACAACCCGTACGGTGCCGCGACCGACCTGGCGGAGCTCCTGGTGTCGCGCGGCACACCGTTCCGCGAGGCCCACGCGATCGTCGGGGAGCTGGTGCGTCGCTCCATCGACGACGGAGTGCCCTTCGTCGAGCTGGTGTCGGCCGATGAACGTCTCGGATCCGACGGGGCGGCCCTGGTTGCTCCCGGTGCGTCGGTTCGAAATCGGCGTACTCCTGGCTCCGCGGGCCCCGACGCGGTGACGCTCCAGCGAGTGCGCCTCGGTGAAGCGGTGGACGCGGCGGCCGCCCGCTTGTGAGCGGAGGTTTGAGTCCGGTCGATCGCGGGGAGCTGGTCGCACCATCGCCGGAGGTGGCGCCGAGGTTGCTCAACAAGCTGCTGGTGGTGGATGGTCGAGTGGGCAGGATCGTGGAGGTGGAGGCCTACATGGGTCCCGATGACCCTGCGAGTCACGCGTATCGGGGCGAGACGCCGCGTACGGCGTCCATGTTCGGCCGGCCGGGCCTGCTCTACACCTACCTGTCCTATGGCATCCACACCTGTGCGAACGTGTCGACCGGGGAGACCGGCTCGGGCCAGGCGGTCCTGCTTCGAGCGCTCGAGCCGGTCGCGGGGCTCGATGCGATGCGAGTGGCACGTCCGGCTGCCCACAGGGACCGCGACCTCGCGAATGGTCCCGGCAAGCTGTGCGCAGCGATGGGGGTGACCCTCGCCCACGATGGAACCGACCTGTGCTCGCCTGAATCACCGGTACGGCTCTGCCGCGACGATGTGCAGCCACCGAAACGACCGGTTGTCACACGGCGCGTCGGCATCACCAGGGCGACTGAGCGCCCGTGGAGGTTCCTCGTACCCGATTCGCAGTTCGTGTCCAAGCCGGTGAAGCACGAAGGCCCGGCCCGGTGAACGACGCCGCGGCGAATGGCGTTCCGACAGGAGGTAGGTCTTTCCTGGGTGTGCATGACCTCGGTGCCTCGGGTGATCCCGCCACCTCACTGGCGAGGATCAGTGCCGCCGACCTGGTCGGTACAGGGCAGGAATCGCGCAGGAGCGAGATCCTGGCTCAACTCGCTCGGCACGGCTCCGCGTTGGCAGAGCGCACGAACAGCGCCGGGCACCTGACGGGTTCCGCGCTGGTGATCGACTCCACCGGTGAGCGGACCCTCGTGATGCTGCACACCAAGTTGGGGCGATGGCTCCAACCGGGTGGCCACGCCGACGGTGACCACGAACTTGCCGGGGTGGCGCTGCGCGAAGCCACCGAGGAGACGGGGATCGCCGGTCTGCGCGTGCGGGTCCCGGCGATCGACATAGACATCCACGCGGTCGACCACGGCGACGATCTCGGCGAGCACCTGCACTTCGACCTGCGGTTCCTGGTCGTCGCACCTCCCGGTGCACGCGAGCAGGGTAACCACGAGTCACAGGAGCTCCGGTGGGTGACCCTCGGCGAGCTGGAGGCGCTCGCCGACGAACCGAGCCTCCTGCGACTCGCTCGGCGTGGCTTCGCGGTCGGGGTCTGAGCTTCGAGCACTCTGCAACAGGTCCAGCCGAGTCGTGTGTCGCACTCTTCGCGTCGGCGATGCCTCCGAACCAACGCCACTGTCACATCGGAGGCTTCGCCTGTCACATCGGAGGCCTCGCCTGTCACATCGGAGGCCTCGCGTGTCACATTGGAGGCCTCTCTTGTCACATCGGAGGCTTCGCGTGGCGGCGCTGCCTCTCAGCCGACGTCGCCGGGTGTCGCGCAGCTCGGCATCCGGTTCACCTCGGCGAAGCTGTCGATCGCCCGCGAGACCTGTCTGGAACCCTTGACGCCCTCGGTGAAGCGCGCGTCGGAGTCCTTCTTGAGGGCCTCTGCGTAGGCGGCGCGGTCCTTGAGGTAGGCCGCCCAGTCTCCGAGCCACTCCTCGACGGCTTCACGTTCCTCGGCCGGTTCGCTCGGCGCCAGTGGGCCGAGTTGGGCCACCATCACCGACAGGTCCGCGTTCGCCTGGTCGACCACCTCGGCGCGCTCGGTGCTGGTGCGCGCCGTCTGCGCCGCGGGTAGCAGAGCGATGCGGTCGACGGTCTGTGCGCACACCTGCTCAGCCTCGGTGGGGAACTTGCGCTCTGAGAGCTCGTCGATGAGGAGCCCCGGGTCGTAGATGAACAGCATCCAGATCCAAAAGGCGAAGGTGGCGATCGCGAACACAGCCGCGGCCCACAACGCCACCCGTCGACGCCCCGGAGTCGCTTCGTCGAACTCTGGTTCGTCGGTCGGGGGTGCAGGAGTGGTCGCCACCGCGTCAGTTTTGCACCCAGGCCCCTCGGCGTCCCAGCGGGCAGGAACCGACCGGGGGCGCCTCAGCCTGTGGGTGCCGATGTGGTGGTCGTGGCGACCGGGGCCTCCGGCGCGTAGTCGAACACGACGGTTCCATCCGGTGAGAGCTCACCGGCGGCGGGTGTCGTTCGCCACACCTGCCCACCCACGTATGGCTCCCCAGAAGGTGCGCGGGCGGTGCTCGGGGGAGTGGTCACCCGCGCCGACACGTCGAATCCGAGGCGTTCCAACTCCTCGATCGCCTGACCCCGCCCGAAGCCCCTGATGTCGGGAACCGGGGTCCGCGACGCAGGGTGGCCATCGTTGACCTCCACCCACACCACCGAGCCTTCGGGCATCGATGTGCCTGCCAACGGGGACTGGGCGACCGCCCTGCCGGGGTCGACTCCGCTGCCGAAGTCCACCGTGCGCACCTTCGAGGTGAACCCGGCACGTTTGATCGCGGCAGCGGCGCTATCCGCAGTCATGCCCGAGACATCCGGGACCTCCCGACGACGTGCAGCTTCGCGTTGTTCGAGTGGTTCGAGGAGATCCGGTGGTGGTGGAGCGGCTGTGGTGGTCGTGGGTGGTGGGACCGGAGGGTTCAGCGGCAGGGCGGGCAGCCCGTCGAGAGCAGAGCGCATGAACGTCGCCCAGATCTGTGCTGGGTAGGTCCCTCCGAAGACCGTGATCGGAGTGTTCCCCGGCACCATCGACACGAGCCTGTTCTGTCCGGAGCCGTCGGGGCGCGTCTCGCTGAAGCCGACCCACACCGCCGTGGCGAGTTGGGGTGTGTAACCGCAGAACCAGGCGTCGGTGTTGCGCTGTGCGGAACCGGTCTTGCCCCCCGCGGGACGGTTGATCGCCGCTCGTCGCCCGGTGCCGTTGCCGGCCTCGATCACTCCGGGGAGGATGTCGTTGATCTGGCGGGCAACCTCGGGTTCGAGGACCTTGGTCTGGGTGTGTTCGTGGTCGTAGAGAACCGTGCCGTCGTTACGTTCGACCTTCGTGACGTAGACGGGAGGTACGTAGATCCCGCCGTTGGCGAAGGTCGCGTACACCGAGGCCATGTCGCGCACCGTGGCGTTGTTGGCGCCGAGCACCGCGGCGGGCACCGCGTCGAGCCTCGTACTGGTGATGCCGAGTCGCCTCGCCATCTCCACCGAGTCCTCGGCGCCCACCTCGGGGTCGAGCACGATGTTGGCATAGCAGGTGTTGGAGGACACGACCGTGCACTGGGCCATGGTTCCCGAGCCGATGCCGCCACCCTTTACGTTCCACACCCCACCCGGGATCCGGAAGGATGCCGACGAAGGAGCGTTGAAGGCCTTGTCGGGGGGCACGCCGTTCGCTAGCGCCGTCGCGAGCACGACGGGCTTGAACGCTGAGCCTGTCGAGCGCCCGAGCCCCTCTGCAAGGTTCAACTTCGCGTACGAGTGGCCACCCCAGAAGTCACGGCCACCGACCATCGCCTTTATGAACCCGGTGGCCGGTTCGATCGAGGTGAGCGCTGCATCGGGCATCCTCGGGTTGATGCCCTGTCCCGGCAGGATGTCCGCTATCGCCGCTTCGGCCTTGGCCTGCACGTCGAGATCGATGGTGGTCGTGATCGTCAGCCCACCGCGCAGCAGGTTGTTGTAGCGCTCGGCCTGGTTGTCGCCGAGAGCGTCGGATTCGGTGAGCAGCCAGCGCTTGACCTCTTCGACGAAGTGCGGCGCGGGGTAACGCTGGGGTGCCGATGCCGGATCGTCGCGGGGGATCACATCGAGGGGGACCGCCGATGCGGCGAACCGCTGCTCCGGTGAGATGTAGCCGACCTCGTCCATCCGCTGGAGGACCAGGTTGCGGCGCTTGAGGGCTTGTTCGGGGTTGTTGCGCGGATCCCAGCGCGACGGGGACTGGACAACACCGGCCAACATCGCTGCCTGGGGCAGCGTGAGCTCGGAGGTGGGCACGCCGAAGTACTCCCGGGACGCCGCCTCGATCCCGTAGGCGCCGGAGCCGAAGTAGATCGTGTTGAGGTACTTCTCGAGGATCACCTTCTTGGAGTAGGCGCGCTCGAGCGCCATGGCGAGGGTCGCCTCCTCGATCTTGCGCGTTAGCGTCTGGTCTCCGCTGAGTAGAGCGTTCTTGACGTACTGCTGGGTGATCGTCGACCCGCCCTGGCTCACCTCGCCAGATTCGGCGTTGGCGTCGGCCGCCCTGGCGATCGCCTTGGGGTTCACCCCGTTGTGCTCCCAGAACTCGTCGTCCTCGATCGCGACGATGGCCTGTTGCATGCGCACCGGGATCTGCTCGATCGAGATGTCCTGGCGGTTCTCGTCCGCGATCGTGGTGATCAGCCGGCCCTGGGAGTCGACGATGCGCGACGGGGCGGCGTTGGGCGGGAACTTGATCGGTGGCCGCTGGTGCGTGTTCGCGCACGAGGTGGCGAACAGCACCACCGCGCACAGCGCAGCGCACGCGCGCAACACGAGTCGGTGCGAGGGGCCTGCCATGGCTCCATTGTGGCGTCCGGACACGGCGATCAGGTGGCACCGGGTCCTCGGAAGGCTCCCTAGGACCTGCGCGGGTACTGAACCCCAGTCGTTCGTCGATCGCCGGTCTCCTCGGTGACGCCTCGTCGACACGCCACGGCTCATGGGTCGGCTCGCCTACCTGCTCGCCTCCTTGGCGACGTACTCCCAACGGGATCTGGGGGATGTACCCACTGTTGGGTCGTCGGGTGCGGCGTAGTCGCTTGACCTTGCCGTAGGCGTTCGGGTGATTGCACCCGTTGGTTCCCGGGCCGTAGCGTCAAGGGCCATGATCGAGGGCGGGACTGCCGGCAGCAAAGCCCCGATGGGAGGCAATGCCCTGATCGGTGATCTGGGAGAGCGTGGTCTCATAGCGGATCACACCGACCGTGATGCTCTCGTGGAGCGCCTGGGGTCACCAACGGTGCTCTATTGCGGGTTCGACCCGACCGCAGACTCCCTTCACATAGGGAACCTCCAGTCGATCATGTTGCTGCGCCGCTTCCAGTTGGCCGGCCATCCCCCGGTGGCGTTGGTGGGCGGAGCGACGGGCATGATCGGTGACCCGTCCGGGCGGACCTCGGAGCGCCAGTTCCTCGATCCCGAATCCCTCGATGCCAACCGCGATGCGATCGGGGGCCAACTCGCCGGGCTCCTCGACTTCGACGGTTCGGCAGCCGCGACGCTGGTCGACAACCGCACCTGGACCGAACCGGTCGGTGTGCTCGAATTCCTACGCGACGTGGGCAAGTACGTGACGGTCAACACGATGCTCGCCAAGGAATCGGTCAAGGGTCGCATCGACCGCGAGTCGGGTATCTCGTTTACCGAGTTCTCCTACATGCTCCTCCAGGCGAACGACTTCCGGGTGCTCCACGAGCGTCACCGCGTCGACCTCCAGGTGGCCGGTTCGGACCAGTGGGGCAACATCACCGCAGGGGTCGACCTGGTGCGGCGCCGCACCGGCGACACCGTGCACGGCCTGACTGCGCCTCTCATCGTGCGTTCCGACGGATCGAAGTTCGGAAAGTCCGAGGGGGAGAACATCTGGTTGTCAGCGGATCGCACGAGCCCCTACCAGATGTACCAGTACCTGTTGAACGTGCCCGACGACGATGTGGAGTCGCTGCTCGCACGCCTGACCCTCGTGCCGGTCGGGGAGTGCCGCGAGGTCGCCGAGAGCCACCGCAGCGCTCCGGAGAAGCGTGAGGGCCAGCGACGCCTTGCCCGGGAGCTCGTCTCTCTCGTGCACGGCGCATCGCTGGTACCCGAGATCGAGGCAGCGTCGGCGGTGTGGTTCGGTGGTTCGGTTCTCGACGCGGATGCAGCCACCCTCGAGATGCTCGCTGCGGAGACGCCATCGAGCCTGTTCCCGAGCACGGAGGTCCTCGGAGCGGACCCCTTGGACCTTTTGCACCGCAGTGGCCTGGCGCGCTCGAAGGGTGAGGTACGCCGGAACCTCGCCGGGTACCAGCTGAACCAGGTTCCCCTGAGTAGCCGTGATGGGGGTGGTGGCACCCCGGTGGGTCCTGCCGACCTGCTGCACGGCCGTTTCGTGCTGCTCCAGCGTGGCAAGAAGGCCCGCCACATAGTCGTCGTGGCAGACTGAGGCCTCGGGGTGGTCGTCGCGTGGTCCGGGGCCATTGCTCGGTCCGTGGCCCCGGCCCCTGGGTGCGCGGATCCGAGCACGTTTCGGGGGCCGGGGTCAGCGGACGTACCGAATCGCCAGGGTGTGACGTTCGTCGCAGGATCTCGGGTTGACGTGAGCGGGACCTTCTCGTAGTGTGGCTCTTCGCCCCGCACGGCGCTCAAGCGCCGGAACGGGGTACGGAACCGCTGTATCCAGCACCGCAGGCTCAGGTCGCGGCACCACGGATGCAAGTTCCGAGTTGGAGTCTCCACGAGACGCCGGCGCTTCTTGACAACGGAAGACAGAATGCCAAAAGGCGAGTGCGGGATGGTCGCGCCGGTTCACCGGTTCGATCACCCGGTCAATTCAGTAATGCTTTTTGCACATTCGGACAGAAATCGGGAGCAATCCCGGTCAGCTGTAAGTCTGTGTCAGTCGGTTGAGGGTGCAAGCCCGACACCGGCTCTCCGATCGAACGGTCGCCATCCTCGTGATGGTTCCCCTAGATCTTGATGGAGAGTTTGATCCTGGCTCAGGACGAACGCTGGCGGCGTGCCTAACACATGCAAGTCGAACGAGGTCCATGGGAGCTTGCTCCCGGAAGACCAAGTGGCGAACGGGTGAG
>JBKEAI010000115.1:0-4581 GCA_047972145.1 Microthrixaceae bacterium
GGCCGGGCCAGGCTGCCAGCGCGCCGAGCACGACTGCTGCGACCACGAATGCGGCGGAGCTGAACACGAACCCGTGGAACATCTCGAGGTCGGCGCCGCGGTGGCGGACATATCCGGCCAGCGACACCAGGTGGGCGCAGATCCCGACCGCTGCGAGCACACCGCCGAGCCAGCCGAGTGCGGGCACTGCGAAGAGCAGGCCCGCTGCCAGCACGATCGTGCCCGTACCCAGACACGCGATCGCAACCGGACCCGAGCGGCTCCGTGTGCGCGTGGAGCCCATGAACATCGGCCAGAGCTTCTCGGCCACCGACACGTAGGTGAGCCCGAGCCAACCGAGGAGTCCGATGTGTGCGTGTGCGAGCACCCGGTTCGACAGCAACGGGAACCACAGGAAGCTGCGGTCGAGCGCGTAGGAGGCGCCGAAGGCCACTGTGAGCACCAGATACGCCACCGACATGCGCAGGCCGACGAGCGTGAGCTCGCCGTTGCGTGTCGACAGCGGAGCGGAGAGGTTCCACGCTGCCAGGCACACCGTGGCGAACCCGATCAGGCCCCCGGCGGGGATCAGCCATTCCGGTCCGTGTGCGAACCCGCTCGGGAGTGCCCACACGGTGAGGACCATGCCCGCGAAGGTGACCCCTGCTGCGCGGGTGGAGCGAAGCGTCCGTTGGCCGATCACGGGGGTGAGTTGGTGCAGCGCCCCGAGCACGCCCATCGTGGCGAACGCGAGCACCGACACGTGCACCGCCCCGACCGCACCGGGGTGGGTGGGGACGTTGGCGAGGCGGTCGGCGGCGAACCACGCTCCGAGGCCGCCTGCGATGAGTCCGATCCCCGAGATGCACAGGAAGCTGAGCGGTACCCACGGCGGCGGTGCGGTGGACTCGTCGACTGCTGGGGGACTCACGACGCTCCTTGTGGACCTCGAAGTGTGGACCTCTGGTTGCTGACCTCGACCAGGCCGGCGGCTACCTCATAGATATTTCTATTCAGAAATAGAAAATCTACGGAGGGCGTCCATCGGGGGTCAAACCCGGGTGGGCGGTGGTGGCATAGGCAGGAGTGGGAGAGACCAGGAGTGGGAGAGACAGAGACAACTACCGTGCAGTCCACAGTGGCCACGAACGAGTACCTGAAGGCGATCGACGAGGAGTTGGACCGCGCGCTCGATACCGGCTCACCCGATGCGTTCATCTCGCGCTTCGGTTTCTCGGTGCCGAGCGCGGCTGGGGTCGAAGCGATCGCCGAGCGTTCACCCGACGGGGTGATCGAGATCGGTGCAGGAACCGGAGCATGGGCGAGGGCCCTCTCCGACGGCGGGGTGTCGGTGCTCGCGACCGATCCGCACCCGGCTCCGTCTACCGACAACGAGTGGTTTGCCCACACCGAGGCATACTTCGAGATAGCCGAGGCCGACCACACGATCGCCGGCGAGCACCCTCGGCGCACGCTGTTGTTGTCGTGGCCGACCCGGACCCGTTCCTGGCCGTACGAGGCGTTGTCGATGTACCACGATGCCGGCGGGCGGCGGGTTGCGTACATCGGCGAACCGGTCGGCGGGCACACCGGTGACGACGTGTTCCACCGCCTCCTCGGGGACCTGACACGCTGCCGCCAGTGCGACGACGGTGACGACACGGCACCGTGCGTGTGCGACTTCAAGCCGTTGTGGCGCTTGGAGGACTCGGTGGACCTGACCCGGTTGCCGACGCACCATGACGAGTTGCGGTTCTACCGGCGCAGGCGTCGGCGCCCCTGGTGAGTGTCGGCACCACCTGGGTACAGCCGCGACGGCACTGCGATGTTGCGGATCGTGTATGCGCCGTTGTGGAGCGTGTGGTTGTGCAAGGCTCCCGGCACGCCACTACGACCAGACCCAGGAGAACATCATGAGGATCGCGAACGTGGGGGACCGGGCAGCTCTGGTAGTGGAGGACACCGTCGTGGACGTGCACGAGGCCTCCGAGGGCCTCTTCGGTCCCGACCCGATGTCTCCGTTCGAGAATTGGGACGAGTTCACCGCCTGGGCGCCGCAGGTCACAGCGGGATCGACCCCGCTGGAGCCGACGGAGCTCGGCCCCGCTGTGCCACGGCCCCGCCAGGTGTTCGCGATCGGGCTCAACTACCGCGGCCACGCCGAGGAGACGGGCAGTGCCCTGCCCGCGGTGCCCGCGACGTTCACGAAGTTCCCGGCGTCGATCTCGGGTCCCTTCGACGACATCGAGATCACAGGTGACACCATCGACTGGGAGGTGGAGTTGGTGGTGGTGATGGCCCGGCGCGCCGATCGGGTGGTCGCCGCCGATGCATGGGAGCACGTCGCCGGTTTGACCATCGGCCAGGACGTCAGCGACCGGACACTCCAGTTCGCAGCGGGCAACCAGTTCTCCCTCGGCAAGTCCCGGCGCGGGTTTGCCCCGATCGGGCCGTGGGTGGTCACCCTGGATGAGTTCGCCAACCCCGACGACCTGGCACTCGGGTGTTCGGTCGACGGCGAGACCGTGCAGGACGCGCGCACCAGCGACCTGATCTTCGGCGTGCCGCGCCTGATCGAGGAGCTCTCCGGTGTGCTCCCGTTGTTGCCCGGCGACATCATCTTCACCGGTACACCCGCCGGGGTCGGGTTCTCCCGGGCGCCTGCGAGGGCGCTGCGGGCGGGCAACACGCTGGAGACCTGGATCGAGGGGATCGGCCGGATGCGCAACCGCTGTGTCTAGTCCGCGAGGGCGTTGGGAGAGGATTCGGACAGGAGTCGGGCAGAGGGCCGGGTCGGTAGGCAGCGTCGGTAGGCAGCGTCAGTAGGCAGCGTCAGGAGAACGCGAGTCCCTCGAACTCCCCGCTGGTTCGCCAGCGGTGCATCAGGTTGAAGAAGGCGATCGGCCCCTCGGGATACCGGGCGCCGTTCAGACGCTCCCTGCGTCCCGCAGGTCGACCCTCGTTGTTGTAGTAGCCGGGGGTGCAATCCGCGTTGCCGATGAACCCGGCGCCCTCGACGTCGAGGCCATCGACCCAGGCCTGTTCGGCCTCGGCGGTCGCTTCGAAGCGCTGGGCTCCAGAGGTGACGCAGTGACTCACCACAGCGGCCACACGCTGGGCGGTCTCGGCATGGTTGTTGGTGATGTTGGAGATCAGGTTGGCACCCTGGCTTAGCCCGACCACGAACAGATTGGGGAACCCGGCCGTGTAGGTGCCGTGGAGGCTCCGCATGCCCTCGGCCCAATGCTCCTCCAGGGTCAGGCCATCGAGCCCGACGGTGTCGAAGCGGGCCTTCGGAGCGATGTCCACCTCGAAGCCCGATGCGAGCACCAGGCAGTCGAGCTCGTAGCACTCGCCGGCGACCCACACGCCCGACTCGTCGATGCGCTCCACCCCTTGGCCGTCGGTGTCCACGAGGTGGACGTTGGGCCGGTTGTAGGCCTGGAGGTACTCGTCGTGGAAGCACGGCCGTTTGCAGAGCTGGCGGTACCAGGGCTTGAGGGCTGCCGCGGTGGCCTGGTCCTCGACGACCTCGTCGACACGGGCGCGGATCTCGTTCATCTTCTCGTCGTCGCTGTCCTCGTAGGCACGCAGGATCAGCTCGGGTCCGAATGCCTCCCCGGTGCCCTGGAGGTCGGTCATCAGCTCGATCACGCGGTCGCGGATGCGCTTGGCGATGTCGGTCCAGCCATCCTTGACGAAGTCGTCGTCCGCGAAGCCGCCGGTCTGAAGCGTCGCGAAGTTGAGGTACCACTCGCGCTGCCAGCCGGGTTCCAGCGCGGCGAACTCGTCGGGGTCGATCGGGTGGTTGGCGCGCACGTCGATCGACGACGGAGTGCGCTGGAACACGAACAGCTCCTCCGCGTCCCGGGCGACGCGCGGCACCACCTGCACTCCGGTCGCCCCGGTGCCGATGATTCCGACCCGCTTGTCCGCGAGGTTGGTCATCGGGTCGCCCTCGGGTGTGCCGCCTGTCCAGTCCCACTCCCAGCGGCTCGTGTGGAAGATCTTGCGCCCGAAGGTCTCGATACCCGGTATCCCGGGCAGCTTCGGTTGGTTGAGCGGGCCTGTGCCCATCGAGACGAACCGGGCCCGCATGCGGTCCCCACGGTTGGTCTCGATCAGCCAGCGCGAAGCTCCATCGTCCCAGCGAAGCGCGGTGATCTGGGTGGAGAAGAGCGCGTTGTCGCACAGGTTCCAGTGCTCCGCGATGCGTCGGGCGTGTCCGAGGATCTCGTGGCCCTCGACGTACTTCGCGGAGGGCATGTACCCGGTCTCCTCCAGCAACGGCAGGTACACCATCGCCGCTGTGTCGCACATCGCGCCGGGGTAGCGGTTCCAGTACCAGACACCTCCCACCCCACCGGCGGAGTCGATGATGCGTATGTCGTCGATGCCTGCCTCGCGCAGCGCCGCTCCCA
Source organism: Microthrixaceae bacterium (assembly GCA_047972145.1). Lineage (GTDB taxonomy): Bacteria > Actinomycetota > Acidimicrobiia > Acidimicrobiales > Microtrichaceae > JAMLGJ01. Next base: position 4,401 of record JBKEAI010000115.1, read on the forward strand.
CCAGCAGCCCCGCGAATCCACCGCCGACGAGCGCGACGGTCACCTCGTCGTCGACCGACTCGCGCTCGACCGCTTCGACCCAGGGGTCCTCCAGGAAGTAGGCGAACCTTCCCGCCGGTTCGATGTACTGGCCCGCCCCCTCGGGCCGGATGCGCTTGTCGCGCTCGACGCGGTAGCGCTC
>JBKEAI010000189.1:0-11245 GCA_047972145.1 Microthrixaceae bacterium
GGCGCACCGTCGGCCTCAGACGCCCGCACGAAGGCGACCCGGGAGCGCAACGCGTCGAGTCGGCCCCAGTTCGCGAACACCGACGGCCCCTGTGCTCGCACCGCGTCGATCACCGCGGTTCTCAGGTGCTCATGGGAGATCGAACGGGTCGTCGTGGTGTCGAGGGTGATCGCTCCCAGCGAGGTACTCCGATGGGTTCGCACCGCACCGGTACGAGGGTCCCACTCGCCCCGGTCGCGCACCTCGAGATCATCGGTCGAACGTTCCAGCAAACCTGCGACGAGTGGTTCAGGAATCGGACAGCCGAGGTGCAGTCGTCCCGGTCCGCCTCCACCCCGTCGGGCATCGAGCTCGATGGCGACGATCCAGTCGTCGTGATCGTCGAAGCCCGTCGAACCGCGACGCAGTTCCACCTCGCCGCCGCTTCGCAGGAGGTAGACACCCGGTCGGTCCCGCCTGCGTCGGGCGATCCGATCGGGGTAGCCGGCGAGGACCAGCTCCGCGAGCTGTCGCGGTTCGAGCGTCCGTGCGCTGCGTCGGTGACCGTTGGGCTGCCCGGCCTTGGCTCGGGGTGCCAGCGCGCGCAGGGCGTCGGTCCACTGCGAGACTGCACGCCGGTAGGGGCCCTTCGACGGTTCGTTCGCAACGGCGTCCACGAGGTTGTCGTGTCGGGTGTCACCCACCTCCAAGGTCGCGAGGAGTCGGGCACCGAGGTCGGTCGCGTCGTGTTCTGCCACAGCCGTCGCGATCGCTGCGATGCGCGGGTGGAAGCCCACCCGGGCGAACGAGCGGCCCCGGTCGGTGAGCCTCCCGCGGGCATCGGTCGCACCGAGCTCGACGAGCAGGAGCCGGGCGGTCGCGAGCGCCCCTTCGGGCGGTTCGTCGAGCCAGCGAAGCTCCCCGGGCGAATCCGCTCCCCATGCGCGGATCACCAACAGGAGTCCGGAGAGGTCCGATTCGAGGATCTCCGGTGGGTCGTGTGGCCGGCGGGTCTCCTCGTCGCGCTCCGCCCACATCCGCAGGCAGCGGCCCGGGGCCTCGCGCGCTGCGCGGCCACGTCGCTGTTGCGCGGTGGCCAGCGACACCGCGGAGGTGTCTAGCGTGGGAAGGCCTGTGGTGGGATCCACCCGCACCGTGCGCCGCAATCCGGAATCCACCACGGCACGCACCCCGGGAACCGTCAGCGATGTCTCCGCTATCGATGTCGCCAGGATCACGCGCCGTTCCCCCGGCCTGCTCCCTGCGAGGACCTCGTCCTGGGCGCTCGGTGACATGGTGCCGTGCAGCACCTTCACCGACACCGGTCCGCGGACGCGTCGCGCGAGCACCCGTTCGACCGCCCGGATCTCGCCGCGGCCGGGAAGGAACACGAGCACATCGCCCTCTGTCTCACCGAGTGCGGCGATGACGAGATCGGTGACCCGGTCCGCGAGTGGGTCGTGGACGCTACCCGGATGCCAGGTGGTCGTCACGGGGTGCAGTGGCGCCTCGACGTCGACGACGGGAACCGTCGGCACCGAGGGGGTCGAGAGCATCGCGGCGAGCGCATCGGTGGGTAGCGTCGCCGACATCACCACGAGTCCGAGGTCGTCGCGCAGCGCCTCGCGCACCTCGATCAACAGCGCGAGGAGGAGGTCCTGTTCGACCGATCGTTCGTGGAACTCGTCCAGGACCACGGTCCCGACCCCGCGGAGCTCCGGGTCGCCCTGGAGTCGCCTCAGCAACAGCCCCGGTGTGACGGCCTCCACGACGGTGTCGGGTCCGACCCGTCGTTCTCCGCGCACCGAGTAGCCGTAGGAGGCGCCGACCGCCTCGCCGTGGTTGGCAGCCATCCGTGCTGCGGCGGCGCGCGCAGCGATCCGGCGCGGAACGACCAGTACAACCCGCGGGTTGCGGCGCCGGTCGGGTGCAGCCGAATCCGCCGCGAGCGCCGGCGGGACCAGCGTGGTCTTGCCGGTTCCCGGGGGCGCTGCGAGCAGGACCACACCTTGGGTCGAGACATGCTCGACCACGTCGTGGAGCACATGGCAGACCGGCAGGTCGGATACGCCCGGTCGGTTCGCTGGGTTCGGTTGTCGTGGATGGACGATCGTTCGCTCCCTGCCCGGTATCGGGATGGGTCGGGGGTTGATTAGCCTCCGGCAATGGCCAAGCTTGGCAGGAAGCGGGCTCGGAGCGACCAGCCGAGCCCGTATCCCGGCGACGAGACCCCCACCTACCTGCGTGCACGCTTCGTCGCCGGGGTCGTTGTGCTGAGCCTCCTGTTGGGATTCGTGATGTACCGGCTCGGCTCGAGCGGCGCCGTCGACGTCGATGCGAGCGGTCGCTCGGCCGGCCCGGTGGCGGAGGTCGAGGACGAGGCGATTCCATCGTCGACCGACCCGGCTGATTGTCCAGCGGCGGGTGAACCGGTGGAGTTGGAGGCCGCACAACTGATCCGGGTGTTCGAGGCCGCCGCGGCCGACACGTCGGTCGGCGGCGTGCCCGCGACCGCCGAGGTGACCCGCCAACTCGAGGTGTCGGCCCCCTCACCGGCGTTGTCGAGGATGACCCGGATCAGGGGCTTCGTAGGGACCTCGGGCTCCTGGTCCAGCTGTGTGTTCTCCTACTGGAACGGCCCCGAGGGGCCGATGCAGTCCCTCGATGTCGTGACAGTCGCGTTGGTCCCCGCCAGCGAGCGCAGCGATCGCAACGGTTCGGATTCAGGCGGGGGTTCACGTAGCACCACCTCTTCCTCCTTCGCTACCACTACCACCACCGCTCGCTCTGGCAGCAGCCGCCCGAGCGGAACCAGCCGCTCGACCTCCAGGGACCGCTGGGAGGTGACGCGCTGGTTCCGTGGCCAGCCCGCCCCGGTTGCACACTCGGTAGTCGTACCGGTGATGTACTTCAACGGCTCAGGATGCGGCACCCCGGACCGGGTCGTGTCGGTGTCGGTGCCCGACGGGACGCTTCCCGAGCGGATCACCGGGGCGCTCGACGAGCTGATGTCGGGCGCGGTCGGCCGGTCACCTTCGGCGTCGACCCTGGTCCCTGCGGACGTCTCGGTGATCGGCGTGTCGGTCGATGGGTCCAGGGCCCGCATCGAGCTCACCCCCACCAGGGAATCCGAACTGTCGCGCTGCGAGGGTCAGGGTGCCCTCGCCCAGGTGGTCAAGACCGCCGAAGGTGTGATCTCCGATGCGCTGGGACCCGATGTGGATCCGGAGGTCGAGGTGGTCGTCGAGGGTCGGACGGTCAGCACGCTGCGTCCGTAGCGGCGGTGTGTGACCGGCGCAGGTGGCGGCCTCACCCGGTGGGTCGACGCACCCAGAGCCCCATCGCCTCGAAGAAGTTGTCCGCATCGGCGACCACGAGGTTCTCCACCGGCGCGCCGTCGGAACCCAGGGCGCCGATCATGGCTTCGCACTTTCCCTCGAGGGTCAGGTAGCTCATGTTGGCCACGGCGTACACCGTCGTATCTTCCACGTCGTCGGCGAGGGACGAAGCGACGAAGGAGGCGGGGTCGGCGGCTTCGTTGCGTTCCCCGTAGTCGACCCAGTCGACGAACTCGGGGTCACCCTCGGGAAACGCGACGACCGTCAGGTCCATCCCACGGTTCGTGAGCGCCCGTGACGTCGCGGGCCCGAGCTGGTCCGGGCAGGTAAGCACGACCGCGTCGGTCGTACCGTTGGTCGCCATGTCGTCGATGAGTGCATCGGCCACCACGTCGGCCTGGGTTCGATCGGTGACCACCTCGGCGACCGAGCCCACGATCAGGGTGACGCACACGATCGCAGTGACCACCGTCGTGGCCCGGCGGGTCCGGACCATCGCGAGGCCTGCTGCGGTGCACAGCGCGAACAGGGGCGCGACCGTGGCGGCATACCTGCTGGCATAGGTGGACGAGCTCGCCGCAGCGGTCGCCCAACCGATCACCATCGTTGCGAGCAGCACGCCGAGCTCCGCACCGATCCGTGCGCGGGGCACAGCGACGATCTCGACGACCTGGTGCCCGCTGCGGGTGCGGATGGAGCCGAACACCGCCACCGCGATCGCCGCCACCAGCGCGTACGACATGATCTGAAGCTCGCCGAAGCCACCGCCGACGAAGTCGGTGACGGTCACCACCAGGATCGTGGCCGGACGGAACACCTCGCCCCACGGTGTGCCGGTGTGGGCGGACTGGTAGAGCATCGTGGGCACCCAGGGTGCGAACAGCACCACACCCAGCGCCATGGCACCGAGTGTGATCCAGACCCGGCGCCGGCGTTCGGAGTCGACCTCGCGGAACCCGATCACGACCAGCACCAGAGCGGTCGCGGCCCCCAACCAGAGCGTCCAGTAGTGCGAGTACAACAGCGCCGTGGTCACCACGGTCACCCCGACAGCGGCGGGCCACGCTGCCGGTGATGGCCGGTCGGCCCGCAACGGTCGGCCCACGAGCGAGTCGACCAACAGGTAGCCGACGAGCACCAGGGTGCAGACCAGCGCATACATGCGCGTCTCGGCGCCGTAGCGTACGGCGAAGGGAAGCAGCGACCAGATCGCAGCAGCGATCAGACCCGTTCGGTGCCCACCGAGGCCTTCCGCCACGGAGCGCCTGCCGAGGCGACGTCCGGCCAGGTAGGCCAGCGGGATTCCGGCCAGCGAGATGACACCGGAGAGGGCCCGTACCCACCAGTCGGAGGAGCCCGCGAACGACCAGAGGTGCAATAGGAGGTAGTACAGCGGCGGGTGGCCGTCGCGCCGAAGTGCGCCCGGGATCTCGGTGATCGGGAGGTTCGCGATGTTCACCGAGAGGGCTTCGTCCAGCCAGAGCCCACTGCGGGGCAGGAAGCGCAGGACGGTACCCACGGCGACCGCGACGACGGTGACGGTCACGAGCGCGGCGTCAGCCCCGGGTGAGCGGTGCGCGGGCATGTCGTGGGTGGCGTTGCGGGATGTGTGGGTCGTGTCGGTCATCGCGGTCGTCGCGGTCGGTCGGGTCGGGCCCCGTGGGGCACGGGTCAGTCTGGTCGCTGTGTGGGCGATGTCGGGACATGCCCGTCCCAACCGGGCCCGGGTGGGTCCGTCGCAGCGAGCCGGGCGAGAGCGGCGGTCATCGCGGCGGCCCCCTCGGCCCAGGGGCGCGGTCGGTAGCTGGCAGCACGCTGCACGAGCCGCTGGTGGTGCGCGGGGTCCATGAGGTGGCGTTCGATGGCCACGCAGAGCGCGTCGGGGTCCTCGGGATCGATCGGTTCGACCAGTCCCGCACCCGCTTCGCCCAGGGCCCCGCCGTCGGATGCCAACGTCGGACTTCCGTGTCCGAGAGCCTCCATCACCGGCACCCCGAGCCCCTCGTAGTGCGATGGCGCGATCGTCAGGAAGGCGTTGTCGTAGAGCCAGGCGAGATGGGCGTCGGTGACCGCGTCGGGCCACACCAGGCGTGAACCCTCGAGGGGATGCGAGCGGATCCGCTCCGCGAGCTCCTCGACCATCCAACCCTGTCGTCCGACCACCACGAGGCCGAGGTCGTCGTGTCGGCGGCTGAGCCTGTCGAACGCGTCGAGGACCAGCGCCTGGTTCTTGCGCGGTTCGAGGGTGCCCACCACCAGAAGGAACCGCCCGATGCCCGCCGGTAGGTCCGGGCGTTGTGGGCCTTCGGGTGCCTCGGGCAGCTCTGCTCCGAGTGGGATCACCTCGCAGTTCAGGTCTCGACGGTGGCCCCGGCTACGTGCGACGGAGCGCAGGTCGGCCTCGGTGTTCTCGGAGATGCACAGGAACAATCCGCTGTGCTCGAGGTGCGCATCGAGCCATTGCCCGAAGAGCCGCCGCTGGCCATCGTCGAACCACGCCGGACGCAGCTCGGGCATCACATCGGCGATCATCGCAGCGCAATGGACACCCTCGGCGGCCAACCTGGTCAACAGCTCGGTGCGGGGAGCCGGGTCGTTCCAGGCAGGCTCCAGGTCGAGCCAGACCGAGCCGTACTCCGGAATGCCGATGTCGAGGCCCCGCAGCGTCGGTGAGGTGGTCAGCCTCCGTCGTTGGTTGGTGATGGCCCGGCGTGCGCGCCCGACCGCAGGCACCGAGACCACCCGTCGGAGCGCAGGTGAGAACACCCCGAACCGGTCCGCACGTCGACGGTTGGTGCCACCCGCAGGGTGTTCACCCAGCGACACCGTCTCGGAGTCGGTGAGCCGCCGGTGCCCGTGACGGCCGGTAGCCACCACGGGGACCATGTGGACCGCGGCCGTCTCTATGCTGCCGGCCTCGGTCAGCAGGCAGCGGACCATCCGCTCGTATCCAGCGGTGAACGGCGCCGCCAGCGTCGTGGTGACCTCGACGTACGCAGGATGCGGCTGCGCCTCATCCATGGCTGTCGCCGGCCGCGATGGCACCGTCGATGAGAGCGGTGAACCGGTTCGCGATCACGGTCCAGTCGTAGTGCTCCTCGACGAGTGTGCGTGCTCGGAGGCAGCGTTCGAGGCTCGCCGGCGATCCCGCATCCGCGGCGACCGCGGCCACCGCGTCTGCGAATCGGTCGATCCGGGCGATCGTCGCGTAGCGGTCGGGTTCTTCGATGCCGCGCATGCCGGTCAACGTGCTGAGGACCGGTACGCCGCACGCGAAGTAGCGCAGGACCTTGAGGTTGGAACCTCCTCCCGCGCGCATCGGGTTGACCGCCACGTCAGAGGCCGCCAGCAGCTCCACCAGGCGTCTGTCGGACACAGCGCCCAGGCGCACGACGTTCGGTGGGCAATCATGCGCGTCTAGTTGGTCGGAGTGCTCACCCGCGAGGACGAACAGCACCTCGTCGAGGCCCGTGGCGATCGCTGTGATCTCGTGTGCCGCGTCGACGTTGGGCTTGTGTGCCGAGCCGACGAACACCGCGACGGTGCCTGTCGCCCCATCCGGATCCAACTCGGCGCGCACACGTGCCCTGGCCGAGGCTCGGGTGGCCTCGTCGGGGACCGTGATCGACCTCGTGTCGACGCCGTTGGGCACGACGACGACCGATCCGGTTTCGAGGGCGTTGTCGGCTTCGAGCGAGCGCGCGTCCTCTTCGGTGGTGGCCACGACGAGGCGCGCGGTTGCGGCCGCCGTCTCGGCATCGGCGACGCGATCCAGCATCCAGCGGCCGGCTTCGCTGCGCGGGAGCATCTGGGACTTGAGGGTCCGCTCGTGGTTGTGCGCGTCGAGCACCAACGGAACCCCGGGTGCCAGGGCGCGAGCAGCCGGTGCCAGGTACGGCTGGACCGCCACCACTGCGGATGCACCGTCGAGTGCCGCTCGCATCGCCTGCACCAGTTCTGGGCTCGAAGGCCACAGGACCGACGCGGTGATGTCGGTGACAGCGATGTTGGCGGTGAGGCGGCGAAGTTGCCTGTCGGCATCGACGTGGCGCTGCGACAGCGGTGAGCTCCGTTCGGTCAGTCCCTCGCGGTACAGGTCATCGTGCTGTAGGTCATCGCGCTGTAGGTCATCGTGCGGTCGGCCCTTCGATCCGGGGCGATCAGCCGCGATGGTCACGACGTCGACCTCCCAGCCCGCGTCCGCGAGTCCACCGAGCAGGTGACGTGCCCTCTGGGGGCCGCCGCCGGGCCAGTCACCGATCGGATAGGTGCTCAACGCTGCGATCCGACCCCTCCTGCCGGGGCTGACAGGCCGTTGCCGGGGCTTGGCCAGAAGCTCGGTCAACGCACGTGGCCAGGAATGTTCGGCGGCGGTCGATCGCGCCCGCTTCCCGAGCCGGGCGGCCAGGGCGGGATCGTCGGCGATACGGGCCATCGCAGATCCGACCGCGCCGGGGTTGGCCGCGGTGACGATGGAATCGACCCCATCGGTGGCGAGCTCGGCCGGCCCCCCGGAGTCGTTCGTGGTGATCACGGCCCTCCCAGCCTGGAACGCCTCGATCGTGACGTACCCGAAGTCCTCGGCATCGGGGGTCACTATCACGGCGTCGCTGGCGGCGTAGGACCGGGCCAGTTCGTCGTCGTCGATCCGGCCCGAGAAGGTGATGCGCCCGTCGCCTTGCGCCTGGTTCTCCAGGCGTTCCCGGTCGCTGCCGTCGCCCACGATCCGCAGCTCCCACGACCGTGAGCGGTTCTCGGCCATCGCTGCGATGGCGAGGTCGAACCGCTTGACCCGCTCCAGGCGCCCCACTGCGAGAAACCTGGTCGGTGTGTCCGACGATGCAGCGTCAGCAGTTGTGTTTGAGGCACTTGTGTTCGAGGCGGTTGTGTTCGAGGCGGTTGTGTTCGAGGCGGGTGGGGCACTGCTCGGGGGCTCGGCCAGGCACGAGGGTGGTATCAGCACGGTCGGTTCGACCGCTACCGGGAAGTAGCCAGGGCGCTGTGCGACCACCGAGGAGATCGCGAGGTGCCGACGGACCCGGCGTGGGTCGAGCGCCCAGCGGTCGAGCGCGTGGATCACCCCGCGGGCGATCGGCCCTGGAAGCGCCAGGGCCCCGCCGGGTTCGGTCGCAGCGGGCCCGAGCGCATCCGCAACCTCGCGTACGCAACCGATCAACTCCGTCGGCGAGGCTTCGCTGTCGGTCGCGCCGGCGCCTGCGTCGCCGAGCAACTCCAACAGTGCTTCGAGTGCGCCCGGGTAGGGAGGGTCGGCCTCGTAGGCAGCAGCGTTGTAGGTGTCGTACAGGCCGCGCAGCGGGTGCAGCATCCACACGACGTGGTTGGGGTGCGAGACCATCCATGCCGGGTACTTGCCCGAGATCACCAGATCGGCGTGGCTCAGGTCGAGGCCGGCGAACTGCTCATAGCCACCCACCAGATCGATCAGGGTGTGCTCGCGCACCGGAACCTTCACCAGGTCCGCCGCGATCCCGGCCTCCTCCAGGGATCGCCGTAGGGTCTCCCAGTGGCGCTCCGCCCCACCGAGGCGCAACGGCACAGGGCTCGGGGCCACGACCACAGCTGTACTGATCGAGGGAGCTGTGCTGATCGAGGGAGCAGTGCTGATCGAGGGAGCCGTGCTGATCGAGGGAGCTCTGCCGCGGTGCTGCGTGGGGCCGGTCACAGGGTCCCTCCGTCGACGCTGCCACGCGATCGCGGCGGCAGGCCCGAACCGATCGTCGGATCGTTCGCCCGTGCGACTATGCGGTCCATCTCCGCTGCGACCGATCCCGAGCGCACCCGGGCCCTGGTCTGGTTCGCCGCCCGGAACAGCCGTCGAGCGCCGCGCGCTACAGGGTTGTCGGCGGAGGCCAACCAGTGCCGTAGCTCCCGCCGGTTCATCGGCGCGCCGAACCCGAGGGGGCCGCCGTGAGCTGGGACATGGGCGGAGCCTGCACCGCGAACCACCGGTCGAGGCGGGCCGTGGCCTCCGAGACGACGGCGGGGTCACCCGCCACCGACAAGCGCACGAACCCCGATCCCCGCACGCTGTCGAAGTCGTGACCGGGTGTTGCGGCCACACCGATCTCGTTCAACCAACGGCTGCACAACTCACGCGAGTCACCCAGGTGTCCGACGTTCGCCCACACGTAGAAGGCTCCGTCGGCCGGGGCGATGTCGGTGATCCCGTGCGAACGCAGCATTTCTGTCACCGTCGCGGCGTTCGCCCGGTAGGTCGAGGCCAGGCCGTCCAGCTCGTCGGTCGCGTCGAAAGCTGCCAGCGCCGCGTGCTGGGAGATCGTCGAGGGAGCCAGGTAGAGGTTCTGCGCGAGCTTTTCGACCGGACGGATCAAGCTGGAGGGCAGTACCAGCCACCCGAGCCGCCACCCGGTCATCGCGAAGTACTTCGAGAAGCTCTGGATGACCACCGCGTCGTCGTAGGCGGCAGCACTTGTGAGCGGCTCGGTGGAGGTGCCGTGGTAGATCTCGTCGAGCACCAACGTGGCCCCGGCACCGGCGCACCAGGTGTGGAGTCGGTCGAGGTCATCGCTCCAGAGGACGGTTCCGGTCGGGTTCGCCGGGCTTGCCACGATGACCGCAGACACCCCCGCGACTACGCGGGTGGCCTGCATCCCGCGGATCGCGGCTTGGAGAACGCCGGGTGTCGCCCGGTAACCCGTCGACGCGTCGAGGTGGGCGGTGACCACCTCTAGGCCGAGCACCCTCGCATCGTTCGCGTAGCACGGATAGCCCGGTTCTGTGACCATCACGGTGTCGCCGGCGTCGGCGAGCGCGGCCAGGGCGAGTACGGTCCCTGCCGACGCGCCGGAGGTGACGACCACCCGGGCCGGGTCGAGCTGGATCCCGTATCGCTGTGCGTAGTGGAGCGCGATGCGCTCGCGAAGCTCGGGCAGCCCGAGTGCGTCGGTGTAGCCGAGCGGCCCCCCGAGTGCCGCCGCGGCGGCGTCCAGCACTGCCCGCGGTGCCAGGGCTGCCGGTTGGCCCACCTCGAGGTGGAGTGTCTCCAGCCCGGCCGCCTCGCGTTCGCGCGCGGCCCGAAGGACGTCCATCACCTCGAAGGCGTGGATCGCGCTGGCGCGGCGCGATGGGTGCGGGGCGGTCATCGGGGCCAATCGTAGGTGTCGCGCTGTGCTGGCGACGGTGCACTCCGGGTTGCCCACGGGGCACCGAAGTGCACTTCACGGGGGTGTTCCTCAGCGGCTGAGGATCACCGAGCTGCCGTGTCCGAAGAGGCCCTGGTTGGCGGTTATGCCCACCTTGGGAGGTGTTCCGTCGGCACCGGTCGCCTGACGTTGCCCCGCCTCTCCGCGCAGCTGCCAGGTGATCTCGCACACCTGGGCCAGCGCCTGGGCGGGTACCGCCTCGCCGAAGCATGCGAGGCCTCCGGAGGGGTTGACCGGAAGGCGTCCTCCGAGGGTCGTCGCACCCTCGCGAAGGAGTGCTTCGGCACCGCCGACCTCGCAGAACCCGAGGTCCTCGTACCAGTCCAGCTCCAGCGCGGTCGACAGGTCGTACACCTCGGCGACGCCGACGTCCTCGGGTGACACCCCGGCCTGCTCGTACGCTGCGTCGCCGATCGCCTGCTTGAAGGTGCGGGTCGGCGCGGGGATGCCCGCCGCGGAATCGGTGGCGAACTCGGGCATCTCGATGATCGTGTTGGGAAAGGACGGGGTGACCGTGGAGATCGCCGCCACGTCGACCCCGCGCCGGTCGGCGAGCTTCGCCTTCGCGTACTCCTGCGAGGTGAGCACCACCGCGGCGCCCCCGTCGGAGGTGGCACATATGTCGAGCAGTCGCAACGGGCTCGCCACCAACGGAGACGCGTCCACGTCCGCCGCGGTGACCTCCTTGCGGTAGCGGGCGTTGGGGTTCGACAGCCCGTGCGCCGCGTTCTTGACCTTCACCGC
>JBKEAI010000211.1:0-4568 GCA_047972145.1 Microthrixaceae bacterium
GGGCTCGTCGGCGGTGGCGATGCAGATGAGCGCCGGTCGTTGCCCGACAGACTCGATCAGCACGACGCCGACGCCGTCCCATCGCTCGTTGCCGTCGACGGCGAGGTCGTCGATGACCCACACCCTCAGGCCAAGAGGCCCTTGAAACACTGGCCACTTGAGTATTCGGCACCCTCACGCCACCAACGGAAACCCTTGAGAACAGCGGGCCTTCGGGCCCGCTGTTGTTGTTCCGGTCCTGGCTAGCGCAACAGTGCCCATGCAAAGGGCTCGTGGCAGCGCGGAGCGCCTTAAGGCGATCTACGACGTCGTCGTCGAGGAGGTCGGGACCGACGAAGCCTCCGAACGTGGTGGGTCGTGTTCGATGCCGAGGCCGACTCATCACGGGCTGAGTTGATCCCCCCGCCCGGCCATCGCGGGGCTCAGTAGCAGGCGATGGTTGCGATCAGGCCTGTGTGGTCGCTGACCCAGACGATACCTGACTGGCCGACCGGATCGGCCGGCTCGTTGGCCCAGCCGCTAACGTCCTGTTCACTGAGGTTCACTGCACACTCGGGCGACGGCTTCACGAGGATGTAGTCGATGCGCGACTCGGTCTGGGCGACGGGGTCGGTGAGGTCCTCCGAGGACAGTCCGCTCGTACACCCCTCGTCGCCCGACTCCTCGCACTCGGACATTCTGGCTTGTGCCCACGCATCGGCGAACCCGGCGTCGAGGAACAGCTGGTGTGCCGCTTCGCCGGGACGCTCGTTGAGGTCGCCGGTGACGATCTGCAGCGCGTTGCCGCCGGCCGACTCGAGGTGGTCGACGATCTGGCGGGCGCCACACAGCCTGGCGTCGTCGGTCGGCTCACACACCGGGGCACATTCGGTCTCTGTGCACAGCGGGTTGTTCGACCCGCTCGCCAGGTGGGTCGTGACCAGGTCGATTGGCCCAAGTGGCGAGTCGATCACCGCGTGGTGAGCGGACCACGGAACGGTCGGCAGGTCGAGCAGCGTCTCGGACTCGATCGACAGCGTGGTCAGGATCATCTCGCGGTCGATGCCGAGCGACACGGCCTGGTCGGCCAGCAGCGATGACGTGTAGGCGCCATCGCAGACCTCGGGCAGTGCCGCGTCGATCAGCTCCTCCATCCTCGTGTCCACCTCTTGGAGCGTGACGACCTGAGGACAGCCGGACTCCTCGATGTGGCGCATCAGCAACGCCACCCGGTCGGGTGCTCCGCACTGGTCACTCTCGGCGCACTCCGGTGCAGCAATCGGATTCCCGTGCAACACGTTGAGGCTGGCGATCTGCACGGCCGGTTCATCGTCATCGGGAGATGCAGCGTCTTCGGCAGCCCCGTCAACCTCGGTGCTGTCGGCAGCAGTGTCGTCCAATGTGTCCAGTTCCCCAAGTGAGCCATCGGAATCCGAGCAGGCAACGGCGAGTACAGCCAACACGCATGCGAGAGCGACCGGCAGTCCGAACCGAGCCATGGCCGCACCATACGACTCTAAGAAGCCTGAGGGTGCCGAATACTCGTACGCCTTGTGTTTCGAGGGATGTTGGCGATGCGGTGACAACACGTACCGTCCCCACCGAAGTCTGAACCAGCGAGCACCCGACGATCGCGACGAGATCCCGACGATCGGTCCTGGCCACCCGATCCAGCGTGACACGACCTGCGGCGGGCTTATTGGCGAGTACCCCAACTCGGCCTGAACCCACCCGCCACCCCGATCGAACCCTCATGCACTCTCGCTCCCAAGAGGTGCCACTCGTGCGGTTCGAGACCCTCACCCTCATCCGCGCCGGAGATCTGCGCGCCGCTGGGCTCCGGCTCGACCCGACCGGACGGAACCCCCGGCACTTCCCCGTCGTGTTCGACGAACTCGATTTCGGAGTCGAGGCGCTCGCTTCCTGCGAGCACATCAGCTGGATCAACCCGTACCATGAAGGCTGACCCGATCGGGTAGGTGAACCATGGATGATCTTGATCTCGTAGCCGACCTCAACGCCCAGGACGACGACGGCCTCGGCTGGTCGACCCTCGCCGATGCCATCGCGCCGGACCGTGTCCGCCCCGGGGCCATGCTCCTCGCGGGCGACAGCCAGGCGCGAGCGGTGGTCCGTGTGGTCGCCGTCGACGCCGACGGTCAGGTCCACTTCGCCATCCTCCCCGGATCGGTCGCCAAGAACCGCCACCTCCTCGACCGCACCGTCGCCTGAGACCCGTTCGGCCCCCGAAACACGGCATCACGGGTGAGCTACCCCTCGGGCACGAGACAGAACCACGGGGAGTCGACGATCGCGGAGGTGCTCCTGAGGGTGCCGAGAACCAATGGGTGACCTGTCCCGCTTCGTGGTCGAGGACCTGACGCCCGAGGACGAAGACGAGTTCTTCAGGATCCTGGCGGATGTGATCGCTCACATCGCCGTCAAGCTGCGAGGAACTGCCGCGCTGTAGCGAATCGTCCGGCTGGAGCAACCCCCTTACAAACGGTGCGAGTGGGTGTGTACGCGCCGGTCGGCTCAGTACCACGCGCGCTGTTCGAGCGTCTCGATGCTGCCGGGCACACCGGTCACGACGTGCGCTCTCGAATCGGAGCGCGTCCAATCCGTTACTTAGGTATTGACCTAAGTAACGGATTGGGAGATACTCGACACGTGCCCAGCCAGACCGCTGACATCGACGAGGTGTTCAAGGCCTTGGCCGACTCGACCCGACGGGAGGTCATCGAGCGGCTCGTATCGGGTCCGGCATCCACATCGGAGCTGGCTGAACCGTTCGCGATGGCGCTGCCCTCGTTCATACAGCACCTCGCGGTGTTGGAGCGAGCTGGACTCGTGTCGTCCGACAAGCAGGGGCGCACACGGACCTACCGGCTTGCGCCGACGGGCCTTGATGCGGCCGACGGTTGGCTTACGGGCCAACGCCGCATCTGGGAGCAGCGTCTCGACCAACTCGACCAGTTCCTCATCAACCAACAGGAGTCACCATGACGTTCACCCCCCATCCGAGCGACTCGGAGCTCGACCTCGAACTTGTCCGCGACGTCCCCGTCTCCCCGCGGGCCGTGTTCAACGCATGGACGGATCCGGAGTCACTGAAGCAGTGGTTCGCGCCACGCCCGTACTCGATCTCGCTGGTCGAGGTCGACCTGCGCCCGGGCGGCGGTTTCCGCACCGTGATGAACGATCCCGACGGCAACCAGATGATGGACGAGACCGGCTGCTACCTCGAGGTGGTTCCGGATAAACGACTGGTGTGGACTACCCCACTCGGTCCCGACTACCGGCCCCAGCCAGCCGGCGACATGCCGTTCACCGCGATCCTCGAACTCACCGACAACGGATCCGGGGGCTGTATCTATCGGGCCATCGCTGTTCACCAGGACCCGGCCGGCGCCAAGGCGCACGCGGACATGGGTTTTCACGACGGCTGGGGCACCGTCGTCGACCAGCTCGTGGAGCACATCCAGGGCTCGTAGGCCCGGTCCTCTGACGCAATCTCCGAACCGGTCCGGCGCGGATTCTGGCCAGGGAATTCGTGACGCACCTCGGCACCACCCGGTGGCTCGATGAGCACCTCACCGAGGTGGCGGTCCGGGAGGTTCGCGCCCATCTTCGCCAGAGCTCGCAGACATCCGGTGGCGGACGGCTGATCGTCCGTTGCGTCACTCGGTCCGACGCGGCGGCAGGTCGAGCCACGGCTGACCTGACCTCGACTTGATCACCGAGTACCCCGCCGACAGGACCCTGCCCGACCCCGACACCGTCAGCGATCTTCAAGCGTGCCCTGCACGCCTCGGCTCAGGAACTGATCGCCAACTTCGGTCCGGGGACCACCGACTTCTACCTCAAGTGCCATCTCCACCTCGGCATCGCGATCGGCCGTGCACTCCGACGCGTGACCGGGCTCCTCCCGTGAGTCGAAGTGGACGGCGCATGGCGGCGAGGACCTCGGCGTGTTCGCTCCGACTACTTCAAGGATTTCTACGGACCGGGGGCGTTCGACTGGGACAACGACGTCATCTACTACTGCCTGCGGCCCAGCTGGATGACGGTCTACGCACCAGATGTAGAAGCGCTGCTGGCAGCGCCCGGAACATGACCCAAGGGCGAGCGGGAGCCGGGAGGATCGTCGCGCGGCGTACCGGGCTGCTGGAGCGCTGCCGGCCGACCGTGCCCCCATCGACCAGCATGCGCCGCCCGCGATGCGCGACTGGGCCGTCGAGCTTGAGTCCAACCCGAAGTGGACGCGAACGGCTCCCGGATGTCGGTCCTCGCTCTCTCGGGTGCCTGCGTCGCAAGAAGTCCCTCGGCCCCGACTGGATCTACTCGTGCGCTGCCATCCACGGGGTGTACAGCGTCGGTTGCCCGTCGGGGTCGAGGTTCGCTCGCATCGTGTCGTTCGGCGTGCCGAGCACCTCCCCGGTCACCGTCGCGGTGGCCATCAGCGGTCCCATCAGGTGGCCGATGTTCGCGAAGTGCGCCAGCGCTGACTCGGCGTCGCGGTAGCGCTCGAACACGATCGCCTCGCTCTCGTCGGCGTTGAAGAACACCTCATACTGCAGGGTTCCGGG
>JBKEAI010000307.1:0-2793 GCA_047972145.1 Microthrixaceae bacterium
GGCGGGGTACTCCCGGCCCGCACGACCGTGTTTACCGGGCTGCCGCGAGAGGAAATGCTCGTCGAGATTGACGCGCTAGCCGTCCGCTAGTCCGGTAGATCCTGCCGCTTGGCGGTGTCGAAGTGCCCTCGGCGTAAGGCCCGGTGACTACTCAGTTCTGGTGTGGCCGCGGGGGTACTAGGCCGTCTGCTTCGTAGCGGTCGAACAGTTCCAGGAGCCGCTGGCCCGTGGTTACTCGCGATCGAACGTCGCGAGCACGCCGCTGTTGGGGTCCATCACGACGAGATACTCGGCGGTTGCCGTCAGGGTCGCCCTGGGGGACAGCCCCGGCACGGACACGGCATCGAGGCGATCGCCGGTCGCGGGGTTCACTACAACCAGACCTTCGACCCGGGTGGGGGAGAGCATGGCCGACCCCCATGGCATCGCCCGATTCACGTCGAGGCTGGTGCCGGGGTCGGCCGTGGTCTCGCTCCACAGCAGGTCGCCCGTGCGCACGTCAACGCCCCCCGTATGCAGGCCCAGCTGAACGAGTACGACGTCGTCCAGCACACTGGCGCGGGTGACGTCTGCGACCCGCCAGACCTGCTCGCCGGTACGGGCGTCGAGCGCGAGGAGGTCGTAAGCCACGTCGTCCGCCTTGAAGCTCCGCAGAAGGACAAGGGGGACCTCGCCCTCGGCAACGCCGACGATCGCGGCGGCGGTCCGCGAGCCGTCGGTCGGCCATGACCAGCGTGTCTCGCCGGACCCGCTGTCGAGCGCCGTGACGCTCGCGGTCCTGGGATCGTCCGGGTCCACCCTTAGGCCGCCCAGCGCGTCCCGCGAGGGGTGTTGGCCGAAGATCAGTGTCGCGGCGACGCTCGTGGCGACGACGCTCTGTGGCGCGATCGAGGTCTGCCAGCGTGGCTCGCCGTCGGTGAGGGGGTCGATGACGGCGATCTTCTGACCGTGACCGCTACCATTCTCGGTCGGTACCGCGACCGCGACCGTGCCATCCGGCAGTAAGGTCGACGCCGTCCGCTCGATTCCGGCATCCTCCGCCCGGGGCAGATCGACGCACCGCACGATCGAACCGGTGGCGCCGTCGAGCACTCGCAGGCGGTAGACATCGCCGGCTGCGGCGCCGAGCGTCACGATCCGACCATCGACGGCACCCACGAGGCGGTCCTGGCCGGCGACACCGCGATTCCAGCCGGCGTCCGGACGCACGGGATCGAAGGCGCGCACGCGGAACGTGTTCGGCGCCGAGAAGTACGGTTCGTCGCTGAGCAGGATCGTACCGTCGCCGTCGTAAACTGCTGGCGACACCTCGGTCGACATCGCGCCCACGAGTTCGCCCACGCCGTCGAGCTCAGCGAGCGCGTCCAGGCCGTCGGGGAGGACCTGCTCGGCTGCACGGCCGGTCACGTACGGTTGGCCGGGTCCGGCCTCAAGGTCCGTCCCGTACCGGCACTGGAACCATGCCGTACGGGTACCGGCATACGCCGCGCCGCCGATTACGAGAGGCACCACGACCGCGAGGACGATGAACCACCTCCGTATCATAACCTCAGTGTTATCACAGTCGCGCGGTTCGCACGCGCATTGAGCACAACAGGGAGCGTTCTCGGGCTCAACATCGCGCCAGCCCGGCCACGCTCCGGGACGTGCTGATCCGGGTCGGACTCGCGCAGCTGACATACCCGAAGTGGACGGATCGGATTCTCGATGAGGTGTTCCGCAACCTGCGCACCAACCGCCCCGACCTCGACCCCGCACGTCTGGATTGCACCCGTCGTCTCCTGAAGGAGGTTATCCAACACGTGACCGTGACCGGCTACGAGCACCTGATCGACCAGCTCGACTCCCCGACCCCGATGATCGGCACGTCCTGGCCGCCGCGATCCACGCCGAGGCCGAGACCAACGGCCTCGGTGGTCGCCATGCACCAATACGCGGCGAGGAAGCACGGGCTCGCGAGGAGCATTGCCAGGAGGCCTGGGACTGCAAAAGGACCGGAGCACCATCGAGCACCGGATCACCGCGCACCACGGCCACTACGCCGCTGCGCGAGAGAACCTCGATGATTCCCTGAAACTGCTGTCCAATGCCGCCGACATCTACGAGCACGCCGACGACGCGAACCGTCGGCTCATCAATCAGGCGCTGGTCAAGGCGATCTACATCGACGAGGACAACGACGTGCGCGTCGGCTACCGGAACCCGTACGACGGGCTGAGCCTCTCCGGCCTCCACGCTGACGCCCTGAGCTGGGCCGCCGAGGCGAAGAAAGTGGGCCAGGCGCGAACCGCGACCAAGGGTGGCCCCTTGGTCGCAAGTTCACACCTGACCCGTTTGGGGTGCCTGGATAGCTCGGTTGGCAACTCCGCCCCCAAGACAAAAACCCTGGTCAACCGGCTAGACCGCGGGGTCTACGCGGTCTCCCAACGTCCCCAGAGTACCGCTCCGAAGGACGATCGTGGCTCCGTTGTGAGGACTGTCGAGACGGCTCAAACTTTTCTCACCGCCGCCGAGGTGGACGCCCTCGTCGGCGACTACCTGGCCGGGATGAGCGTCAAGGCGCTTGCTGAGAGGTACGGCATCCACCGCGCGACGGTGTTCTCTCACCTGCGCCGCCGCAACGTGCCGAGCCGCCGACCGGGGCTGGGGCTCGATGAGAAGGCAGAGGCGGTGCGCCTCGCCCGAGCGGGCGTCTCGATGCGAGCGATCGGTCGCCGGATGGGTGTGGACCGCAAGGCCGTGCGTGCAGCTTTGGTCGAGGCTGGAGTCATCGCGGACGACGGTTTACGAACT
>JBKEAI010000082.1:0-1758 GCA_047972145.1 Microthrixaceae bacterium
GTGTACCTCGACTTCGCGGACGCGATCTCGCGCCATGGCCGTGAGGTGATCGAGGAGCGCTACGGGAACCTGTTCGACATGTACGAGCGCATCACAGGGGAGAACCCCTACGAGCGCCCGATGCGCATCTACCCCGCCACCCACTACACGATGGGCGGGCTGTGGGTCGACTACAACCTTCAGACCACCGTGCCGGGTCTGTTCGCCCTCGGCGAAGCCAACTTCAGCGACCACGGCGCCAACCGGCTCGGCGCTTCGGCGCTCATGCAAGGACTCTCCGATGGCTACTTCGTCGGGCCGTCCACCGTGGCCGGCTACCTCGCCCCGCTGCTCGGCACACCCGAGGTGCCCACCGACGACCCCGCGTTCAGAGAGTCGCTCGACGACACCCAGAGCCGGGTCGACCGCATCATGAGCGTGAAGGGCACCTCCTCGGTCGACCACTACCACCGCGAGCTCGGCAAGATCATCTGGGAGTACTGCGGTATGAGCCGCAACGCGACGGGTCTCGAGAAGGCCCTCACCGAGATCCCGGCGCTGCGCGAGCAGTTCTGGTCCGATGTGCGGGTGCCCGGGCGCGCCGACACGGTCAACCAGTCGCTCGAGAACGCCCTGCGGGTGGCCGACTTCATGGAGCTCGCGGAGCTCAAGGTGCGTGACGCTCTCCACAGGGAGGAGTCCTGCGGTGGGCACTTCCGCGAGGAGTCCCAGACCGACGAGGGCGAGGCCAAGCGCGACGACGAGAACTTCGCGTACGTGGCCGCATGGGAATGGGCCGGCGAGGACATCCAACGCGACGCGGTCCTCAACAAGGAACCCCTCGACTTCGAACGCGTCGAGCTCACCCAGCGCAGCTACAAGTGAGCACCCACATGCCGGCGACGACCACACAGATGGCGACGACACAACGACCATCCCCGGAGACATCAGCAGCCGTAGGGACAACAACGGCCGCGGAGACAAAAGGACAACTGCGATGACCGACGTGCTCGATCTGACACTCGAGGTCTGGCGCCAGGACGGCCCCGACACACCCGGCGCGTTCGAGACCTACACGGTGAGCATCCCCGACGACGCTTCGTTCCTCGAGATGCTCGACAAGGTCAACGAGGAGCTGTTCCAGGCCGAGCGGGAACCGATCACCTTCGACCACGACTGCCGCGAGGGCATCTGTGGAACCTGCGGGGTGATGATCGACGGCCAGGCGCACGGTCCGCAGAAGGGCACCGCCACCTGTCAGCTGCACATGCGCCAGTTCTCCACCGGACAGACGATCCGCATAGAGCCGTGGCGCGCCGCGGGGTTCCCGATCATCAAGGACCTGATGGTCAACCGCGCCGCGTTCGACCGGATCGTGGAATCCGGCGGTTACATCACCGTCACCACCGGCGCCGCACCCGACGCGAACGAGATCCCCGTCCCCAAGGACGCAGCCGACTCCGCGATGGACGCGGCAGCCTGCATCGGCTGCGGTGCGTGCGTTGCGGCATGCCCGAACTCGGCGGGGAACCTGTTCACCTCCGCGAAGATGCAGCACCTCAACCAATTGCCCCAGGGCCAGGCCGAACGCTGGAGCCGAGCCGAGGCGATGGTCGAGACGATGGAGAAGTACTTCGGTTCGTGCACCAACCACGGCGAGTGCCAGGAGGCCTGCCCCAAGGAGATCAGCGTCGACTTCATCGCGATGATGAACCGTGACTACCTCAAGGCGAAGCTGATCAACCGTCGCCGCCTCGGTGAACGCAAGGTCGGCTGAGC
>JBKEAI010000121.1:0-7475 GCA_047972145.1 Microthrixaceae bacterium
TTCAACCGCTGGCTGATCGTGGTGCGGTGCCAGCCGGTCTCCTGCGCGATCTCGCTGATCGTCCAACCCTGCTTGTGCAGGTCGTTCACATTCACGTAGTCCTCCTGGTTCATCATGGAGACCGGCTCCTCCGGTCGCGTCGTGCTTGGTCGCTCGACACGCTGGAGGGGCCACCCAGATCGGTGGTGGATGCCGCCAGGAGCCCGGCACCCATGTCGGTTTTCAATGATCGTGAATGTCAGTTCTCAGTGATCGCTCACAACTTCAACCCGAATTGCTCGCCCTCCGTGGAGCGTTGCGCTCGTAGCTCGATGACTCGAACGCGCTGTCATAGACCGAGGACAGCACGAACCCCTTCATCGATGGCATCCATCAGCACTTGCGGCAGCTGACCCGTTCGGTCGCCGAGCCACGCCCGGTCGACCAGTTCCAACCCCAGCGGGACCGCCACGGAGTCCCTCGACAACCCGGTGACAGTCGACTCGAGCAGGACGTTACCGGCAAGACCAGCTCGCTCGAGGTTCGAGGTGAGCGGCACAACATGAGCCTGGCAGACATCAACGCCAGCACTTCCTGTGACGACACCACCACGCCGGGATGACGCCTGTCGAAATCGACCCAGCAGACCGACCCACGCGTCACCATGACGCGGATCGCTCCATGCGCTCACCGATCGCGTCGCGATCGGGCCGCTGCTCACCCGCGGCCAGCGCTGCGTCGGTAAGAAGCTGATCAGCGAACGACATCGTCGACTTCGCTGCATGGCGGCGGAGCTGATCGGTCACCCACCGCGAGAAAGGCACTTCCAAGCTCTCGATGACAGGAACAACGTCATCGGGAACACTGATCGTCTTGTTCGGCATGTACCTTCCCTACGTACGTACTTACGTCTCGCAACCCTTGCTTGTGGGGCTCGAAATGGGTGTGGGTGCCGAATACTCGGTCGTACGGGTTGACCTGCGACGATGCCGGCCGATGCTGAAGGCTCGTGTTCCGCATCATGTACCGACCTCTCGCCGCCATGGTCCGTCTCGCGATGCGGTCGGGTCGCTCGAAGGGCTCGAACTCGTCGTCCTGCGCCACCAGCCCGCCGTGCTTTGCCGATAGATCGCCTGCCCTGAACTCGCCGACGACGACCGCATCCTGCTCGGTGCGATCGCAGCCGCGCTCCCCCGCCGGCTAGGGGAAGGCTGGCTCGTCGCCCCCGACACCCTTCTCCGCTGGCACCGGCGCGCGCCGAAGGGCTCGCCTCCCGGGTCATCGAGGAACGCACCGGCATCAAGTACTCGACCGTGCAACAGATCACCCTCAACCGGACCTACAGTGGGTATGTGCGCCACCACGGCGACTGGTACCCAGGGCCTCATCAACCACTTGTCACCGAAGCCGACTACGACGCAGCACAAAGAGCCCACCCCCCGGGCAAACAAAGCAGCAAGGACATCCTCTCGGGCCGTATGCGCTGCGGACTCTGTAAGAAGATCCTCGGTGTCGAGTACCACGACCGAGGCCAAGCCATCTACCGCTGCAAGCATCGAGGGGCTGGCTGCGACCAACCCGGACGATCCGCCAAAGGCCTCCGCCGTGCGGCAGTGCTCGGCCTTGAAGTCCTCAGCGACGACCACGACCTCCAACAAGCGATCAAAGCCGTCCGAGCCCGAGGCACCCAAGGACGCCACAGCGACCCTCACAGCTCTGCGTGCGAAGCGGGCCAAGCCGTTCGAGCTCTACTACGCCGACAGAGTCACCCCCGAGGCCTTCGAGGAACACGAACGCAGGATCACCACGCAGCTGCACAAACTCGAAGGCGCACAGCACGAGGACGAACAGCGGCAAGCAGATCGAGACGAACTTGCAGCACGCTTCGAGGAAGTAGGAGAGCTACTCGCCAGCATCGACATCGACGACGTCTTGGAAGAAGCCGACGACCTAGAACGCCGCATCCTCATCGAGGACCTCATCGAGGCCGACTACATCTACCCGGACCACCTACGAGTCGTCGCCTGCGGCGCACCACCACTCCGGGTCGAACTCACCGAGGTCGGCTTGCGCCCTGCCGCTGGTATGAGAACGTTGGTGTCGGAGGGGGACTTGAACGCCGCAGTTTCGGGTGACAGCGCGTACCCCTGCGTCCCCATCCGTGCAGGTCAGAGCGGGTTTCCTCGTAGGTCTCGTGTCGGTCCGCACCCCTCAGAACCACCCTGTTTCATCGCGTTTGATGACAAGGATCGAGGTGTTGGAGGTCGGAACCGGGGGCGCCCGTCTCGCCAGGCGAGCGATCCGTTGCGCTACGCGGGGACCGCCGGGAAGACGACCAGGGAGCCCTCCCTGTCGCGAGCGATCTCGATCGCGACATCCGTCGGGCGATCGTCGGCGGTGACCCCGTCCCCGAGCTCGTGGATCTGGTGCGCCGCTCGCATCAGGCGATCGACTTCGCGTGACGTGAAGACCGGAGCGCGCAGGCCCTGACGACGAGTCAGCTCAACGCTGGAGAGCCGCAGGAGCACACGGGCGATGTCCGACTCCAGCTTGTCGAGCCGTTGCTGGTCAGCCTTGAGCGCACGAGTGAAGTTCACGAACGGGTTGCCCGTGTCGGTCTGGGCGTTCTCCACGGCCTGGAGGATGATCACCCGACGCTTCAGAGCGATGGCCAACGCGGCGAGTTCGAGGTGAGCGCGGAACGTGCCACCGCGGCCATCGATGCCAGCGAACGTCCCCGTCAGCGTTTCCAGATCGACGGTGTCGCCATCGGGCAGTGCGTCGAGCGCGTCCTGCCACTTCCCGAGGCGCCGATCGGCGGCAGCGAGGGCTGTGCCGATGGCGTGGACTGCTGAGTCCAGGCCGAGCGACACGCCGAGCTTGCCTTGATCGAGGAGGATGGCCGTTGCCTTGTCGATCGCATCGCGACAGCCGTCGAGCGCGTTGCGCTCGTCGTTGAGCTTCTCCTCGTGCAGCCCCTCAAGCAGTTCGGTGATGTGCGCGATCGCCTCTCGCCGTTGCTGCTCTGCTTGAGCGCTCACTCCCACCGCCACGGCCATGAGCACCAACGGAGCGGCGACGGTCAGGGCGGTGCCGCCCGCGACGGCAGCACCAGCGGCCGCACCGGCACCACCAGCCGCGCCTGCTGTAGCACCAGCGCCACCAGTAGCACCCGCCGCCGCAGCCGCACGGCCGACGGGCACGAACGAAGCCTGGCCGACCACACCCTTCGCTCCCATCAGCGGGCCACGAATCGCGCCAGCGACTGCCTTCGACCGCATCGGGCGGACGATGCCCTGACCGACTTCGGCGGCGACCTTCGCCGGAACAACCATGCGGTAGAGGACTTCGCCCCCGGTCGAAGCGATGGCTGGCGCCGGGGTGTTGCTCGCCGACTGCTTCATCAGTTCTGACAGGTGTTGCGCCAGGGGGCTCGCCACGTCGAGAGCAATGCCACGCCGGCGATCGACGTTCTCGGGAAGTGGGTGGACCTCCAGCGTTGCGATCGGCTGATCAGCGAGCGTTGCCAACACACCCCGCAGTTCGTTCAGCCGCTCAGCCGACATCGGCTTGTCCAGGGACACATCTGGGACTCGCACGTCCCCGGTAGCCAGCGTCCACACCGGCACGATCGTCTTGTTCTCGTCAGCCATAGCCTTCCCCGTCGGTTCAGAGCAGGCTACGAGCCACGGTTAGCCCGAAGTAACTGGTACGTTGCCGGCAGAGAAGCTTGGCCTGCGTCACCGAGTTAGCTCGATGAGCCGCAGCTCCGCGCCCATCGCCTCGGCGATGCGCTGGAGGGTGCGTGCCGTCGGGCTGGTCGCCCCGCGCTCGATGCGGCTGATGTCGCCCTGGTCGATGCCGCATCGGTCGGCGAGTTTGGACTGGGTGAGACCGTGACGCTCGCGCAGCTCGATGACCTGCATGGCGATGTCGTAGCTCTGCTCGAAGATCTCGCGGTGTGCCTTGGTCTCCGGTGAGAGGCGCTCGCGACGAGCAGCCGTGACATCCTGGTAGTTACGAGCCATCTGAACACCTCCTGGAGGACAGTATGGGGAAGTCCCCATGAGACGTCAACCTCACCTCGTCATCGGCCCTTCTTCTTGCGCTCTCGCCGCTGGCGCTCCTTGAACTGTCCGAGAAGGCGGCGGGCCTCGGCGATCTCCCGCTGTTGTCGCCGTGGTTTCGGGGCATCACCCTTGTCGTAGCCGCCGAGCAGCAAGATCACCTTCTGTCCGTAGAAGTGGACGAACACCCGGAGCAGCACCTTCTCGGGACGACCCTCGATGTCAGGAACATCGCCTCCGAACCTGCGAGCGACCTCGTCGGCATCGTGTCGCACACGGAACTCATGGAGCCCTTCGCCCAGCGCCTTCAGCCACTCCGTTCGGACCAGATCGATCCCCCGGGCCGAGAGAACTCGATCGATGGCGGTGTCGAGCGCGACGAACTTGAAGTCCGACAGGTCGTCAACGAACCGCTGGAACGGGATCGTTCCGTCGTCCGCCTCGAAGGGCTCGGGTGTCCAGTCGCCAGGCATCGGGTCCTCCACGTTAGGGCTGTGGGGATCGGGCCGATCGGCCGCTCCGCGACGCCCAGGCCGTCATCGTCGCACCTGGGTCTGACATCGAGGATGCGATGGGTCGGCCCCGTCGAGGCTTCACAACGACAGGCCTCCGAGGTCGCGCCCACCCGGCTCAAGCCCTCGGGACCGTTGGAGGTCGGCCACGTCTCGACGGGCGTGGGCGATCGCTGAGCGATGACCCCGCCGGCGGAGCGGCCGGTCGTGCTCTTCGAGTACGTGGCGAGCCTCCGCCAGACATCTCTTGGCGTCAACGATCTGGGTGGCGACGCGGTGCTGCTCGTTGATGATGTCGGACTGCTCGCGGCTGAGGGTATTGAGGCCGTAGTCCAACCGAACTACCTCCAGCCGGGCAGCGGTGACCTGTTCGACGAGCCGTCGTAGGTCGGACACCGAGAGCGGGCGACGGGGACAGGCCTGCTCGGGTGCCGAGGGTTGGTCAAGGCGCAGAGCAGCGGCGGGTTGGTCGATCCAGGTTCGTGCGACGGATTCGGCGACGACCTCGGCGGCGGTGCGTTCGTCGTCGAGGACCACGAAGGCCTCGTTGGTGGTGCGGCCTCGGGTGAGTGGGACGTAGATGCCGCGGGTGTCGGTGGGTCCGTCGAGGTAGAGGAAGGAGCGGTCGACGGTGCGGCCTTGGGCGGCGTGGCTGGTCTCGGCATAGGCCAGCTCGACCTCGCTGGCGACGTAGTCGGCGGGCAGGGTGACCTTTCCGGTCGAACCGGAGACGGTAAGCGCCCCGCCGGCGTGGATGGTCTTGATGGTCCAGTGATCGCGGTTCTTGACCATGTGCCCATAGTCGGTGAGCAGCGTCCGCTCGTTGCGACGTGTCGCCACCACGTCACCGAGGTGGGCTCGGGTCGGGCCGAGCTTCACCGAAGGACTGCGGGGATCGACCTCCCCGGCGGCGATGCGGAGCTGTTGGGCGATCTCGTTGAGGACGGCGACGGCTTCTCGGGTCGGGGCCATCATGGCGGCAGTCTCACCAGCCTCGATTGCCTGTCTCCACGCGAGGACGGTGGCGGTGGCCATCTGGCGGCAGGTACCGCCGTGGAACCGGTCGTTGCAATCGTAGAGGGCGACGACATCGGTGTCGCCTCGGCGGAGCCGGAGGCTGGCGTCTCGCTCCCAGGGCGCGTCGAACCGGTGGACCCGGTCGAGCTCGACGGCGCCGAGGGTGTCGACCAGGTGACCGAACATGCCCGAACGGCCGACGGCGGAGAACTGCATCGGGTCACCAACGAGGGCGATCCGCCAGCCGTGCCTGTCGGCCAGATCGATCAGCTCCGCGAGCCGTGGGGTCGCCACCATCGCGGCTTCGTCCACCACGACGGTCGTCCCGGCGGGGAGGTCGTAGCGGTGCTGTGGCGGGCGGTCGAGGCGCGTTGCTCGATGAGAAGCTTGTCGAGCGTGGCGGCGTCGATGCCAGTGTCCACCGCGAGCACTTCGGCCACCGCGGCTGACGGTGCGACACCGAAGCACGGTCGACCTTCGGCGTGGAGGCGGGCGACTGCGGGTCGCATGGCAGTGGTCTTGCTGGTGCCAGCCGGACCGACGACCAGGACCAGGCGTCGCTCTCCTGCGACGGCCTTGGCGGCGAGGTTCTGCACAGCGGTCAGTTCACCGTCGGGGTCGAGGTCCTGGACGTCGCTGCCATCTTCGGCGGCCCAGCGAAGGGTGAGGTCGAGGATGTACTCCTCCTCGTCGAGGATCGCCCGCGTGGTGAGGATCCGGTCGAGGGCTCCTTCGGTGACCGGTCGCCCGTCGTTGCGGAGCGGGACGTGGTCGGGTACAGGTCGGGAGATGTCGACGCTGAGCGCGTCCTCCGCGTGCGACGCCAGCCTCTGCGCTCGTTCGACGGTCTCGGCCGCGGTGCCGCCGAGACGGGTGGGCAGGGCGGCGGCGACCTCTCGGGTGATCTCCGCGGGTCGCCACGTCGACTGGGTGTCTCGCAACGAGGACAACGCCCCGATGACCGTGTCTCGGTCGGTGGTGGCGTCGGCCTCGATCGGACGGGTACGCCCGATCACCTGGTCGAGGTGGCCGTCGGAGGTGTGGCCGAGGGCATGGAGCTGGTCGATCCATTGCTCGTGGAGGGTCTGGGAGTCCTCGCTGGTCTTGGATGGGCGGCTGTCGAGGACGGCTTCTCGTTCGATGCGCCACCGTTCCCGGGGTGTAGGTCGTCGGCCGAGCTGGTCGACAAAGCGCTCTGTCTTCTCATCCAGGCGGCGGGCCATCTGGCGGGTGCGCTGGGAGAAGGCGTCGAGTACCTCGTCGGGGGCGTCGGCCATCTCGGCTTGGCCGTTCACGACGTCGTTCCAGCGGACGCCGAGCCGGGAGGTCAGCTCGGCGCGCAGGTCCGCGGCATAGAGGGCCGAGATGGTGCGCTGGTCGTGCTTGAGGGTACGGGCGTCCAGCGCGAGCCACCGGCCGTCGGGAGCCATGACCCGGGCCGGGATCACCAGGTGGGTGTGAAGCTGCGGGTCGTGAGCCCTGCTGGTGTGCTGGCGGAACGCGGCGGCGACCAGACCCCTGGCGTCGACGGTCCAGATCTCGCCGCCGACCCGGTGGCGACAGTGGGCGTGGTCCTCGATCCATCCGAACGCCGCGGCGACTGCCGCGTCGTTCGCTTCGAGGACCTCGGTGCGGGCTCGGGCGTCTCCGATGGCGAACAGCACCGACACCGACTTCGGCGCCGAGCAAGTGACGTCGAACCCGCGCAGCGTGCGCTCGGTATGGCTCGTGCCCAGCAGGTCGCCAGTCGCCGGGTCCCGGCCGTCCATCAGCGACAGGAAGTCGTCGTCGAACACCTCCCCGACGAGGCCGAGCGTGGTGGCGCCACGGCCGAGCCACCGGCCTGGCGGCTCGTCGCTGTCGAGGTAGTACCGGCCGGGACCGTCGACGTAGTACGCGC
>JBKEAI010000134.1:0-2044 GCA_047972145.1 Microthrixaceae bacterium
CCCCGGGGGGCTGCTCGTGTGCCCCGGCGCGAAGATCCACCGCTCCAAGGCCAACCACCGCTGCCGTTTCGTGGCCGTGGGAGACACCTGGGTGTGGGACGCAGCCGACCGTGTCGTCGACGAATTGCGCCGGCTGCCCAACGACCGGGACTCGATCCAAACGGTCACCGTGTTGGCTGCGGTCGACGGCCTGGTGATCGAGGTGGTCACCTCCAAGGCGACCGGTGGACGCCACGAACGGCAGTCGGCAGTGGCCTATGAGGTGCGCGGCGGCGAGCTCCTTCCCACTGCGCTGCGGAGCACCCCGAGCTCCGACGAACGCCGCTGAGCGCCTCGCCACACCAGATGCCACAGGGACCGGTACCGGTGAGCAGGCTCGCGGGGTCCACGGGCACTCGATGGTCCCGCGGTGGCTGCGGCCGATCACCAATCGGATGAGCGGGCGAGCTCCTCGGCGAGGGTCGTCGAGTCGCCGTGGCCGGTTCGCACCTGGGTGGAACCCGGCAGGGGGAACAGCTGGCGACGGATGCTGTCCTCGAGTTCGGAGCGGTCGCTGAAGCTGCGTCCGGTCGCGCCGGGGCCACCGTTGAACAGCGTGTCGCCCGAAAACACGATCTGGTCTGCCGGCAGGTGCAGGCACACCCCGCCGGGGGAGTGCCCGGGGGTGTGGAGCACCTCGAGTTCGGCGCCGGCGACCTCCATGCGCTGGTGATCACCCAGAGACGCGTCGACACGCCGGTCGGGGTAGACGACCTCCCACAGCATCGTGTCGTCGGGGTGCAACCAGATCGGTGAATCGGTGGCCTCGGCAAGCTCCGCCGCGGCGTTTATGTGGTCGTTGTGGGCGTGCGTGCAGACGATGCCAACCACCTCGCGCCCAGCTATCCCATCGAGGATCGGCCGGTGGTCATGCGCCGCATCGATCACCAGCACCTGTCGGTCGTCGCCGACGATCCAGATGTTGTTGTCCACCTCGAAGTCCTCACCGTCGAGGCTGAAGATCCCCGAGGTGACCACATGGTCGACGCGGGTGCTCACACCATCACCACCGAACGAAGCACATCGCCTGCCTCCATGCGCTCGAAGGCCGACTGCACCTCGCCTATGCCGATGCGCTCGCTCACGAACCCCTCGAGGTCGAGCCGGCCCTGTAGGTACAGGTCGACCAGCATCGGGAAGTCACGGCTCGGCAGGCAGTCTCCGTACCACGACGACTTGAGAGCCCCACCACGGCCGAACACGTCCAACAGCGGCAGTTCGAGTTTCACCTCCGGGCGCGGTACACCCACGAGTACGACGGTCCCGGCGAGGTCCCGCGCGTAGAAGGCCTGCTCGTAGGTGGCAGGGATGCCCACGGCGTCGATCACCACGTCGGCCCCGTTGCCGTCGGTGAGCGAACGGATCACCTCCACGGGATCGTCGCTACCGGAGTTGACCGTATGGGTCGCTCCGAAGCGCTTGGCCCCTTCGAGTTTGCGGTCATCCAGGTCCACAGCGATGACCGTGTGTGCACCCGCGAGCGAGGCCCCGGCGATCGCTGCGTCGCCGACACCGCCACAGCCGATCACCGCCACCGAATCACCCCGGCCGACCGCACCCGTGTTGATGGCGGCACCAATGCCGGCCATCACACCGCAGCCGAGCAGCCCGGCTACCTCGGGCGGCGCCGAGGGGTCCACCCGTGTGCACTGGCCCGCAGCGACAAGGGTCTTCTCGGCGAACGCCCCGATGCCGAGCGCCGCGGTCAACTCGGTGCCATCCGCGAGGCGCATCGGCTGCGCCGCGTTGTGGGTGTCGAAGCAGTACTGGGGCCGCCCACGCAGGCACGCCCGGCACTGGCCACACACAGCACGCCAGTTGAGCACCACGTAGTCGCCGGGGGACACCTCGGTCACTCCGGGACCCACCTCGGCGACGGTTCCAGCGGCTTCGTGACCCAACAGGAACGGGAAGTCGTCGCTGATCCCACCCTGGACGTAGTGCAGGTCCGTGTGGCACACACCACATGCAGCAACATCGACCACCACCTCGCCCGGGCCTGGAT
>JBKEAI010000150.1:0-3931 GCA_047972145.1 Microthrixaceae bacterium
AGGAGGCGGTGGTAGGTCACGTCCATCAGGCGTGCAGTGTGCTCGGCGCGCTCTAGGTAGCGCCCCGCCCAGAAGAGCTGCTCGGCCGTGCGTGCGAGCATCAGGCGGTGCCTCCCGACGCGCTCGTCACGTCCGGCACCCCGGTCGTGTCGGCGATCGACACGACCGGCACCTGTGCTGTCACAGGTCCGGATGCAGCTGCGCTGGAGGTCTCCACGTTGCGGTCCGCCTCGACCTGCTCGTCGTCGGCTGCGAGCACCCAGGTGTCCTTCGAGCCGCCACCCTGGGAGGAGTTCACCACCAGCGATCCCTTTCGCAGCGCGACCCTGGTGAGGCCCCCGGGCAGCACCTCGGTGCGGTCGCCGGTCAGCACGAATGGACGCAGGTCCACGTGGCGCCCCTCGAGGTGGTCCCCGACCACGCACGGGTGTCGCGACAGGGGAACGACCTCCTGCGCGATCCAGTTGCGGGGGTCCGCCTCGACCTTGGCCCGCAACTCCTCGAGCTCGCGCTCGGTCGCAGAGGGACCTATGACCAGGCCGTACCCGCCCGCCTCTGCAACCGGTTTGACCACCAACTGGTCGAGGCGTCCGAGCACCTCGGCGCGCTGGTCGTCGTCCCAGAGCAGGTAGGTGTCGACGTTGGGGATGATCGGTTCCTCACCGAGGTAGTAACGGATCATCTCGGGTACGTACGCGTACACGGCCTTGTCGTCGGCCACCCCGTTGCCGACCGCGTTGGCGATCGTGACGTTGCCCGCGCGCGCCGCGGCCATCAGGCCGGCGGCCCCGAGGGAGGAATCCGCTCGGAACACCACGGGGTCCAAGAAGTCGTCGTCGATGCGTCGGTAGATCACATCGACGCGGCGCACGCCCTTGGTGGTGCGCATGTGCACCACGTGATCGTCGACCACCAGGTCGCGCCCCTCGACCAGCTCCACCCCCATCTGGGTGGCGAGGAACACGTGCTCGAAGTACGCCGAGTTGAAGATGCCCGGTGTGAGCACCACAACGGTCGGGTTGTCCCCCGCCGCGGCCGGGGCGACGCGTTGCAGGGCCCGCAGCAGGATCCGCCCGTACTGGTCGACCGGGCGCACCTGTTGGCCCTCGAACAGTCGCGGCATCACCCGGGTGAGAGCGCTGCGGTTCTCGATCACGTAGGAGACCCCGCTGGGGTTGCGCAGGTTGTCCTCGAGCACCCGGTAGGTGCCCTCGGCGTCGCGGATCATGTCGACCCCCGCCACGAGACAGCGCGCGGCCATCGGGACGTGCACGCCGAGCGCCTCGTAGCTGAACCCGGTCGAGCTCAATACGAGCCAGCGGGGCACCACGCCGTCGTTGACGATCTGCATGCCGCCCGTGTAGAGGTCCTCCAGGAAGCGGTTGAGCGCGGTGACCCGTTGGATCAGGCCACCTTCGAGCATGTCCCACTCCTCCGCGGGTATCACCCGCGGGATCAGGTCCATCGGGAAGGTGCGCTCGGTACCACGCTCGTCGTCGTCGTCGTACACGGTGAAGGTGATCCCCGCGGAGCGGAACGCCGTGTCGCGGGCCGATTCAGCCTGCCTGAGTCGGTCGGGGCCCATCTGGTCCAGCGCGCTGCGCAGGTGGCGGTAGTGCGGCCGGGCGGCACCGTCGGCTGACACGAACTCGTCGAAGAAACCCTCCGGGTCGTAACCATCCAGCCAATCGCTCACCCATCCGAGGGTAGAGGTTCACGAACGCGCCATGGGCGGAATGACCCCACCGTCGCCGAAGACGGCACCGCGGGAAGTCCCCCACGGCTCGCACTGTCGTTGCACGTAGCGCAGCGACGGGCATCAGGTGGCGCGCGCCACGAGGGTGACCCAGTCGTCTTCGACCGACTCCGAGACGACTACCGCCGGTTGCACCGCTGCGAGTGCCCGGTCGCGCTGGGAGGTGAGGAACCCGCCGAGGATGATCGTGGCGCCGGGTGCGCAGCACCCGCGAAGGCCGATCCCCACCGATTCGACGGCTCCGATCAACATGTTGGCCAACACCATGTCGAACCCACCGCCGGCCACCTCCACACTGCCCTCGTGGAACTCCCAACGCCCGGCGACCCCGACCAGCTCGGCAGCGGCGCGCCCGGCAGGCCCGGCGGCAGGATCGACGTCGACCGCAACGACACCGGCTGCGCCGAGCACCAGTGCGGCGACCCCGAGCACGCCGCTACCGGAGCCGACATCGAGCACCCGCTCGCCACCTGCGATCGCACCCACGAGCGCTGCGAGCACACCGCGGGTGCTCTGGTGGCTGCCCGAGCCGAACGTCGGTCCCGGGTCCAACGCCAGGTCGATCTCACCGGGCGCGAGCGGTTCGTGGACCCAGACCGGCCGCACCACGAGCGGGCCGACCCTGTACGCCCGGGCGTGCTCCGCCCAGGCATCCGCCCACGCGGAGTCGACGTCGATCACCGAGACCGATGGCGCTCCGACATCCGGGTCGACATCCGGGTCGACATCATCGGCACGCAACGCTGCGGCCTGTTCGCACCACGCCTCTATTCGTGGGAGCTCGCGGCGCGGCACCTGTGCGGTCAGCTCCACCCGACCCGTTCTCGCTGACCCATCCGCGACCCGCCCGGCGATGCCGTGGGACACCCCCGTGGGTTGCTCGGACACAGCGGTCGTGCCCGCCTGCCACAGGACGTCGGCCACCAACTCGGCATCGCGGGCCTCACATGCGACCGCTATCACCACCAGGTCCTCACCCGGCGATGCAGCACTGTGGGAATCGGACATCCACAGAAGCTAGTGGTCCGTCGTTGAAATAGCTGGGCTGGTTAGTGTGTGACGATGCCGGTTGTGATCGCGGAGCCGTTGTCGATGTCGGAGGAGCAGCGCGAGGCGCTGGAGCGGATGGCGCGGTCGTCCTCGTTGCCGCATCGCAAGGTTGTGCAGGCCAGGGCGTTGTTGATGGCCGGCGATGGTGTGGCGACCAACGAGGTTGCTAGGCGGTGCGGGACCACGGCGGACTCGGTGCGGTCGTGGCGGCGCCGCTTTGTTGAGCAGGGGGTGGATGGTGTCGGGCGGATCGCGCCGGGTCGGGGCCGCAAGTCCTGGTTGCCCGAGGGCACGGTCGAAGCGGTGGTGCATGACACGTTGCACGCCAAGCCCGATGACGGGTCGACGCACTGGACGACAAGGTCGATGGCAGCGCGTCACGGGATCGGTAAGGACTCGGTTGCTCGGATCTGGCGGGACCACAAGCTCAAGCCGTGGAAGGTCGAGACGTTCAAGCTGTCGAACGATCCTCGCTTCGAGGAGAAGCTTGTTGATGTCGTCGGCTTGTATCTGAACCCGCCCGAGCGGGCGGTGGTGTTCTCCTTCGATGAGAAGACCCAGTGTCAGGCGCTCGATCGCACGCAGCCGTCGTTGCCGATGAAGCGCGGTCGGGGCGAGACGATGACCCATGACTACAAGCGCAACGGGACGACCGATCTGTTCGCCGCGTTGAATGTAGGAACGGGCGAGGTGTTGACCGCGACGCGCAAGTCGCACAAGGCAACTGATGTGTTGGCGTTCTTCAAGTGGATCGATCTCCACGTCGATCGCGATCTCGAGATCCATGTCGTGTTGGACAACCTCTCGGCGCACAAGGCTCCGCCCGTGGCTGAGTGGCTGGCTCACCCGAAACGGAAGCGTTGGCACCTGCACTTCACGCCGACGTCATCATCGTGGCTGAACCTCGTGGAGGGCTGGTTCAAGTTGTTGACCGAGCGGCGGCTACGCCGCGGCACGTTCACCAGCGTTGGCCAGCTTGTCGAAGCGATCGAGCTGTGGGTCGACCACTGGAACGACGACCCGAAGCCCTTCATCTGGAAGAAGCCCGCCGAGGAGATCCTGACCAAGGTCCGCCGAGGACGCACAGCGCTCGCCACCCAAACCAAATCCGCGACGGACCACTAG
>JBKEAI010000184.1:0-36713 GCA_047972145.1 Microthrixaceae bacterium
GCGTGACAGAGAACGTACATCCACCGCGACCGGACCCTTGTGTCCGTTGCGGATGCGGAACGCTACCTGGTTTCCCTTGGAGAGCACCTCGGATGCATCGCCGTGCACCCCTGAGATGTGCACGAACACGTCGGGACGACCCTTGGCCTTGATGAACCCGAAGCCCCTCCGCTTGGAGTAGTTGGCGACCCGCCCGGTGAGCTCCGCTCTGTCGCTGTCGTCTCTGACGGCCTTCGCCTTGTTTCCCTTGTCAGGCTTGCCCTTGTCAGGCTTGCCCTTGTCGGGCTCCGCGCTCCGGGGGTGCTTCGACCGCTCACGTTCCGCCCGGGGGTCCGACCGCGACACGTCCGGCTCCACTCCACGCCCGTGGGGCACGGATACAGCACCGCGCGGCGTCGAGGCGCGCCCGGAGGCGTTCGTCGACGACAGCTCGAGTGTCCTCACCGCCTCGATGTCTGGGGCGGTTACCCCGACCGGTAGGCCGAGCTTTCGCTGCATGGCCACGGTCGACTTGCCGGCCGCGGGTTCGACCATCGACAGTACGATGCCTGAGGCCCCCGCCCGAGCGGTGCGACCGGAGCGGTGTACATAGGTGGCGCCGTCTTCAGGGGGATCGAAGTGCACCACGGCGCCGACATCGTCCACGTGGATCCCCCGCGCCGCCACGTCGGTGGCGACGAGGGCGGCGACCTTGCCACTGGAGAACGCTTCCAACGCCCTGTTGCGTTGGCCCTGGCTGCGGCCTCCGTGGATCGGGGCGGCATCAACACCGTGCCTGCCGAGTTGCTTGGCGAGCCGGTCCGCACCATGGCGGGTGCGCGTGAACACGATCGCAGAGCCGGTGGTGTCGATGAACTGGGCGACATGGGGCACGCGGTCTGGGCGCTCCACTCCCCAGAAGAAGTGGTGTGCCAAGGTCATGTCCGGCTCGGCGGACCCGACCTCGTGGCGTACCGCATCGCGTTGGAAGTCGGCTGTGAGCTTCGCGACCGGACCCTCGAGTGTGGCTGAGAACAGCTGGACCTGGCGGTCCTGCGCTGTCGCGTCGATGATCCTGCGCACCGCTGGTAGGAACCCCATGTCTGCCATGCGGTCCGCCTCGTCGACGACCACCTGCGACACATCGGCGAGGGTCAGCGCATCCATTCCGAGCAGGTCCTCCAGTCGGCCGGGGCATGCCACGACCAGCGAGGCCCCACGGTCGAGCGCACGGTGCTGGGCCTTGTAGCCGACCCCGCCATAGACGACCGCCACGCTGTGGCCCATCGCACGCGCGAGCGGCTTGAGCTCGTCGCCGATCTGCTCGGCGAGCTCCCGGGTGGGTGAGAGGATCAGCGCGGTGGGCCGACGCCGTTGGCCCTTGTCCATCCGGGCGACCAGGGGGATCCCGAAGGCGAGGGTCTTGCCTGAGCCGGTCGGGGCACGGCCGAGGATGTCGCGGCCATCGAGGGCGTCGGCAAGCACCGCCGCCTGGATGGGGAACGGTGTGGTGATGCCGCGCTCGTCGAGTTGGTCGACAATGGGCATCGGCGCGCCGAGTTCGGCGAAGGAGGTATCTCGGGGGGACATCGGTTTCTTTCCGGGTGCTGCACACCCACTGCTGCTCGACAACGCCCTCGAACAGCGGAGTCGAGCTTCGCCCTGCACCGAAGGGCACAGAGCTACGACTCCCAGACCGAAGATCGGACCTGCACCGGCGGGATGCCGCGGGTTGGTCCCACATCGCGAGACCCGGACAGCACTTCTGTCCGGTCGCACCAGCATAGGGGCCATTGTGACGAACGACGCGATCCCCATCTGTGAACTGCGTCTCTTCCCGCGGCACTCGGGTCCACCACCTCCCGATGGCAGAGACTCCTATCCGACCTTCCGAGCGATCCACGGCTCGACCCATCTTCGGCACGACCGGCGACCCGCGCGATCCTTGTTGCATGAAACCCACCCAGGCCGTCCTTCGCGGTGCGATCACCGCCCTTGTGGTGGCCCTGCCGGTGGCCGTGTTCAACCAGCTTCTGGTCTCCAGTGGTGACATCGACAGTGACTCCCCCGCGGTGCTGTTGTTCTGGGTGCTGATCCTCTTCGGTGCAGCCGCGGGTGGTTGGGGTGTGTTGCGCCTGGCCCCCGATGCCTCGCTCGCCCACGCTGCAGCTTCCGGAGCGATCGCGTACGTCGTCGTGCAGGCCATCGGCATCGTCTCGCGCACGATCCGGGGAGAGGATCTGTCGTGGATCGCCTACCCCCTCCTATTGGTCCTCATGGCGACCGCTGCGATGCTGGGCGGCATGTTCGGCCGCTACTGGAACCGCGAGGGCTACGGTTCGCAGACCACGCAGGATTGAGCGGCCTGCGTCCGATGAGCGGAGCGGGCCGGGAGGTCAGCACGTGAGAATCCTCGTCATAGACCTCGGCACCTCCAGCGTGAGGGCCACCGTGCTCGAGCCAGATGGCTCGGTCGTGGGCGAGCGTGCGAGGGCGACCCTGCCCGACAGCCCTGCTGACGGGCTCGTCGAGTTCGATGCCCTCCGATACATCCAGGATGCCCTCGGTTGCGCCCACGAGGTGCTTGCCCAGCACGGCCCGGTCACCGCTGTGGGGGTGGCCAACCAGCGCGCGACCACGATCGTGTGGGACCGCGCAACGGGCGAACCGGTGGCGCCGGCACAGGGTTGGCAGGACCTGCGCACAGTGGGCGACTGCCTCATGTTGCTCGCCGAGGGATTCGCGCTGGCACCCAACCAGTCCGCGACCAAGGTCGCCAACATCTTGAACTCGGTCGATCCCGACCGGTCACGCGACCTCTGCTTCGGCACCCCCGACAGTTGGCTCGTGTGGCATCTCACCGAGGGCGCAAGCCATCTGAGCGACCTCTCCAACGCCGGCATCTGGGGTCTGCTCCGCGCCGATGGCACCGGCATCGACGACTCTGTGGCCGACCGACTCTCGATTCCCACCTCGATGCTGCCCCGGATCGTCGACAGCACCGGAACCGTCGCCGAGGCCACCGCACTGGAGGGCGCACCGCCGATCTGTGGGATTGCGGGCGACCAGCAGGCCTCGCTGATCGGCCAGGGTTGCGTGCACTCCGGCGATGTGAAGGCCACCTTCGGCACCGGCGGGATGCTCGATGTGTGCCTGGGTGCCGAGCGACCGACCTTCGACCGTCGCGGCGGCGCGGGCTGCTTCCCCCTCGTGGCCTGGCGAGACGACTCGGGGATCACCTGGGGCACCGAGGCGGTCATGCTCTCCGCAGGCACCAACGTCGAATGGCTCGTGGAGGACCTCGGTCTAGTCGACTCGCCGGCAGCGTCGGAAGCCAAGGCTGCCGAGGTGCCTTCCACCGACGGCGTCACCTACGTGCCGGCCCTGTTGGGCCTCGGCACACCGAAGTGGGACTACGGGGCTCGCGGCGCCCTCCTCGGTGCGACCAGGGGCACCACCGCGGCGCATGTAGTGCGGGCCGTGCTGGACGGGATTGCGCAGCGCGGTGCCGACCTACTCGACGCTGCGAGGACCGACTCCGGACTCGCCCTGGAGCGCCTCCGGGTGGACGGGGGCATGTCCACCAACGCACTGTTCACCCAGATGCTCGCCGATGCCGCGGGGGTACCGGTTGAGGTGAGCCCGCTGAAGGAGGCGACCACCCTCGGAGCCGGCTACCTGGCAGGGCTGGCAGTCGGGTTGTGGTCGGGCTGGGACGACATCTCCGCTGCCTGGTCACCCAGCAGGATCGTGGAACCTTCGGTCACGGATTCCGACCGAGCGACGGCACGGGACCGTTGGGCCGAAGCGGTTGAACGTGCAGGCCACTGGCACGAGGACCTCTCCGCCCTCGACTTCTGAGAGGCCAGCGCCCTTCGAGCTCCACACCACGGGTCGTGGCGCAGCGCTAGCCTTGTCTTGGTGCGCACCGACTGGGAGCTGATGGCGGCGTTGTTGGTGCGTGAACCACGCTCCACCCTCGGCCTGGCCGCCTGGTCGACCGCGGCATCCCCTCGTCACGTGAACGTGATCCACACCGGACGTTCCGCCTGCATCCTGGTGCGCTCCGAGCCGATGGTCTGGATCGGCTACCCACAGCTGTTCGACCCGCTCGATGCTCCCGCCCTGGCACGGCTGATCGACCGTTCCCCGGCCGTGGGGTTGGAAGGACACCCCGATGACGTCGAACCCCTGCTCGACCATCTGGTGCGTACCGGCGAGGTCGGGAGGTTCCGCCGCATGGTGGCATCACGCGAAGAGTGTGGATGGACCGCTGCGGACGACTCCACGCGCGTGGCTGCGATGGTCGACGTACCTGCGGTGGTCTCGCTCTTCGAGGACTACGAGGTTCGCTTCGTCGCGTCCGCCACCCGACGTGCGCGGTACTTGGAGCGTGCAGTCCAGCGACACAGCGTGCTGGTGCATGGGCCCGTCGGATCGGTAGATGCCGCTGCGATCACCGGCGGTGTGACCCCGGGATACCTGGTCTTCGAGCACCTCCGGGTAGCCGACCACGCGCGCGGCCGGGGAATCAGCTGGAAGCTCGTCTACCGGCTCGTCGAGATCGCCCAAGCCTACGGGGTGGGTCTCCTGGGCAGCGCTACCGATGCCAACCCGATGACCATGCCCACCGATCGTGGGCGCATGGAGACGCAGGTCTCGGTCAACCTGCGTCTACCCGATCGATGGCCTGGTGAGCGCCGTATCAGGCGCAATGCACTAAGGGTGGTTCGGTACCGCTGAACGAGCGGCCGAGCAGGCGTATCGCCTGAGTCGGGTCAGCTCAGCGGTAGCCGCCGCCCTCGTTGCCGCCGCCACCCCACTTCATCACGCCAGTCAGAGCCGACCGGGACACGATTTTCGGTGCGCTGTATTTCACGATTCTCCTGATGTTTGATGCCCGCCGATGGAGCGTTTCCGATCTCAGTGCACCCTACAACTCGCGGTACTCCCCTGCAAGACTCACACCGCACCTCGATGGCGTTCACGACACCGTCCCGTGACGGGTTTTGCCCAAGAAGCGATTCGGGCCAAAACGCAGCTTGGGCCCTGCCACCAGGTGGCAGGGCCCAAGCCGACGGGCAGGTTACCGGTAACCGCCACCGCCCCCGCCCCACGGCGGCTTGTGCCTCATGAGGCCCTTGACGGTGGAACGCTCTTGGATCCTTGGTGCGCTGTATGCCATCTTCATCTCCACTCATCCAAGTCCGATTTGGACTGGCACCCACAGTACGCTCCGACCCGATGTCTGACAAGGCCGAAAATACCCCAAGGCACACCCAAAACGTAGGGACTTTTGCCTACTGCTGTGCTTCGACGGCTACATCAGGACTTGTTGTGCCGAATCGCGGTTTTTGTCGAATGCCGCACTTTCCCAACCACTCGACGACCCTGGAGCCTCAGCGCCATCGACCTCGACCGCGCCAACTCGACGCCGGCTTTGCCCGTGTCACCTCCTCCCAGGGCTGACCTGGCCCGGATCCGCACCACGCGGCCAACGAGGCTCTCAGGCCCGACCGGGACATCGGTACGTTGGGCGCCGTCACCCCGTAGCACCCACCTTCGGTCCGGGCGCTGGTGCAGCACACGGTGCACGGTCAACTCACCTGTAGCCGAGACGAAGGCCCAGACCTCTCCCCACCGGGGCTTGGCGGCGGGTTCGATCAGGGCATCCGCCGGGGCGGTCACGGTCGGTTCCATCGATGTGCCATCCACCTCGACCCACAGGTCGCCTTCCGATGCCCGTTGACGCAACAGGCTCACCAAGGATCCACCCTGTGCCGAGCGGGAGGATCCCGAGGATCGCTCGCTAGCCTCACGAACCATGGGTGCGACTTCTCAACCCCCCTACCAGCATCGGCCGGAGGTTGTGGACGTGGCGGGTCTCGGCGTTTCGATCGAGTCCTTCCAGCCGAGCGATCTCGCACTGCTGCACCGGGTGCTCGGTCAGCGACCCGCGCACTCGGTCGACCTGACGATATCTATCTCCCCGACCGGCCCGGAGCCTCCCGGCCGCGTGGCCGACTTCGAGGGACCGTACGGTGATCATTGGTTCCAAGGTAGCTCGCAGTTCTTCCACCACCACTGGGGGCTCGATGTGGCCATCGCGGCGGACCGTGTGGAGATGGGCGGTCCTGCCGAGGGGTACCGACGATGGGTGACGGTGCGCAACGCGATGCTGTTCGTTCTGGCACATGCCTTCAGGTACCGCGACGCATTCCTGCTGCATGCCGCGGCGATCCACCGCGAGGACCACGGCGTGCTCATCCTGGGCGAGTCCGGCTCCGGGAAGTCCACGCTCGCGTTCGGCGCGTCACTTGCGGGCTGGGACGTTCTCGCCGACGACATGGTGGTGGCACGCAAGAGCGTCGGACACCTCACGGTTCAAGGTGTCCCCCGGGTACCCAGCGTGCCCGGGGAGATCATCGAATACTCCGTGCACCGCGGGGATCTGGTCCCTCAGGACGAGCGTCGACGTGTGGAGCTCACCGAGTTCGAGCTCGACGCGAACGAACGTCAAATCACCGACGTGGTCATCACGAGCCATGCCGAAAGGGACGGGGTCCTCGACGATGTGACAGGACCGGAGGTGCTCGAGTCACTGATCGAAGCGCTTGTGCTGTCCGCTGTTCCCGAGGCGCTCCGCGAGTGGTTCCCACTCGCCGCGGGCCTCTCGGGGTTGCCCCACACACGGTTGCTCCACGCCCCGGACCCAGAGACCAGGGTGGGTTCACCCACTCAGCTGTTGGACCGGTGGTTCTCCGCCCGGCGATCCGCTCAATCGGACCCGGTGGCGACGTAGTCCAGATAGGACTCGAACCCGCTGCGACTGTCGGGGGGGTCGACACGGTTCCAGTCGAGGGGACCATCCTCGGACTCGATCGTCGGCATCCCCAACCGGGCCCTGATCGCCGCTGCGGCACCTCCCATGGCGGCCGCGAACGTCGCTCCGAGCCCATCACGGCCCGACGCGACCAACGCTCCGGGGAGTCTGACGTGTCGAGCCACCGGACTACGCAACCAGATCCCGTCGACAACCCGGTTGGCGCCCACCCACACCGGGTGCCCCAAGGCGGGCCTCCAATCAGATTCGCAGCCCTGGCCGAATTGGCTGAACAGCCTGTCTGCACGAGCGAGCACTCCTGTTGCGAGGCGGTGGACACCAACCTCGCTCAAGCGGATCCGGGCCTGCGCGGGATCGACCAACGAAGCGCACAGATAGGCATCGTGCAGCAGCCTCAGTGTGCGGGCCCCCGCCAGTCCTGCATGGCTACAGGTGTGTGCCAGCGCATCCACAGCATCGAGAACCGGCACTTCGACGCCGGAGAGGTCCACGACGACGGACCTCGCCAACATCTGGTCGGTGTCGAATCGGACCCTCCTGCGCAGCGAGGTCAACGCGACGACGTTCCAGTGCAGGTCGACCACCACGGCTCCGTCGTCAAAGGGGATCTCCGCCACCCCCAGGTCCACGAACCCACGCCAGTTGCGGTTTCGGGGCCCGAACCCGCAAGCCTGTACCAACGCCGCCGCCTTCGCGAGGTCCGCTCGCGATACGAGCAGGTCGAGGTCTGCGTAGGACCTCGTGATCGACGACTTCTCCCACAGTCGCGCAAGGGCCGGTCCCTTCACCACTGCCCAGGGCGTGCCGGAGCCTGCAAACGCCTCGGCGAGAGTGCCCAGTGCCCGTGTGGTCTGCAGGTGTACCAACCTTCCATGTTCGACCGTACGCGCGACAACCTCTGGAACGACCTGTCCACTGGATTCGATGGCGATCGACAGCGACCCCGCAACCTCGTGTGCGAGTGCGGCGTCAACCACCCTTTCGGTGCACAGAACCTCCGGCGCCCGCAGCGACGAAGCGCAATCCTGTGGATCCCTCACGACGTGCGCTAGGAGTTCCAGGAGCCGGGAGGTGTCCATCACCGAAGCGTGCCACATCGCGCCCCACCCCACCGGGTGAATCGGCAGGGATGCTCGATAGAGTTGTCGAAATGAACGCGACGGAGACCTTCCGGATATCCGACGGGGTGACATGGGACCGCTCGGACGGTCAGGTCGTCATCCTCAACCCTGACGGCACCGAGATGCTCACCCTGAACGAGGTCGGCAGCGTGATCTGGCCCGAGCTCGCCCAGCCGGTGGGCCTACAGCAGATCGTCGACACCCTCGCGGCGCAGTTCGCCGATGTGGACCCGGCAACCCTGCGAGCGGACCTGGAGGTGTTCCTCGGGGACCTGGGTCGCGAAGGACTCATCTCCAGCGCTGAAGTCTGACGGTCCACAACTCAGCCGATTAGCTACGGG
This sequence comes from Microthrixaceae bacterium, assembly GCA_047972145.1. Taxonomy (GTDB): domain Bacteria; phylum Actinomycetota; class Acidimicrobiia; order Acidimicrobiales; family Microtrichaceae; genus JAMLGJ01. Next base: position 8,286 of record JBKEAI010000184.1, read on the forward strand.
GCGAGGGATGCTTGAGATCGAGGATGTGTCGAGGACATACCGTCCACCCCGCGGTCTGCTCAGGGCACTCCTGCGCTCGGCATCGACCCGTGACGTGCGGGCGTTGAGTGGAGTTTCCATCGACGCGCCAGCGGGTCGCATACACGGCCTTGTCGGCCCGAACGGTGCCGGCAAGACAACGCTCATCCGCATCATCAGCGGCCTGCTCACCGCGGATGAGGGGCAGGTCCGGGTGGCCGGCGTGGACCCTACTGGCAACAGACGCCGGATCGGCTCTGTCCTTGGCCTGGTCCTCGCGGATGACCGGTCGTTGTACTGGCGGCTGACCGGCCGGCAGAACCTCGAGTTCCACGGCGTCCTCCACGGCCTCGACCGGGCCACGGCTGCCAAGCGTGCGGGCGAGTTGCTCGAGCAGTTCGACCTCGCGGGGTCCGACCGCCTCGTGTTCGGCTACTCCACAGGCATGAGAGCCCGCCTCGGGATCGCCCGGGCACTGGTGCACGACCCGGCGGTCGTGCTCCTGGACGAGCCCACCCGGAGCCTCGACCCTGTTTCGGCGCTCGAGGTCTGCGATCGACTGTCCGAACTCGCGAACGATGGGCACACGGTGGTCCTGTCCTCACACCGCCTCGACGAGCTCGAGCGGATCGCACACGACGTCTCGGTGATCATCTCGGGTCGGGTCGAATACAGCGGACCCACCTCAGATCTGCGAACGACAGGGTCATCGGTCGCAGAGAGCCTCGAGATGATGCTGGTGGAGGACCGCAGCCGGGCCCTGCGGGAGCTCGGGGTGGACCAATGAGCGTGGTGCTCGCGGTCCTGCGCCGCGACTGGGCAATCGAACGCACCTACCAGCTTCGCCTCGTGCTGCGACTCTTCGACATCCTGACCTTCGTGGCGATGATCTACTTCATGTCGCTGCTCATCGACGATCCGGACTCGCTCGCGCGCTACGACGGCAACTACTTCGACTTCGCCCTCGTCGGGTTGGCTGTGACCAGCTTCGCGGGAGTGGGCCTGTTGTCCTTCGGCGAGTCCCTGGGACGGGAGCAGTCGACGGGAACGATCGACCTGTTGCTCGCCTCTCCGGCATCGATCCCCCAACTGATGTCGGGGATGTTCGCTCTGCCGCTCGTGATGGCCTTCGTTCAGTTCGTCGCGCTGCTCGGGATCGGCGTAGGCCTGTTCGGCAGCGGCCTTCCCATCGGGGGCGTGCTGATGTCGCTGCCGATCCTCGCGCTCACCACCGCGAGCTTCGCAGCGGTGGGAATCGTCATCGGTGGGATCATGCTGATCGTGAAGCGGGGTGACCCGATCTCGGGCCCCTTCTACCAGCTGAGCATGATCCTCTCGGGTGTGATCATCCCGATCGACGTCCTACCCATGGCACTGCGTGTGGTCAGTTGGTGCCTTCCGGCGACCTGGGGAATCCGAGCGACACGCGAGGTGCTTCTCGCTGATGCAGGCCTCCTCGACGTGTTGCCGGATGTCGCCGTGTTGGCAGCGTTCGTCGTCGTGCTGCTACCTGCCGCCGTGTTCGTATACCGGGCATGCCTGCGAATAGCTGTGCGCGAGGGAGTACTGGGGAGCTACTGATACCCGATCGAGCACCCCGCCACCGAGGTTCGCGGTGTGGCCCACCGTGCCGAACATGAACGTGGGATCGCGCTCAGTGCGAAGTTCCGTTCAAGTTCGGAACCGAAGGGGTGGTCGTGGTCAGGGTGTGCGACACTTGCTCGGCCGGTGAGCCGTCCGGGTGACCGCGGCGGGTCGAACCCGTCGAGGAAGGTCGGGACTCCGCAGGGCAGGGTGCTGGCGAGAGCCAGGTCGGAGCGATCTGACGGTACAGGGCAACAGAGAGCAGACCGCCGATGGCGCTGTGGGTTCCGTGAGGACCCCTTGGCGCACAGGTGAGGGTGAAACGGTGCGGTAAGAGCGCACCAGCGTCGGGGGCGACTCCGGCGGCTGGGCAACCCCCACCCGGAGCAAGGCCGAGCAGAGGGCATCGACTGCCCGTCGGTCCGGGCGACCGGACACCCTCGGGTAGGCCGCACAGATGGATGGTCACCGAACCGGATCCCCGCAAGGGCCCGGGGAACAGAATCCCGCCTACAGGGCGGCTCACCGGCACCGCCCGGGGCTGGGCCTACCAGCCTGGGCCCTGGTAGCGGACGGGCTGTGCCCGGGTTCGCCGCATCCTCGACCGAAAGGCCAGATCGTCGGACAGGATCGTGAACTTCACCCCGACGAGGAACATCACGGCCCCAGCGAGTGCCAACGGGACGGTCTCGTTGCCGGTCTTGGCGAGCTCCCCCTGCGGTTGTGCCTGCTGCGAGGTGGCGGCAGGGGGCACCGCGGAACCTTCTGGTACTGGTGCGGTCGACGCTGGTGCTGTCAGCGCTGGTGCCTCCGGGGCAGGTGATCCAGTGGCTTCCCTCCAGCGGGGCTGATCGTCACCGTCGCTGCTGCACTGCATCGCAACCCCGTTGGAGGTCTGCGCGGTCGCACCTTCGGTGCTACAGAACTGACCCGGAAGGACTATCTCCTGCGCAGCTACCGGTGCTGCCAACAGGACCGTCGCAACCAACCCAACACCGACACCGAGGCCCACCAGGCCGCTAGTCCTCTTCATCGACATCCCCCTCATCTCCCGGACCGGACTCCGATGATCCTGCCACGGGATCGGGCCGAGGCGAAATGGTACCGACTCACCCTCCCGTTCATGGTGAGGCCAGGTGGGCGACGTCGTTGAAGCCGATCAGGGTCGCATCGAGATCGCCCTCCGGGGTGAGGGTGCAGGTGAGCCTGGTGATCGACGCGTTCGACAGCCGCATGCGCCATGTGACCGACTCGTCCACGCGCAATGCGCAGATCACCGCAGCCTTGATCGGTGAGACGTGCGACGCGATGACCAACCGCGAACCATCGCTACGAGCCACCCAATCGATGAGCCCAGCCCGCACACGCTCGGTCACCTCCACCAGCGATTCGCCGCCAGGGAACGCATGGTTCGGGTCCGTCCTCCAGTGCGCCCAGGTGTTCGCAGGCACCTCCGACAGCGGTCGACCATCCCAGGTGCCGTAGTCCATCTCGACGAAACGATCCTCGATCACGATCACCTCCGCGGGGAGCCCGCACTCCCCCGCGATGATCTGCGCGGTGCGCACACAACGCCTCAGCGGCGAGGACACAATCACCGGCGTCGGCGCCTCACCTGGTGCGCCAAGCTCGGTGGCCAGAGCCTGGCCCAGTGCTGTGGCCTGCTGCTCACCGGTGTCATCGAGCGCGACGTCCTCACGACCCGACAGGCGCGCCATGGCGTTGTGGGTGGTCCGGCCATGGCGGACCAGCAGTACGTCGACCGGTGGAGATCCGCTCATGATCCGGTCCCTTCGGGGCCGACGAATGCCCGGTCGAGTTGGCCCGTGCGAACGAACTTCGCCCGTCGGTCAGGCTCCGAGAGCCCGAAGCGCCGGTAGGCCCACACGGCCAAGCCGATTCCCAGCACCTCGAGCACCAGGGACCACCAGCCCCGCGACAACTCCACCGCACGGTCCGCGGCGAAGTCGGTGCCCAGGAACGGCCACCAGAACGTCTCGGGGGCGGTGAACCCCGCGTCGAGCACCAGGTGCAGGTACATGCCTATCGGTAGGCCCAACCACTGACGTCTGACCAACCGGCGGTTTCGTGTGAACAACATCACCAGTGCCAGCACAACGGTCGGGGCGACCAGCGCATGCGCCGGGCCCACGCCGAAGGGAACCTCCACCACGGGAAGCACAGCGCCGAGCGCGACCAGGCGGTAGTCGAGCGCCGGGCTGCGGAACACCACGAAGGTGATCACGACCGCCCCTGAGGCGAACCAGATCAGCACCGGACCAGGCCGCCCGTCGGTGCGCTGAAGGCGCGATGGTTGCGACAGATCACCGAACGAGGATGCGACCGCACTCGGGGCAGTTCACCATCGCGTCGTCGGGGGCGTGGCGTACCTCTTCGAGTTGGGCGGAAGGTATCTCGAGGTGGCAGCCCTCGCAGCGCGCACCGTTGAGTCGGGCGGCTCCGGTGCCACCTAGGGAACGCCTCAGCATCACGTACTGTTCCACCACGTCGGGATCAAGCGGTTCGAGCGCTGCTGCCCTACCCGCCTCGACCTGTGCGATCTCGTCGTCGATCCCGGCCTCGGCAACCCCGAGGCGCGCCTCGACCTCGGTGACCGTCGCCGTCGCGGACTCCATGGTCGCCGAGTTCGCCTCGAGCTCTGATTCGAGGGGTTCCGCCGTCTCGAGGAGCTCCAAGGCGGTGTCCTCGAGGGTCCCCTGACGTTCGCGCAGCGACACTAGATCTGCCTGGTACGCCTCGAGCTCCTTGGCTGCGGTGATCGTCCCTCCGTAGAGCATGCGCTCCACCTCGGCGGCTTTGTCCTCGACGCTCGCCGCCTCGTCCTCGGCAGCCTTTTCGGCATGGCGGACCTCGGAGAGCTTCGCGAACACAGCCTCGCGTTCGGACTCCAAGCCCGAGACGGCTGCTTGGGCGGAGAGGAGCTCATCGCGCTCGGGGAGGGCCTCGCGACGGTGGCGAAGCTGGTCCAACGCGGTGTCGATCTCCTGGAGAGTGAGCAGTGCCTCTAGTGATCCCACCGACGGGAGGCTACCTGCTACCCGAGTTGGTGGTGAGCCCGTGCAGGGGGGCGTCGGGCATCACCCCTCACCACTGGAGTCGCCCGAGGAGTCCCCGTCGGACGTGTCGCCGGACCCACCCGATGAAGTTCCGTCCGAGGAGTCTGCACCACCTGCCGATGAGCCATCGGAGGTATCGGACGAACCACCTGCCGAGCTACTACCCGAGCCACTGCTGGAACTGGAGCCCGAACTGCTGGAGGACCCACTGCGCGAACTACTGCTGGAACCGCTTCGGGAACTATTCCTCGAACTGCTGCTCGACGAGCTCGAACTGGTGTCCGAACCACCCCAGCCGTCGGGGAGCTTCCTACCACCGCTCACGCTGGGTGCGTCAGGAAGGTCCACGACCGGTGCACCCTCGAGGTAGCTGGCCATGAACTCCTGCCAGACGAGACCCGCTGTGCGGCCGCCTTGGGGGTTGGACCGCAGCGCGGTGCGCTGATCGAGGGGATCACCGATCCACACTGCGGTGGACATGTGCGGGGTGAACCCCACGAACCACACACCGGTGTTGGCTGCACCACCGACCTCGACGGTGCCTGTCTTGCCGGCAGCCTCCTGGCCGTTGGGGAGCCGACAGCGCGTGCACGTGCCGCCGGTGATCACACCCTCCATCGCAGAGATCGCCTGACGCGCCGAATCGGTGCGGATCACCTGTTCGTTGGGCGGTTCGAACTCGAAGATCACGTTGCCGTCGCGGTCGGTGACCTTCTCGACGAAGTGGACCGGGTTCTTCTTGCCGTCGTTCTCGATCGTCGCGAACGCACCGGCCATGTCGAGCGGGGTCACGAGGGCGTCGCAACCGATCGTGAAGCACGGCGGACGGACGTGGTTCGGGTCGAGCGGCCCGGGATCGAGCCCCAACTTGATTCCGGTGTCACGCACGGCGTCGTAACCCACAGCGGATTGGATGCGCATGAACGCACAGTTGTTGGAAGCCTTCAGGTGGTTCGAAAGGGCCTGTTGACCCTTGGTGGGGCAGTCCCTCGGATAGCTACGGCCCGCGGGCACGCCCCAGAGCTTCTTCATCTCCGCCGGTGCAGGATCACCCGCGACGGTGTCCTTGATCGTGTAACCCTGCTCCAGCGCGGCGACCAGCGTGATCGGCTTGAAGGCCGACCCGGAACTGAACCCGCCGTCACCGGAGCGGGGGCCTTTCACCGGATCGCCGATCTCGATCGGCAATCCGTCGCGCTCGACCTCTCCGACGATTGCCCTCACCGCACCGCTGGCGGGCTCCACCGCCGCTATCGCGACCGCCGTGCGCGGGTCGCTGCTGGCGATCGGGTTGTTGGCCGCCGCGGCTTCAGCGATGCCCTGCGCACGGGCATCGATCGTGCTCGTGATCACGAGCCCCCCGTTGAAGATCAGGTAGCGGCGCTGCTCGAGGGTCGGCGCCAACCATTCGGCATCGAGGAGCTCGTCGCGGATCTTGCGCTCTATGTAGCTCAGCGAGGAGCTGTCGAGTGCCACCGAGCGGCCATAGACCTGGGTGGGCAGAGGCAGGGCATCGATGAACTCCACCCCCTCCTCCTCGATCAGCCCTTCGGCCTCCATCCGGCCGAGAACCACCTCGCGGCGTTCCTTGGAGAGCTCGGGGTTGGTGATCGGGTCGTAGTTGGCGGGGTTTCGGATGATCGACGCGAGCAGTGCGGCCTCGGCGTAGTTGATGTCCTTGGCGGACTTGTCGAAGTAGGTACGTGCGGCGGCCTCCACGCCGTAGGCACCCTGACCCAGGTAGATCTGGTTCAGGTACTGCTGCAGGATGATGTCCTTGCACTGCTTCTTGGTGGCCTCCTCCCCGCAGAACTGGTCCTCGAGTTGAACCGCGAGGGAGGCCTCTTTGATCTTGCGCTGGATCGTCTGTTCGTTGCCGACCAGGTTCAACTTGACGAGCTGCTGGGTGATGGTCGATCCACCCTGTTGGACATCACCGGAATCGGAGTTGGCCTTGATCGCCCGCAGCACGCTGCGGGCGGACACGCCGTCGTGTTCGTAGAAGTCGGCATCCTCTACGGCGAGCACGGTGTCGATCAGCTCCTGGGACATCTCGCTGAGAGGCACCACGACCCGGTTCTCGGTGCCCCGCAGGGATCCCACGGGGTTGCCCTCGGCATCGACGATGGTCGAGCCCTCGGGGAGCTTGGGAAGCGTGATCGACTCGCGTGGGGAGAACGACACTGCCTCGCTCATCCCGGTGAACTCGGGGATCACCTGGGTGGAGATGAGACCCACCACGGCGACGCCCAGCACCGTTATCGCGACGAAGCGCAGGAACAGGTTGACAGGGCGGCGCATCTTCCCCCAGTGGGCGAGTTGGACGCCCCTCAAGCTATAGGCCCGATGCGCGCTCCGGTATTCAGGGTTCCGTAATCACAGCGCCTACGGCGCTACACCTGCCGTGCTCAGAAGTCCTCGTCGAACGCGACGTCACCTTCCACGCCGACCTGGTACGCCGACACGGTGCGCTCGAAGAAGTTGGTGAGCTCCTGGACATCCTGGAGCTCCATGAAGGGGAACGGGTTCTTGGATGCCCACCTGCGGGGCATCCCGAGCTGTGTGAGGCGCTGGTCCGCGATGAACTGGAGGTACTCGCGCATGTCGGTGAGGCTCATGCCCGCTATCCCCTCCGACAGCAGGTCCTGCGCGAAGCCGTACTCGACCTCGACCGCCTCGGAGATCATGGTGGTCACACGTTCGGTGAGGTCGTCATCGAACAGGTCGGGTTCCTCGCGGCGGACCTGGTCGATCACCTCGAACGCGAAGTTCATGTGGCAGGACTCGTCGCGGAAGACCCAGTTCGTGCCCGATGCGAGCCCGTTGAGCAGCCCTTTGGAGCGTAGGAAGTACACGTACGCGAAGGCCCCGAAGAAGAACAGGCCCTCGATGCATGCAGCGAAGCAGATCAGGTTCAACAGGAACTGCTTGCGGTCCTCCCTGCTGGACAGCTCGTCGAGGGAGTTGATCGAATCGATCCAACGGAAGCAGAAGTCGCCCTTGGCAGCGATGGAAGGGATGTTCTCGATCGCTGCGAACGCCTGACGACGCTCCTCGAGGTCGGGGATGTAGTTGTCGAGCAGCGTCAGGTAGAACTGGACGTGTAGGGCCTCTTCGTAGAGCTGGCGGCTCAGGTACATCCTCGCCTCGGGCGAGTTGATGTGCTTGTAGAGGTTGAGCACCAGGTTGTTCGACACGATCGAGTCACCCGTTGCGAAGAACGCCACCAGCCGGCTGATCAGGTGCTTTTCCGCCGGCAACAGCTTGCGCTGGAGATCGACGATGTCGTCGGAGAAGTCGATCTCCTCGACGGTCCACGTGTTGCGGATCGCGTCGCGGTACATGTCGTAGAACTGCGGGTAGCGCATCGGGCGCAGGGTGAGTCGGAAACCGGGGTCCAACAGGTTCGCGTCGGCCGACTCGCCCGGGGCGGCGGGGCGACCCGCGGGGTCGGTTTCCAGCGACTGGGGTGCTGGCGGCTGGAGTTCTGACGGTTGTGGGGCTGCGCTCAAAGGGCTCTCGGCGAGTGCCATCGTGTTGTCTCCTCGTGTTCGGTTCTCAGCTCAGGGCGTCTGTCGGTGGGTTCGTGGTGGTAACGGGGTCGTGGTGGTAGCGGCCGGGGTTTGCCGGTGCTACTGGCAGGCCTCGCATGCGTCGGGGTTCTCCAGCGAGCAGGCGAGCGCCTCCTCGTCGGTGTATTCACGACCCGTCGGTGCCGGCTGGGACTCGCCCCCGTCGTGGGGGCCCTCGCCATTGCCGCTGGGCCCTGCGTTGTCGGTCTGCTTGATGCGGGTGGCGGGTCGGCTACGCAGGTAGTAGGTGGTCTTGATCCCCGACTTCCAGGCGTGCATGTACATCGATGAGAGCTTGGGGATCTTGGGGGCTTCCATGAACAGGTTCAGCGACTGCGACTGGTCGATGTAGGCACCGCGCCCGGCGGCCATGTCGATCAACGAGCGCATCGGAAGCTCCCAGGCCGTGCGGTACACGTCCTTGATGTCCTCGGGGATCGCCCCGATGCCCTGGATCGAGCCCTCGTTGCGCTTGATCGCAGTGATGACGTCCTCGTTCCAAAGCCCGCGGGACTGAAGCTCGCGCACCAGGTAGGTGTTGATCTGGAGGAACTCCCCCGAGAGCGTCTCGCGCTTGAACAGGTTGGACACCTGGGGCTCGATGCACTCGTAGCAACCTGCGATCGATGCGATCGTGGCGGTCGGCGCTATGGCGATCATCAGCGAGTTGCGCAGTCCGTGCTGGGAGATCCGCGCCCGGAGCGTCTCCCAGCGCTGCGGGTCGCTCGGGGTGACCCCCCAGAGGTCGAACTGGAGCTCCCCCGCAGCGGCGCGGGTCAACTCGTAGCCGGGGTGCGGCCCGCTCACCTCTGCCAACTCCGTGCTCGCCCACAGTGCGTTGAAGTAGATCTCCTCGGAGATCCGCGTCGACAGCTCGCGCGCCTCGTCGCAGTCGAAGGCCAGGCCCAGCTTGAAGAACACGTCCTGGAGCCCCATCATGCCCAGGCCCACCGGTCGCCACCTGTCGTTGGAGGTGCCGGCCTCATCCGTCGGGTAGAAGTTGATGTCGATCACCCGGTCGAGGTAGGGCACCGCCGTGCGCACCACCTCGGCCAGCCGGTCGAAGTCGAAGGCCATCGCGCCGGTCTCGTCGGGGCGGACCATCGCTCCGAGGTTGACCGAGCCGAGGTTGCACACCGCCGTCTCGTCCTGGTTGGTCACCTCGAGGATCTCGGTGCACAGGTTCGACAGGTGCACCACCCGCGGCTCCTCGTCGCCGGAGGGGTCCACCGCCACACCGGTCTGGTTGCACTTGAGGTTGGATGCGTCCTTGAAGGTCATCCAGCCGTTGCCGGTCTCCGCGAGCGTGCGCATCATGCGCTGGAAGAGCTGGCGCGCGGGAATCTGACGCTCGTAGAGGCCCTCGGACTCGGCCGCCAGGTAGGCGGCCTCGAAATCCCCGCCGTAGAGGTCGACCAGGTGCGGCACCTTCTTGGGGTCGAACAGGCTCCACTGCCAGTCCTGCTCCACGCGCTTCATGAACAGGTCGGGCACCCAGTTGGCGATGTTGAGGTTGTGGGCCCGCCGGGCGGTATCGCCCGCGTTGTCCTTGAGCTCGAGGAACTCCTCGATGTCGGCGTGCCAGCTCTCCAGGTAGACGCACGCGGCACCCTTGCGACGGCCTCCCTGGTTGACCGCGGCGACCGAGCTGTCGAGGGTCTTGAGCCACGGGACGATCCCGTTGGACAGACCGTTGGTGCCCTTGATCAGCGAACCGCGGGCCCGGATCCGGCTGTAGGAGAGCCCGATCCCACCGGCGTGCTTGGACAGCCGGGCGATGTCGCGGTAGCGGTCGTAGATCGCGTCGAGGTTGTCCTGGGGCGAGTCGAGCAGGTAGCAGCTCGACATCTGGGGATGGGTCGTGCCCGAGTTGAACAGCGTCGGTGAGCTCGGGAGGTACTCGAGCGACGAGATCAGCTCGTAGAAGCGGATCGCCTCCTCCGGAGTGGTGGAAAGACCGCACGCGACCCTCATCAGGAAGTGCTGGGGAGTCTCGATGACCCGACGGCTCCGGGGGTGCTTGAGCAGGTAGCGGTCATAGACGGTCCGCAGTCCGAAGAAGCCGTATAGCCAGTTGCGCTCGGGCAGGATCGCGTCGTTGAGCTTGCGCGAGTTGCGGGCCACGAACTCGGCGGTCTGCTCGCCGATCAGACCCTCGTCGGCGCCGAGTTGCACCGATTGGCTGAACGAGTAGATGTCCTGGTTCTGCACCTCCTTGTCGATCACCGTGGCGAGCAACCGGGCGGCGAGGCGCGAGTAGTTCGGTTCCTCGGAGATGAGCCCTGCTGCGGTGCGGATCGACAGCTCGTCGAGCTCTTCGGTGGTCGCTCCGTCGACGAGCCCCGAGATGGTGCGGGTGGCCACCCGCATCGGGTCCACGTTCTCCAGACCGTTGGCGCACCTGGCCACCGCCTTGACGATCTTGTTGACATCGACCGCCTCGCTGGTGCCATCACGCTTGGTCACCCGCATCGTCGACCCCGTCGGGGTATCCGCGACATCGCTCACGACAGCGATGGTCGGCTCGTCGGGCTCCTCCGACGGTCCTCGCGTTGGGGCATCGTCGAGCACCATCGGTTCGTCCGCGAGCAGCGATGCCTGGAGCGGCGCCTGGTCGCGGGTTGCATCCTTCAGCTCGGCATCCTGTAGCTCGGTGCCTGGTAGCTCGGCATCCTGTAGCTCGGTGTCCTGTAGCTCGGTGTCCTGGGTCAAGGTCACTTCGAGTTTCCCCCTGATCAACTTGGGCGTGCTGTGCTGAGGCGGTCGGACCTCCGGCTGTCCAGCGCAATGGCTTTCCCGCCTGTGGTCGTGTAACCACTGTCTGTCGTGAACCAGGACCGGAAACACCACATGTTGTGGCTACCCCGGCCCGTCGCCCCAAGATCTTGGGGGACAGGGATGTAATTACAGTCGTGCAACATGGCCCGAGTCAAGCATTTCCGAAACCTCGCTGTGCGTCACAGGATCAGCCACGCGCGGTGACAAAAGGACCCCGTGTGGGCATCGCTCGGCTACGGTCCGAAGCGATGCCCCTGGATCGACCCGCTTGGACCCGCACCCGCTCGCCCAGCGCCTGGAGTCCTCGTCGCAGCGCCCAGTACCCCCCTGGAGAGGCCCAGCCGCGGGAGTACCGACCCTGATGGCACCGGAGCGTGACTTCGGACCGCGCCCGATCTGGGACCCCGAGGCGATTCCGGCCGCCACGATCATCCCCCTGCGCGATGGCCCTGACGGGCTCGAGGTGCTCATGCTGCGCCGCGACACCAAGCTGACCTTCGCGGGCGGCAGCTGGGTGTTCCCCGGCGGGCGCATCGATCCCGAGGACTTCACCCGCCCGCCCGAGGACCCACCCACCCACGACGACCTGGAAGCCGCAGCACGCGTTGCGGTGGCGCGCGAGCTCGACGAGGAGGCCGGCATCGCCGTGGACCCGATGACGGTCCGCAGGTGGTCCCAGTGGACCCCACCACCCGAGGTCGACCGCGAGCCGGCGCTGCGCAAGCACCGCTTCACCACCGCGTTCTACGTCGGGGTCGCGATCGGCGACACCGACCACGTGGTGGTCGACGACGGTGAGATCCGGGGGTTCCGTTGGACTACACCCCGCGCAATGCTCGCAGCACACGCCGCAGGCGAGGTGAGCGTGGTGCCACCCACCTTCATCACCCTCGAGCACCTGACGCCCTTCCAGCGCCCCGCGGAGGTCCTCCTCGGTGCTCCGGGGGCACGCAACGGACCCGCAGATGTGGAGCACTTCTCCACCCGGGTCGGTCTCACCGACGGCGGTTGGGCGGCGCTGTACCACGGCGACGCCTCCTACGAGGGCGCCGACCTCGACACTCCGGGCCCGCGGCACCGCATGTGGATGGACGAGCTCCCGTGGCGCTACGAACGCTCGGATCCGACCGGCAGCGGATCCCGACCCCGGCGCGCAGCCGGGACCAGCACTGCTACCGAAACCAGCACTGCTACCGAAACCAGCACTGCCACCGAAACCAGCACTGCTGGCGAATCCAAGGGATCGCAGGCGTCATGAACGAACCACACGGAGGATCCGAGCCCGGAGAGCTCGATGCGCCTGAGACGATCACCTGCGTCGACTGCGGAGGCACCTGTGGCCTCCTCACCCATCCCCCGACCGACGACGAGGGCCGGGTGGTCGGTTTCCGCGCCGGAGACGTGGTCGCCTACCGCTGCGCGGACTGCCTGGACCGTTGGGACATCGTGCTCGAGTGACGGGCCCTCGAAGGGTCGGCGTCAGCGCTGGGTGACGTCGCGCAGCACCAGTGACTCCGCAGCCGCGGTGTCGGTCACATCGGTGACCTCCAGGGATCGGCCACGGTCGACCAGCACCACGACCACGGTGCCGGCGGGACCGGGCCTGACCACGACCTCGGTGGCCACGGGATGCAGCGACTCGACCGCCAGACGCCCCGGCCGCTGTGCCACGACGAGCAGGCGACGGTCGGTTCGGCTCACCGCGGCCGGCGCGGCCTGCACCCGTCCGCACACCAGCGAGTCGACCTGTTCACCGTTGGCGAGAGCGGCGTTCATCGAGTGCAGCACCGCTGACCACCGCTGTTGGGTGTGTGCATCGAGGCGTCGCACCGCGGAGGACAGGTCCCGCTGTTCGGGAGCGAGGCCACCACCGCGGGAGCTCGGGATCCGCTCCGCGGAGCGCCTCGCAGCGGCCTCGGCGCTGGTCGGGGCGGCCCCGGTGCCCGAAAGACCGCCGGTCTGCGGGGATGGGTCGACCCAACCCTCGGCTGCGGTGGGCAACGGTCCGCGGCGCACGCGGCGGGGAGGACGACGGTCCGCGGGGTCCTTGCGCTTCGAGCGTCGTAGCCCGCGCCGCTGGGCGTGGGCAGGCTCCGGTACCGCACCGAACGGTGGCACCGACGCTGCGGCCGGTTCAGGGGCGAAGGGCACCGGCGCAGTGGGTTCCTGAGGCGTGGGTTCCTGAGGCGTGGGTTCGTCCGACGCGGGTCGGTAGGGGGGCGGCTCGGACACAGCCGGTTCGGACACAGCCGGTTCGGACACAGCGGGCTCGGAGACAGCCGGTTCGGACACAGGGCTTTCGGACCCATCACCTTCGGGGGCGAACGGTGGAGCCTGACCGGCGGCTGGTGTGGTCGCCGGCCCGGCGGCATCCCCGGTGTCATAGAACGCGTCACTGAGCAGCACGGCGATGGCGGTGGCGGCTGGATCAAGGGCAACCTCACCGGCGTGCCGCGTTCGGGGAGCCGTGTCGAGGACCTGCGGACCGTCCTCGAGCAGTCCGTACAGAGCGAGCAGGGCGAGCGCCTCGTTGGAGTCCGCTGCAAGCGTGGTGACCGACGCTCCGTCGAGCACCGCCACCGAGAGAATCTGTTCGGTCTGGAGGGGGGCGCCCACGTCGAGTTGTGCCCCCACCCCGGGAGGTGCCTGGAGCGCCGCAGCCACGGGTGCAGGCAGCCTCGACGGGTCGAACGGCGGTGGCCGCGGAACGGTACGCGCGACGGGTGCCACTGGTCCTGCGGTGGCCGGGGTAGGTCGGCCAGGTGCTGTGGGAGCGCTGAGCGGTCCGAGGCCCGGTAGCGGGCTGGTGAGTGGTGCAGGTTGGACAGTCGGTGCAGGTCGGACAGTCGGTGCAGGTTGGACAGTCTGTGCAGGTTGGACAGTCGGTGTGGGCACGGCCGGCCGGGCAACACGTTTGAACTCCGCTCCGGTGTCGGCGAGTGCTTCCAGCGGAGGCACCCTCGACGCCATCGTGGCCGGGATCAGCGAAGCGAGCACCCCGGCGAACACCGCTACAACTGCGACGGCCGCCACCGAGGCGACGGGTATGGAGAACACACCCAATCCGAGCGATCCGAGCACCCACACCGCGCCCGCGGCAGCAGCGGTTCCCCCGGCGATGCCGAGGAGCGTTCCCACCGAGGAGAACGAGACCCCCTCGAGCAGCACCATGCGCAACAACGAACGACGCGACGAGCCGGCCACCCGCAGCAGCCCGAACTCACGGCGGCGCTCCCCCACCGACAGAACCAGCGTGTTGATCACCCCGACCAGCGCCTGGAGCAGCGTGAAGAGCAACATCCAGACCACGACGCGTTCGAACCCGCGCAGGATCTCGCCACGGTCACCCACGAACTCGTCGGGGCTGGTGACCGCAGTGACGCCATAGGACGATGCGAGCTCTTCCACCTGTTGGACGGTCTGCGGGTTCCCGTCGGTCTTGACCAGGGCAGCGAGGTCCTGTGTGGCGGGGACCTGCCTCATCAACACCTGACGGTCGGTGACCAGATCCCCGAGGATCGCGCTCGAACCCCGGTACACCCCCGAGATGGTCAGCTGCTCGAACCCTCCCGAGTAGAAATCGACCGGTGCCACGTCGCCGACACCCAGACCGGTTTGCGATGCCAGCCGTTGCGAGATCCACGCGGAGCCGGTGGGAAGCCCCTCGGGCTGCTCGCCCACGAACTCGGGCGACACGACCTGGGTCGCGGCATCGCCGTCGAGTCCGGTCATTCGAACCGGTGTTCCGCCGATTCCACCACGGCCGAGCTGCCAGCCGCTGGCGCCATCCACACCCTCGACGAAGTCGAGCTGCTGGACCAGCTCCGCGGGGAGCCCGCCGCGGGTGAAGGTCTCCGAGTCGACCACCAGATCGGCGTTCACCAGCCCGTCGACCGCCTCGTCCAGAGATGCCGTGAAGGACTGTAGGAACACCGCCAGTGCGCTGACCACCAGCACTGCTACGAGGACCGCAGCGGTGGTCGCAGCGGTCCTGCGCGGGTTCCGTCGGGCATCCCGGGCAGCCACCACGCGCAGCGGCTTGGGTCGGATGGGGAGCACCCTCATCGCCGCTGCCACGCCGAGTGTGAGGATCGTCGGCACAAGACCCAGCACGAACACCCCGGCGAGCACGATCCCTGCGACGACGGCTGTGGTCGGCACCGCCACCCCTGCGATGACGCACACCGCTGCGGCCGCTACGGCGAGGATCGCAGCGCGCGATGCGGCCACCGCCGGTACGGGCCACCTGTGCGACGAAGCGGGTTCGGTCTCCGACACCGCCTCGATCGGTGCGGCCGAGCAGGCGTTTCGCACCGGTCGCCATGCCGCGACCAGGGTCGCGGCCAAACCGATTCCGACCGCGACCGCCGCGGCCTGGACGCTCAGCAGCGGGCCTGCCGTGGGTACGGCCGTGCCCATCGTGCCCAACGCCTTTTCGATGAGCACCGCCGACAGCAGGCCAAGCGGCAACCCGACCAACGACGACACCAGCGCGAGGATCACCGCCTCACCCAGGGCAGCACGGCGCAACTGCGCACGCGAGGCCCCGACCAACCTGAACCCGGCGAAGGTGCGGCGTCGTTGCGAATGCAGCAATGCCAAGGAGTTCCCCACCGTCACCATGCCCACCAGCAGTGCGAGCACGCCGAAGCCGGTGACCAGCACCCGCACCAACGTGAAGCTCCGGGTGAGCGACTCCTGTGTGTGGATCGCAGCGGTCGGGCCGTCGGTCACCTCGACCCCTGAGGGGACCATCGAGGCGATCTGTGACATCACAGCGCCGACATCTGCGCCATCGGAGATGCGAACAGCGATCCTGTTGTCGTCGATCGGCTGGTCGAGCACCAGGCGCGCCTCGTCGGTGGTCATCATCACGAGGCTGGAGCCCTCCGCCCGACCGGCGCTGCCGGAATCGACCACTCCAACCACCTCGTAGTCGCCGAAGCCTGCCCGACCCGCGACCCTCACCTGATCCCCGATGCCGACCCCGGCCACCTCGGCGCTCCGTGAGTCGAGAACCACCTCGTCGCCGGTCTCGGGGCCCCTGCCCTCGGTGATCTCGAGGTTCGACACCTCCGGGTCCTCGGGCCAGTTGGTGAGCAGCGGCTGCTCGGAGAGCCCGAGCGAAGCGACGGGAGCCCCCTGGGGCCCCAGCACGAGCGCGGTGCCCTCCACCCGGTGCGAAGCCGACTCCACGCCTTGGACCGACGACACGGCCTGCGCCAACTCGGCGGGCACCAGACGGCGGACCTTTTCGAGGGGTGACTCGTATGCGACCGAACCCTCGATCACCACCTCGGCATCGTCCGCCGAGACGATGGCCAACTCGTCGAGGCCCGATCCGATCCGCCCGAGCAGGCCGAGCGTCCCGGCGAGGTAGCCCACCCCCAGCGCGATCGACACGCCGGCGAGCACCAGTCGCCGCCGTTGGCGCAACAGCGCGCGCAGAATCACGAACCTGTGCCCGGACGGGGCGCCCCGCGCTCTACGCATGTGGATCGACAGTACTCGTGGCACCGACGATGGAAAGCGGCGCTGACCGCTTCGTTGAGGATTGCTCAGCGCTGATGGGGCCCGGGTGGGCCCTATGACCTGCTCAGCGTGACCTGCTCAGCGTGACCTGCTCAGCCGGCCACGACCTCCATCAGGCTGTCCACGTCGATGGACAGCAACGCACCGACGTTGCCCTCTCCGTCGATGACCAGTGCCCACCAGCCTTGTCCGGCACCGAGACGCTCGACGACGCCCCGCATGGTCTCGTCGGGATCGACGCGCGGCAGGGTCACGAGTGGCTCGGCTACCGAGGTGGCTGGGACCACCTGGCGCTGTGCCGGGGGTATCCGGCTGATCGCGTCCCAGGTGACCAGCGAGGTGACCGAGTTGCGTCGATCGCTCAGCGGCACGAACGGCGCCCCGGGATGCTCGACGAGCATCGCCTCCGCGTCGGAGACGGTGCCGGTCGGTCCCAGCGGGGCTGGAAGTTGACGGCTCATGTCGGCGGCGGTCACCTCCAGCAACTCGGGCGCCGGAGCGGCGCCCGACCACTCGGCCCTCGCCGCCACGAACAGGAACAGGGACAATGCCAGGACCCACATGCCGGACCACAGGGCGACGTTGAACGCCACCCACAACGCAACGACCGCCATCACCACAGCGAGGATCTGGCCCCAGAGCGCGGACAGTCGGGTGGCACGGATCTTGCGGCCCAGGCGGCGCCAGATCACCGCCCGCAGGATCCGGCCGCCGTCGAGCGGATACGCGGGGATCAGGTTCGACACCGCGAGGACCGCGTTTATGCCCGACAGCCAGACGAGCAGGCCGACGAGAACCTCGGACCCATCCACCCTCCAGGTCGCCCATCCGGCGGCCGCACACACCAGTGAGCACAGCGCGCTCATCGCCGGACCGGCGAGGGCGATGCGGAACTCAGAACCGGGATCGTCGGCCTCACCTTCGAGCTTTGCCACACCGCCGAAGAGCCAGAGCGTGATCTCGCGCACCTTCACGTGGTTGCGCTGCGCGACCCAGCTGTGGCCGACCTCATGAGCTACCAGCGACACCATGAATCCTGCGACCCCGACCACCCCTGCGAACCAGTACGCGGATCCGGGGTGACCGGGGGCGATCGAGGGAAGCGAGACCTCCGCAAGGGAGACCGCCAGCACGACAGCGATCACGATCACCCACAGGTTGATGCCGATCGGAACGCCGAACAGGCGTCCGAGGGTCAGGTGCGATTTCATCGAAGCGAAGGCTACCCACGATCACCTGCGACCCGGTGTCGGGGAGCGTCTGTCCACCGAGGCCGGTTCGCTCCTCGCCCCGGCGTTTGGCCACCAGCGGGTCCCAGCCGCATCATGGGATACGTGAACCCCTCGATCGACCATGCCCTTGGCGAGTTGGTCGACCGACGCGCCGGGTTGGTCGCCACCGAGCGACGCACCCCGCGCCAGGATGCCGACCTCGCGGAGCTCACCGAAGTCGTCGAACAGCACCTGGGCGAAGGCTCGGTCGTGCGGAGGCTCTCCCCCGATGATCCCCTCGACCGCACCCTCGCCGAAGATCTCGGCGCACGCGAGAAGATCAACCCTGTACGTTCCCCCGAAGATCTCCAGCGCCGTCTCGCAACCGACCGCGCCGTGTACGTCGTCGAGCACCCGGGTCTACCCGCCCGTCCCCTCAGCGTGCTCTGGGTCGCTCTGTGCAAGGGGCTTCCCGACCGCTTGGAGCAGATCCTCGCCCCGGACGCTCCCGTCGTGGATCCGGCATCGGCAACCGCGGCGGTCTTCTATTCGATCTGGGCCACCGAGAAGATCGCATTCAGGGGCATCGGCCAGTCGTCGCTGTTGCTCAGCGCCGCAGCGGCGGACATCGAGAGCACCCACCCGTGTGTAGGTACCCAGTGCACCATGTCGCCGGTCCCCGGCTACCGGAGATGGGTGGGCGAAAACACAGGAACCGCCGAGCCGTCGGCACACCCACCGGACCATGCCCGGGCGTGTGCACGGTATCTGACCACCTTCGGCGACGACGGCCGCCTGCTCGACCCGGTGGCGAGGCTGCACCTCGGCAACGGCGCCAGGCTGTGGCGCGTGCTAGCCGGTGCGGATACCAGCGCCGAGGGCCGCGAACGCGCCTTTGGCACGATGGCCAACTACCGCTACCGGCCCGAGGACCTCGACGCGAACAAGCAGCAGCTCGCCGCCGGTACGGTGCCCGTGGGCGAACAGGTGGCGACCTTGGTCGAGCTCAGCTCGACCGCGACCGACCTCGACGCCCGCCACTGATCGCCACGACCGCTGCGCCACGGTCGCCGTCATGGCTGAGCGACACCAGCCAGCCGTCGTGAGCACCGACCACTCCAGTCGGGGACCCACCCGCCCGGTCCCCGATAGACGCCGGCTGGGCGTCGGTGCCTGCCGAGGGATCTCGGCGCTCCTGCGACAGGGCGGCAGCGAGGGCGACCGTGTCCACGCTCAGCGAAGGTCGCCCACCCGGATCGGTCAACACCTCGACCGCACCGAGCGCGCACGAGGGCGCCGGTTGGATCGGTTCGACATCGAGCACACGCAGGGCTGCGTACTTCGCGGCGAGCCGCGCTGCCAGACCTGGCAGCGGATCCGGGCGCGCACTGAGGGCGCGCAACTCAGCGCGCGTGAGCGCGGACCCCAAGGAGTCGGTCCAGGGTGGGTTCTCGGTACCCACGATCGCCCGTAGGTCGTCGAGGTGCACCACTACACAAGCGGAGCCCACACCGGAGGCGACGTAGAGCAGCCTCAGGGCTTCGGTAACACCCGGTTCGGAGCTTTCCCGCGGATCCCCGCGGGATCGATCAGACAGCCCTGACGTTGAGCGCCTCTGGGCCCTTGCGGCCCGGACCGACCTCGAACTCCACGGTCTGGCCCTCTTCGAGGGACTTGTAGCCCTCGCCGGCGATGTTGGAGAAGTGGACGAACACGTCGTCCTCACCCTCACGTGAGATGAAGCCGTAGCCCTTCTCGTTGTTGAAGAACTTCACGGTTCCGGTGGAAACACTCATTGCAACGCTTTCTGTCTGCCCGACGACCGCTTCGGCCCCGGGCTTGCCGGGAGGACTTCGCCCGGTGCACTGGCAGTCTAGGGGAACCACCCCGCGATCCGCGACAGGGCCGAACTCAGCGCCGGCTGGTGCGTCGGCCGAGCCAGTTCACCGCAACCACGACGCTGAGCACCATCGGGAACACCTCGAGGCGCCCGACCAACATGAGTGCGGCGAGGATCATCCGTTCCGGTGCCGAGTAGACGGCAAAGCTCGATGCCGGGCCTGCCTCTCCCAGGGCCGGGCCCATGTTGCCCATCGCGCTTATCGCGCCGGAGAACCCGGTGAGCACGTCGGTGCCTGCGAGGGTCAGCGCGACGGTGGCGACGACGACGATAACCACGTAGAGCAGCACGAACCCGGCGATGCGCCCGACGATCTCGTCGCGGACCACCTCGGTGCCCTGTTTGACCACCAGGGCGCTGCGGGGACGCTCCGCCCTGCGCAGTTCACGCCATGCCACACCTGCCATTACCTGGGCGCGCAGCACCTTCATGCCCCCCGAGGTGGATCCGGTCATGCCACCCACCCACATGAACAACAAGAGCACCACTTGCGCCCCGGGCACCCACATCGCGAAGTCGCCGAGGGAGCCGGAACCGGTCGCGTTCCCGAATCCGGTCGAGGTACCGAGGGTGACCACGTTGAACGACGCCATCCGCAGCGACTCACCGAACGATCCCCCCGCGGTGACCAGGAACAACGTGACCACGGCGGTTCCCACGACCAGCCCGGCGGCGTATCCACGAAACTCCGGGTTGCGCACGTAGTCCCCCGGCCGCCCCCTCAGTGCGGCGTACAGCAGCGTGAACGACGCCCCGCCGATGACCATACCGACGATGGTCACCACCTCTACCGCGACCGAGTCGTATGCACCGATCGAGGCAGCCTCCGGCGCGAAACCCCCGGTGGAGACCAACGCGAGCGACAACCCTGTGGCGTCGAACCAGCCCACTCCGGCGATGAACAACGCGACTGCGGATACCGCGGTGAACACCACGTAGACCGCCCAGAGCCTCTTCGCGGTCTCGCTCACCCGAGGGGCGAGCCGGTCCGATGTGGGCCCCGGTGCCTCGGCGCGGATCAACTCCAGGCCACCGACCCCGAGGAATGGGAGCACCGCGACCGCCAACACGATGATCCCCATCCCCCCGAACCACTGGGTCATCTGGCGCCAGAACAACAGGCCCGGGGTGGCGTCGTCGAAGTCGGCCGCGGAGAAGATGCTCGACCCGGAACAGGTGAATCCAGAGATCGACTCGAACAGCGCACCGTCGAAGGTGTCGAGCAGTCCCGTGAACAGGTACGGCAGCGCGCCGGCGACCGCTGTGATCACCCACGCGAGGCTCACCGCGACGAACACTGCGCGGGGCCGCAACTCGTCGCCGACAGTGCTGACCCGCCGCAACGTCTCACCTACCACCGCGGTCACAGCGGCGGCCCACAGCAACCCGGCTGTCCCATGACCCCGCTCGACCACGTCGACCAGGGCGCACACGGCCATCCCGGCAGCGGCGAACACCAGGGACAGCCCGGCCATGTGCACCCAGATGCTGCGCACCTTGCGCAGCCCGGGATCGAAGGCGACCTCGGTTGTCATGGGGCCACCGCCACAGCTCCGCCGCCGCGGTCACTCCGGCGTCCCGTCATGACAGTGTCCGCAGGCATGACAGTGCCCGCGGTCATCACAGTACCCGCAGTCATGACAGTGCCCGCAGTCAAGACAGTGCCCGCAGCTTGCGCAGGGGCCATGACACGAGCGAAACCACCCCGTCGAGCAGTGGGTACAACTCGATGCGCCCGGCGAACATCAACAAGCCCGCCACCACCACAGCGTCCGCACCCAGCACCGTGACCGAATGACCGACTCCGAGGTCTCCCAGCGCGGGCCCATAGGTGGCCAGGGCGCTGATCGACCCCGAGAGCGCGGTCACCACATCGGTGCCCGCTGCGGCCATGGCTATGAAGCCCGCCGCAGCGGTGCCCAGGTAGAGCACCTGGTATCCGAGGACCCGTTGCAACAACGGTTCGGGCACCACCTCGCGCCCGACGCGCACGACACGCACCAGGCGGGGCTGCAACTGGACCTGGAGCTCTCGCCACAGGTAGCTGAACAGTGCCATCCCCCGAACGATGCGGAACCCGCCGCCCATCGACCCCGACATGGCACCCACCCCGATCAGCACCAGGAGCATCATCTGCATCCCCGGAACCCACTCGGACCAGTCAGCCACCCAGTGCCCGGTGGAGGACACCGCCGAGGTTGCACTGAACGCCGAGATGCGCACGTTGTCGAACAGGCCACTTCCAGGGCTCTGTACGACGGCGATCATCGCTGTGGCTCCGAGGATCAGCCCGCAGTAGACCCGCAACTCCATAGCCCCGACGATCCGCGACGTCTGGCCCCGCAGCACCGACCACACCACCGCCAGGGACAACCCACCGAGGAACATGCCTGCCACGCCCATCCACTCCACGAGGGCGGAGTCGAAGTAGCCGAAGGATCCGCCGTGGTTCGCGAACCCGCCGGTCGAGATCGTGGTGAAGGCGTAGGTCACCGCGTCGAAGGGGCCCATGCCCCCGGCGAGGAACAGCGCTGCACCGGCCACGGTCAGCAGTGCGTAGAGACCCAGGTAGCGCGCCAACAGGCGTCGCACATGGCCCGAGGTGAGGTGCGACACCCCTGTGGGGAGCCGTGTCTGGGCATCCGCGGGACCGCTGACCCCGAGGAAGGGCAGCACCGCGATGATCGTCGCGAGCGCAGCGAAGCCACCGATCCACTGGCTGGACGCCCGCCAGAACAGCACCGTCCGGGATTGGGCCTCAGGGTCGGTGAGCACCGTGAGCGCTGTGGTCGTGAAACCCGAGGTGGACTCCATAACAGCGGCTTCCAGGCCCGGGATCGCCCCAGTTACCAGGTACGCCGCGCTCGACGAGGCGATCATGGCGACCAGTGCGACCGCGGCGGTCCGCAGCGACGCCCGGGGACTGATCCGCTCGGGCAGGTCGAACCAGTGTCGCAGCGCCAATCCCCCGAGACCCACCGAGGTTCCCCAGAGCGCCATCGGAGCCACGTCGTCGGTGCTCTCGGTCAGGCCGACGAGCGCCGAGAGCACAAGGGCCCCACCACAGACCACCAGGGCGAGCCCTGCGATGTTCGCCTCTGCGGACCGCCGCCTACGCGAACGCCGGCTGATCTCCGCGGTGGCGAGCTGTTCTCCGGGCACCTCGCTCACGCGAACAGGCGCCCGATCTGCTCGGCTCCCGAGGGCATCGCAAAGGCCACCACGTGGTCACCCGCTGCGAGCTTCGAGCGTCCACGGGCGATCTCGGCGGACCCCTCGTGCACGACCGCGCCGAGGAGCACCTCGTCGGGCAGGTCCATCTCGGCGATCACAGCGCCGTCTGCCGCACTGCCGGGGGCGACCTCGTACTCGAGGATCTCCACCGGTCCCTCTAGGAAGGTAGCGACACCTGCGATCTCTCCGCGCACCAGCGAGATGACGCGGTCCGCGGTGGCGGTCCGCGGTGAGAGCGCGGCGTCGATACCCACCTCGGTGAGCATGGGAAGCAACTCCAGGCGGTGTGCGATGGCGAGGGTCTCCCCAGCTCCCTGGGAATTGGCGAACAGGCACGCGATGATGTTGGCGTCGTCGGCGCCCGTGAGAGCGGCGACGGCGTCGAAGGAGCCGACCTCCGCCTCCAGGAGCACCTCCGCGTCGGTGATGTCGCCACGCAGCACCGTGACCCGGTGCAGCCGCTCGGCGAGCTCACGGGCCCGCGATTCGTCCTCCTCGACTATCACGACCTCGGACCCCCGCCGCGCCAGGGGCAGTGCTACCAACTCCGCTGTGCGTCCCCCGCCGAGCAACAGCACACGCCGCGGTGCACGCACCGGCAGGTCGAGCACATCCATGAGACGCCGGCGGGCCTGACGCTTGCAGAGCACCCGCACCATGTCGTCCGCGCACAGCTCGTGGTTGCCGCGCGGGATGATCGTCTGACCCGCCCTCGAGATGGTTCCGAACAGGAACTCCCAGTTCGGTTCGTTATCGACAGCCACCTCATGCAGGGTCTTGCCCACCAGAGAGGAGTCCGATGTCAGGCGCGCCCCGACGATCAACACCTCGCCCCCTGCGAGCACCTCGACCTCGCTGGCACCGGGCATCTCGAGGAGCTGGAGGATGTCGCGTGCGGCCTCCTGGTCGGGATCGATCACGAGGTCGGCTCCCACCGCCGCTCGTAGCTCCGCGGCAGCGTCCGCGCGGAGCTCCTCGGCCTCGAGGCGCACGAGCGTGCGATCCACCCCTGCCTGCTTGGCCGCCAGGGAGGCCATCATGTTGACCTCGTCGTCGTTGGTGACCGCGACCAGCAGCTCCGCACGGCCGACCCCGGCGCGCGCGAGCACACCGGGATGGGTTCCCGAGCCGAGGATCGACATCACATCGAGCTTCTCCTCGACCGCGCTGAGGCGCTCGGGGTCGTTCTCGATCACCGCGACGTCGATCCCCTGCTGGCTGAGCCGCTCGGCCACGTACGAGCCGACCTCGCCCGCGCCGAGGACGATCACATGCATGGCGGGTCCTCGAGGACGGTCATGTCTCGCAGGGACTCATGCGGGGGACTCGACCTCCAGGTGACGCACATCGTCGCTGAGCGAATCGTAGAGGTCGGCCACGAGGTCGTCGCGCACCGAGCGGTAGCCGGGGTCGTCCCACAGGTTCCACCACTGGTGTGGATCCTCGTCCATCTTGTACAGCTCGCCCTCTGTGCCGTCGTACTGGATGTCGATCGGCGTCGACAGAAGGTCGCCGAACATCGCCTGGGCGAACGACGAGCGCTCCAACCCGTTGGGTTGACCGCCGGTGCTCGGTTCGTACACGGTGCAGAGCCAACCGTCGCGATAGATCGTTCGCAGGTGCATGCCCCAGCCGGGGAACTGGCTGTCCCACTCGCACAGCACACGTTCGCGGTCATTGTTCCCGTCCACGGGAAGTGGCGTGCCCTGGCACCACTGCGGCACCTCCACGCCCGCTATCTCACAGAACGTCGCCGCGAGGTCGATCTGGCCGACAGGGTCGCTCCGTACCGCCGGGGTGACCTCGACGCTCGGCGCTGGTGCCCACACCAGCGGCAGTCGCATGAGCGAATCGGTGTGGTAGGGGCCCTTGTAGAGCAGGCCGTAGTCACCCTGGAGCTCGCCGTGGTCGGTGGTGAAGAACACGTCGGTGTCCTCGGTCCAACCCTTGGCCGAGATGTGGGCGAGCACCCGCCCGCACGCCTCGTCGACGAGCTCGTTCATCACGTGGACCTTGGCGTTGATCTCGCGGATCTGGTCGTGTGTGAGGGTGGGCACCTGGAACGCCGCGGGGGCACCCTCGGCGTTGACGAAGGACCCGTCGTAGTAGCCGAGCCAGTGCGCCGGCTTGCGCGCGAGAACATCGCGGATCGCCTCGTCGGAACCGGGGTGCCCGGGCGGTAGGTCGAGGTCCTGCCACGGGACGCGCGCGAGCTCCTCCGCGGGCGGATCCCACGGATGGTGGGGGTCGGGGAACGACATCCAGATGAACCAGTCGTCGTCGTCGGAATACTCGTCGAGCTGCGCTGTCACCATGTCGGCCACCCAGTCGGTGTGGTACCACGCCGTCGGGATCGGGTTGTTCTTGGTCTCGGGCGCGCCGGTGTCACCACCGGGTTCGGCTCCGAGGAGCGGGGAGAAGCTCTCGAGGTGCTCGGGATGGTT
The DNA here is from genome assembly GCA_047972145.1 of Microthrixaceae bacterium. Lineage (GTDB taxonomy): Bacteria > Actinomycetota > Acidimicrobiia > Acidimicrobiales > Microtrichaceae > JAMLGJ01. The sequence continues at coordinate 33,636 of JBKEAI010000184.1, forward strand.
CTTCTTGAGCCAGCGCCCGTAGTGCGCGATCGGGGCGCCCTGGAACGCGGCGACGTGCATCGCCTGGATCGATTGGTCGAAGCCCCGCCAGTAGCCGGTATCACCGTCTCGCCAACGGCGGGTCTCCTCCCAGCGCACCTCCGGGTCGAATGCCGGTTCGAAGTGCGCCTTGCCCAACAGCGCGGTGCGGTAGCCGGCCTCGGTTCGCAGGTACTCCGCTATCGACGGGGCGTCCGTCGGCAGAGGGATGCCGTTCGCGACCACACCGTGGGTGCGCGGGTACTGACCGGTGAGCATCGAAGAGCGCGCCGGCATGCAGACCGTGTTCTGGTTGTACGCGCGCTGGTAGCTGATGCCCCTCGACGCGAGACCGTCGACCACCGGTGTGCGTGCGATGGTCCCGCCGTTGCACCCCAGCGAGTCGTAGCGCTGCTGGTCGGTGGTGATGAACAGGATGTTGCGACCCATGGGCTGTCTCCCTCGGAGTCTCTCGCTGGTGGTGCCGGTCCGGTACCCGGGGCGCATTCTTGTCGGTGCGGCGCTCGGCCGGTGTGGATTCTGCCCAGCTGTGACGAGGCGGCGGCGCTCACGCCTCGCGGTCGCCGAGCGCGACCCTGTTGCGTCGCGCCACCAGCGCGCCACCAGCGGCAATCGATGCTCCCACCGCGACTGCGCCGATAAGCGGTACGGAGGGGCCACCGTCGTCTGCGTTGCCGTCACTCGCTGAGGCGGTTTCCCTCGCCGGGGTGGACCCCGCAACGGCGATCGCGTCGGCGATCGTACCGGCAACGGTGCTAGGCGGCGCTGTGGTGGAGGTCGTTCGGGCGGGCTCTGCGGCACCTCTGAACGGTCCAGTCACCTCGTAGGTGATCCCGTTGCCGTCGCTCCCGCGCTGGGAGCTGAAGTAGAGCCGGGTACCGTCGGGGCTGAACGCAGGGCCGGTGATCTCCGAATCGTCCTGGCCCAACACCTGTGTGAAGGGTGCCACCTCTCCATCGGGGGTGATGAGCACCACCTGCATGTCGTCGCCGTCCTCGGCGACGAACACGTCGCCGGATCCCTCCTCGACGGTCAGGTTGTCGACCCCGCGCAGGGGCACCCCACCCGTTTGCGCCGCGTCGTAGATGACCCTGTAGGTCTGCTGCGCGGTGTCGATCGCGTGCACCCTGTTGTCTCTCTTGGTGGCGAACACGATGCTCCCGTCGGAGTACCAGATCCCCTCCCCACCCTCGAATACGTTCGCCTCGGGTACCTGGGCCTTGGTGGGACGTTCGCTCGCCTCGGGGTCCTCGACACGTATCCAGCCGATGTCCGAACCCTCGATCACCGCGGCCTCCAGCACCCCGGATCCCAGGTCTGGGTAGGAATCGGGGCTGAAGCGGTACAGCCGGCCATCGGCTTGGTCCTCGGTGAGGTAGACGACCTCCGCCACAGGGTCGACAGCAGCGGCTTCGTGCTGGAACAGACCCATTGCAGGCAGGGCGACAGGATCCTCGCGCCCGGTCGGGTCTGTGCTCCACACGCGGCCGGCGACCGATCCGAAGGCCGCGGCCGCCGGCTCGACACCGTGCCAGTCGAACTCCTCGCACGACAGCCAGGTGCCCCAAGGGGTCGGTCCCCCGGCGCAGTTGATCGCGGTGTCCCCGAGGATCCGGTAGGCATCGGCGATCTCACCGTCGGGATCGAAGCGCACCGCCGAGACACCACCGGTACCGGGCAGGATCGCCTCGCTGTTCGACACGTAGATCCAACCACCGTCCTCGGCGGGGAACGTCGCACCACCGTCGGGAAAGGCGTGCCATCCGTAGCCCGTATCAGCCACCGGTCGACCCGAGTTCGCGATCACCCGGGAGGTGAAACCCTCGGGCAGCAAAAGGCCGTTGGCGTCGGGTTGGGCACCCACGATCGAGTCGTAGGGACCTGCACCCGGTGCGGCCTCACCCTGGTGGGCCACCTGCCAGAGCCGTGGTGTCGCCAGGACCGATCCCATGCCGAGCGCGCCACGGGTGAGGAACGTCCGGCGCTGCATCGCAGAACCCTATGCCGGACCTACCCGTCGCCAGGAGGCACCCACGCGACGAAACGGAGCGCGTAGTCCTCGTTCGCCCCGCGACCCATGCTCGACGCCCCGAACCAGAGGCCTTCGCTCCACAATCCTTGGGGCGGATAGCCGTCTATAGCCCCAAGTGGCGACGACGCAGCGTCCACCTCCGCGAAGCGCACCGGTGCAGGCTCACCTCGACCGTCGCGATGCAGCTGCCCCACGAACCGGGTAGTCGGAGCTGGCTCGCTGACGCTTGCGGGGTCACTCGGACCGGATGCCGTGCCCATCGCGGCGAGGTCTGCATCGGCCACACGGTCGACCACCATCCACTCGCCATCACCGATCACCTCGACCCCCAGGTTCGGGCCGACCTCCACCGGGCTCGTCTCACCGCTTCGAAGATCGATTGCGCGGTATGCGTCGATCACCGTGACGGCCTGGGTCTCGTTGTCCACCCCCAACTCCTCGTACCGCTCGAGGCCGACCTTGTCGGTTGCCATCGAGCGCACCACGGCAAGGTCGTCGTGACACGCAACCAAGCTCGAGCCGGTGTAGCCCATGTCCAGGCGCTCGCTCCACGCGGCGGTGTCGGAGTCGAGGAAGGTGATCCACGCTTGTCTCGGTCGCGGTTCCGCTGTGTCCGGGGGATCCTCCAGTGCAGCGACTGCCCGCGTACCGCCGGATCCGCTGCAAGCGAGCACCCCACCCACCTCGACCTGCTCGCCGTCGATCGGGGGTCCAGGTGGGTTGGTCGTCTCCACCCATGTCTGCGTCGTTCGATCCCAACTCACCGCGAGCAACTCATCGAAACGGCCGTTGAGGAACGTCGCGTCGTGCCCTCCGTTCGCGGATCTCTCATAGTGCGCCAGCGGCGGTGCGGGTAGTGCTCGCCACGCGTTGTCGGTCGGATCCCAAGCGGCGGCATCTACCCGGGAGGCAACCGATCTGTGTGGGCAACCGAGCGGATCCAACCCGTGGGCGAGGGAGTCCTCCGACGGGTGATCGGTCTCCGGGGTGCACACGAGACCCACCAC
>JBKEAI010000195.1:0-18834 GCA_047972145.1 Microthrixaceae bacterium
CGCCGTTGTGCCCACAGGTAGTGGCGAGATCGCAGTCCAGCGTGGGCGGCGCCTTGGTGCCCAGGGGTGCTCGATAGGCTCGCACCGTGAGGCGTCGGCTCGATGCGGAACTCGTGCGCAGGGGCCTGGCCCCGGGCCGCAGCGCTGCGCGTGAGCTCGTCGAGGCACGCCGGGTGTTGGTGGGCGGTTCCATCGCCGAGAAGCCTGCCCGGCTCGTGGAGGCCGGCGACGCGGTGGTCGTCCAGGGGGCTCCCCCTCGCTACGTCGGTCGGGGAGCTCTCAAACTCGAGGCAGCTATCGAGGGCTTCGGACTCGATCCCAGCGGTCTGCGGGTCCTCGATGCCGGTGCGTCGACCGGCGGTTTCACCGACTGCCTCCTGCAACACGGCGCCAGGGAGGTGGTCGCTCTCGACGTCGGGCACGGCCAGATCCACGAGCGACTCCGCAGCGACGGACGCGTCGTCGTCATGGAGCGGACAAACCTGCGCCACATCGATCCCGATGCGATCGGGCCCTTCGATGCCGGCGTCGCGGACCTCTCGTTCATCTCGCTGTCGGTCGTGATGGGGGTTCTCGTGGCCGCCGTCACAGGCGACGAGGCGCAGCGCAGCGGGTGGCTGGTGGTGCTGGTCAAGCCCCAGTTCGAGTGTGGACGCGCCGAGGTGGCCAGGACCAGGGGAGTGGTGCGCGACCCAGCCCTGTGGCGCCTCGCACTCGAACGGGTATCGGTGGCCGCGGATGCCGCCGGAGCGGCCATCATTGATGTGATGGTCTCCCCGATCCGAGGTGCAGAGGGCAACACCGAGTTCCTGATGCACCTCCACGCGGGCCCCGATGTCCCACCGCTCGAGGGGGCCGTCGCGGACAGGATCGAGCACGTCGTGTCGACATCGGCAGCCGGGGTGCAGGAGGGGACCGAAGCCGGCTCCGAAGCCGGCGCAGAGGCCGAGGCAGGCGCAGAGGCCGAACCCGGCGCAGAGGCTGAGGCAGGCGCAGAGGCCGACGCTTACCCAGGGGTGGAGGCACCATGAGCTCGTTCGGGTTCGTCCTGCACGAAAAGCTCGAGGCGGACGATGTCGCCAAGCCGATCGACTGGCTCCTGGACCGTGGCCACCAGGTGTCGTTGCCCGAGCCCGATGCGGCGACGGCGGGCCGTGCCGACCTCGGGGCCGACCCGGAGGACTTCGCCGTAGGTCTCGATGTGCTCGTCGCTATGGGTGGCGATGGGACGGTGCTTCGCGCTGCGGACTTCGCTGTGGGGGAGCAGATCCCAGTGCTCGGCGTGAACCGCGGGAACCTCGGCTACCTGACCGCGGTCGACAGCGACGGCATCTCGATGTCGCTCAAGCGCTTCCTCTCCGGCGCCTACCGGATCGAGGAGAGGATGCGCCTCGATGTCGTGGTGCAACGCCGCGATGGCATCACGGAACGCACGAGTTGCCTCAACGAGGTGGTGGTCGAGAAGTCCGCCCCCGGTCATACCGTGCGCCTGGAGGTGGATCTCGACGGCACGCACTTCACGTCGTGGATCGCAGACGGGCTGATCCTCGGCACACCTACGGGCTCCACCGCGTACTCGTTCTCGGTGGGAGGCCCGATCGTGGATCCGGTCCACCGGGCGGTGATCATGGCGCCGGTCGCGCCCCACATGCTCTTCGACCGCACGATGGTGCTTCGGCCCGACTGCGAGATCCGAGTGGTCGTGTCGGGGACCCGAGACGGTGGGCTGTCTCTCGACGGGCGCCAGAGGGACCCGTTGCATCCCGGCGAGTCGGTCCTGTGCACCGCCGCGGAGCGTCCGTCGCTGTTCGTCACCTTCGGCGATCGCGATTTCCACACCGTGCTGCGCGACAAGTTGGGGCTCTGGAACCCCTGAGCCCCGACCTGTCGGCCCCGGTGGTCATCTACGATCGGCCCGATGCTGGTCGAGTTGGTGGTGCGCAACCTCGGTGTGATCGAGTCCGCGCGCATCCCGCTCGGTGCGGGCATGACCGCACTCACCGGAGAGACGGGTGCGGGCAAGACCATGCTCGTGGAGGCGCTTCGGCTCCTGATGGGTGAGCGAGCCGACGCGTCGAAGGTCCGGCCCGCGGCCGACGAGGCTTCGATCGAAGGGCTCTTCGCCGGACCCGCGGACCGCTCCGATGACGTCGGTCACGATCAGGATCGCACCGAGGGTGTACCAGTCGAGTGTGTACCAGGCGACGGCGCACCAGCCGAGGGTGTACCAGTTGAGCGTGAATGGGTGCTCCGGCGAGTGGTACCTGCCGAGGGACGGAGCCGCTCCTATCTGGACGGCGGACTGGCCACCGCAGCGAGCGTCGCCGGGCTCGCCTCCTCGCTGCTGGAGGTGCACGGTCAGCACGGAGCGCAGGTGCTGCTGAGCTCAGCGGCCCAGCGCGACGCGCTCGACCGCTACGGCGACATCGACACGGCCGCGCTCACAGAGGCGCGCGGTGCGCTGAAGATGCTGACCGACGAGTTGGACGACCTCGGTGGCGACGAGCGGGAGCGGGAGCGCCAGATCGACCTGTTGCGCTACCAGCTCGAGGAGATCGCCGCCGTGTCCCCTGTCGAGGGTGAAGAGGAGATCCTCGATGCCGAGGAGGACCTGCTCGCCGGTGCGGTCGAGTACCGCGCCAGAGCGTCGCGCGCCCTGGAGTTGCTCACCGGCGGATCGATCGGGGAGGCGGCGGCGGATACCGACGGCACGGTCCTCGAGTTGCTGGCACGTGCACGCGCCGAGTTGGCTGCTGCGTCACCCTTCGAGGACCTGGCCCGTCGTCTGGACGAGCTCGACGGGGAGCTCACCGACTGCGTGAGCGATCTCCGCAGCATCACCGAGAGCATCGAACCGGATCACGAGCGTCTGAGCGAGGTGCGCGAGCGTCGCCACGCGCTGGTGGAGCTGCGACGCAAGTACGGCGCGACGATCGCGGAGGTGATCGACTTCGAACGCGTCCACGCCGAGGAACTCGCCGCCCTGGAGGGCACAGCGCAACGCAGGGCTGCGCTCGCGGTCGAGATCGACGCCGCGCGCTCGGAGGTGGCGGCCAGGGCGGCCGAGTTGGGGGCACAGCGTCGGAGGGTCGCCCCCGAGCTCGCAGCTGCGATCGAAGGTCACCTCGGCGATCTCGCCATGGCAGGAGCGAGAGTCGAGATCGCGGTGGAAGACTCGGTGCAACTCCCGGGTGCGGGTGAGGCGGTGGAGTTCCGCCTCGCTGCGAACCGGGGGGCTCCGATGGGTCCACTCGCCAAGGTCGCCTCCGGCGGGGAGCTCTCCCGGGTGATGCTCGCGTTGCGCCTGGTCCTCTCCGGTGGTCCTCCCACCATGGTCTTCGACGAGGTGGACGCCGGCATCGGAGGTCAGGCCGCGGTCGCCGTCGGGCGTGCACTCGCCGCTCTGGCGAAGGACCACCAGGTGCTGGTGGTGACCCACCTCCCGCAGGTCGCCGCGTTCGCCGACGCCCAGGTGAGCGTGCAGAAGGACTCCACGGACCTACCCGATGGTGGCTCCGCTGTCACCACGGCGGTCCTGTTGAGCGACGAGCAGCGGGTGGTCGAGCTGTCGCGGATGCTCTCGGGGCAGCCCGACAGCGACGCTGCGAGGCGTCACGCCAGCGAGTTGCTGGCCGAGGCCCGTCGGTGAGCCTGCTCGTCGCAGGGCTGCTCGGCGGCGTCGCCTACGCACTGGTGATCTACCGGGCGACCGGACCGCTGTTCGCCAGAGACCTGTTCCTGCGGGCGAACTTCCGCGGCGCCCAGGTGCCCACGGCAGTGGGACTCGTGATCCCCGCGACCGTCGTCGGCGTGCTCGCGATCTACCAGCTCCTCGACACCCTGCGCTGGGATGCGAACACCACCGCCATGGGTTCGCTGTCGCTGACAGCCAGCGCAGCGCTCGGGTTCTCGCTGCTCGGCCTGATGGACGATGTTGCGGTCGACGAGGGGACCTCGGGATATCTGGGGCATCTCCGCGCCATGTTGAACGGTGATCTCAGCGCCGGGGCGCTGAAGTTGGTCGTACTTCCCACCGTCGCTGTCATCGTGGTCTACCCACGCTCGGGCGACTCCGCGGTGCGCCTGCTGCTCGACGGTGCACTGGTCGCGCTGAGCGCGAACCTAGCCAACCTGTTCGACCGGGCACCCGGGCGGGTCCTGAAGGTGTCTCTGGTCGCAGCGGTCGTGGTGTTCGCTGCGTCGGGCGCCGCAGCGGCAACGTTCGGCCTGGCCGTGGTGTGTGGGGCCGCACTGGTCCTGCTCGTGCCCGATCTGCGCGAGCGACTCATGCTGGGTGACACCGGTGCCAATCCGCTCGGGGCGACCCTGGGGTTGTCGGTGGTGCTGGCATTCGAGCCGATCACCCGCTCCTGGGTGCTCGTGGGGGTGCTCGCAGCCAACCTCGCGAGCGAGTTCGTGTCGTTCAGTGCGGTGATCGAGCGCGTCGGTCCCTTGAGGGGACTCGATGGGCTCGGACGCCGATCCTGAGCCGGGGTAACCCGTGATCGGCCCGAGCATGCCCTCACAGGGGCACATCCACTACGTTTTGGTGCGGTAGGGGTCAGCCATCGGGCTGACCGGGCCTGCCGAGACCCTCATGGCCAACCTCCCTTCCAAGCCCCTCTCCTCCCCTTCCATGCTCCTCCCCTCCAAGGCGCGCGGAGCGCTCGACGATCCGGCGCGGGCCGTCGCGGCGGATCGTGTGGACCATCTACGCGAGGTGGCTCCATGACAGACCTCGACGCCGGTCGGGGCACCGTGGTGGGGACCGCTCGGGTCGGTCGACGCACCAAGGAGCTAGCGAAGCGCCTGAGTGCGGGCGAGGTGGCCTTCATCGACCACCGCGACCTCGACCGTGTGGCAGGGGAGTCCCTGGTCGCCACCGGGGTATCGGCGGTGGTCAACGCATCGGAGTTCATCTCGGGGCGCTACCCCAACAGCGGACCTCAGCGTCTGGACGAGGCGGGCATCGTGCTGGTCGACCACGCCGGCGCAGAGGTGATGGACCTCGTCACCGACGGCTCGGAGGTCACCCTCGAGGGTGGACGGATCCTGCTCGAAGGCACCGAGGTGGCGCGTGGTGAAGTGATCGCACGCGACGAGATCAGCGAGCGGATGGAGCACGCCCGTGAATCGATCGGCGCGGAGCTCCGCACGTTCGCTGTCAACACGCTCGAGTACATCGACAAGGAAGCCGACCTGGCCTTCGAGCCGCTCGTGGTGCCGCCGCTGCGAACAGAGTTCGAGGGGCGCCACGTGCTCGTGGTGGTTCGCGGCCACGACTACAAGGACGACCTGCGGGCGCTGCGCGCCTACATCCACGAATACCATCCAGTGCTCGTCGCTGTGGACGGGGGTGCGGATGCCCTGTTGGAGGTCAACCTCGTACCCGACATGATCATCGGCGACTTCGACTCCCTGTCGGCCAACGCCTGGGAGTGCGGAGCGGAACTGGTCCACCACGTGCACCCCGACGGTCGCGCACCGGGTCGTGAGGAGCTCCAGGAGGCCGGGAAGCCCTACGTGGAGTTCGTCGTCGAGGGCACCAGCGAGGACGCTGCGATGCTGTTGGCGTACGAATGCCGAGCGGAGTTGATCGTGGCCGTGGGAACCCATGCGACGATGGTCGAGTTCCTCGACAAGGGGCGCGCGGGGATGTCGAGCACGTTTCTGACCCGGTTGCGGCTGGGCCCGATGCTCATCGACGCCAAGGGCGTGAGCCAGCTCTACAAGGGCCGTGTGCGCCGACGCGACCTGTTGCTGCTGGTGGTGGCTGCGATCGTGGTGATCCTCGCGGTCGCCCTGGTGTCGGACTCGCTCCAACTGCTGTTGCGGACCGTGTGGCTCGACGTGCGGGACTTCTGGTACTCGATCACCGGTCGGCTCTCCTGAGATGGTGACTTCCTGAGATGGTGACGTTTCGTTTCTACGTGGTGTCGACGGTCGCGTTCTTCCTCGCCCTCGCGGTGGGCGTCGTGGTCGGATCCGTGCTCGACGGTCAGATCGCGGACTCGCTCCAGGACCGCCTCAACGGGGTGGAGCAGTCCCTCGACGAGACGGTTGCGGCGATGGATGCCCGCAAGGCCGAACTCGACCGCAACGGGAGCTACATCGAGGAGTCGGCTCCCTACGCGGTGGCGGGTCGTCTCGAAGAAACAGCGACCCTTGTCGTGGCCGACAACGGTGTGCAGGCGGCACCGGTGGAGGATCTGGTCAGGCGGTTGCGCGACGGTGGTTCGAGGGTCGAGGGCATCATCTGGCTGGACCGACGCTTCAGCCTCGACGATCCACAGGACCTCGCGGTCGCTGCGGAGATCCTCCGACAACCGCTCTCGGCAACCCCACAGGAGGTGCGTGCTGCGCTGTGGGACCAGATGCTGGGGGTGGATCCCGAATCCAGGGAGTCGATGTACGCGGGCGACGTGATCGGTCCCGACGGCGAAGGCGAGGTCCCTACGAGCACCGGAGTGGATCCGTCTCAGAGCACGTCCACCACGACGACCACGACCACCCTGGCACCGCCACTCGAGGTCGTGCCGTTGATGCTCGACGGTGACGCGATCGCTGCCCTCGCCGAAGCCGGGCTACTGCGGATCCAGGTGATCGACGGCGAGACCGGCACCGCTGCGCAGAGACTGCTGGTCACAGGAGTCACCGGACCCGAGTCGAGTCTCGGCCAACCCGGTGTGGAGGTGGCCGAGATGGTGCGCATCGCGGCCGGTGCCCGTCTGCCGGCAGTCCTCGGTGAGGTCGTGCCGCCGCCCGCGAGCGAGACCGATGCGGACCCGCCCCGCGGTGAGATCCTCGATGAGCTGGCAGATGCCGGAGCGAACGGGGTGTCGACGGTGGACGATCTCGACCTCGAGGCCGGACGCGTGGCCACGGTGCTCGCCCTGGCGGAGGGTCTGGAGGGACTCAGCGGTCGCTACGGGTACGGTCCCGGCGTGGACGGCGTGGTTCCTCCGTGGCAGGGTCCATGACGCCACGGCGTCGCGACAGGTGAGCCCCACAGGGGGCGAGCAGTCGGTCGCGCGATCGGCCACCGGAATGGGGATCGCCGCCGCGATATCCAGGGGCTTCGGTGGGATCCGTGTGCTGGTGATCGCAGCGGTGTTGGGCACCACCTACCTCGGCAACGCGTTCCAGAGCGCCAACACGGTCTCGAACATCCTCTTCGAACTGCTCGCCGCCGGTGCGTTGTCGGCGGTTCTGGTACCCACCTTCGTCGAGCATCTCGACAACGACGACAGGTTGGGTGCGGAACACCTCGCCGGGGAGTTGCTCGGGGTGACCCTCGCGATCCTCGGCGCGGTGGCGATCATCGGGGTGCTCGCCGCCCCGCTGCTGGCCGAGGTGCTGACCGTCGCCGTGGAGGATCCCTCGATCGCTTCGGCCCAGCGCGATCTCACGACCTTCCTGTTGTGGTTCTTCGTGCCCCAGGTCGTGCTCTACGGGATCGGGGCGATCGCGACAGCGGTGCTCCACGCTCGCCGCAGCTTCGTGGTTCCCGCTGTGGCCCCGATCGGCAACACCGTCGTCCTGGTCGGCTTCCTTGTAGCGTTTCGCATGGTTGCCGGAAGCGACCCGGGGCTCGACCTCACCACAACCGAGAAGGTGCTCCTGGGTCTGGGTGGGACCCTGGGCGTCGTCGCGTTCGTGGCGGTACCCACCATCGCGGTCTGGCGCAGCGGGTTCCGGCTGGTCCCGCGCTGGACCCGTACCCACAAGAGGCTGGGCGAAACGCTGGCGCTCTCCGGTTGGGCAAGCGTGCAGCACGCGTCGGCCGCTGTCATCTTCGGAGCGGCCATCGTGGCGGGCTCCGCGGTGCAGGGAGGTGTCGTCGCGTACCAGGTCGGGTGGTTCTTCTTCCTCGCTCCGTACGGGATCATCGCCCAGCCGATACACACGACGATCCTGCCCGAGCTCACCATCGAGCACCGCGCGGGGGATATGGAGGCGTTCGGGCGCTCCCTGCGTTGGGCGCTCGATTCGATGGTGGTGTGGTTGGTTCCGCTGAGCGCCATGTGCCTTGCGCTGTCGATCCCGGCGATGACCGTGCTCGCGTTCGGGGAGGCGCAGGGTGCGGGTTCGGTGGAGCTCCTCGCTGCGGCGCTCGCATCGCTGGGGGTGGGGCTGCTTCCCTACGGCGCGTTCTTCCTGTTGGCCCGCGTGTTCTACGTCCTCGGTGAGTCTCGAGCGCCTGCTCTTGCAGGCATCGTGGCGGCGCTGTTCGGGGTGGCGGTGATGGCGGTGGCGGCCGCGACCTCGTCGAGTACCTCAACGGTGGTGGCGTTGGGTCTCGCGCACAGCGTGGCGTTCCTCGTCGGCTCGGTCATCCTCGTGGTGGTGTTGCGCCGGCGCTTGGGGACCTGGGTGCTCCCATCGCTGGCGGGCCGGTCGATCCTCATGGCAACGCTCGCCGGTACGGTGGCCTGGATGATCGAGCAGTGGTGGAACCCCTCGGGCCGGCTGGGCTCGATGTTGGTGCTACTCGTCGCGGTCCCGGTGGCGGCAGCGATGTACCTCGGAGGGCTACGGCTCCTCGGCACCGAGATCACGGCGCGGATCCCCTCGGTGACGGGGGTCGGGAGTCCCGAATGAACTACTCGGCGAGTCGGCTGTGGATGGGGCTGGGGGCCTTCGTCGCCCTCCTCGGGGTGTTCGCTGCGTCGGTGATCGATCCGGCCGGCCTCGGGGCCGCTGGCGACAAGTCGGCCAGCGCATCGCGGGTGCTCGTGTTCTCGGTCCCGACACTCCAGTGGAAGGACCTCGCTCAGTTCGACACCCCCAACCTGGACGGCGTGCTGGCCGACTCGGCGGTGGGGGATCTGTCGGTGCGTGCGGTGACACGGCGCACCTCCGCGGTCGACGGGTACGCGACGCTGAACGCCGGCACTCGCTCCGAGGGCACCCCCCAGGGGAACCTGGCGTTCGTCGCGGGCAACGCCATCGGCTCGGTCGACCGCTTCGGAGACCCCACCGAGGTGCCACCCGATGCGTTCGAGGCCCCCGACCCCGACGCAGACCTCCCGACCCAGGCGGTCCCGAGCCCCCGTCCCGACGATCCCACCGCACCCACCGAACCCGGAGCGGTCCCCGCCGATTCGAGCACACCGGTGCCCGATGATGCGGAGACCTACGACAGTTCGCCGATAGCAGAGGAGTTCGCCCGCCGTTCGGGGGTGGTGCCCGAGCTCGGTGAGGTCTTCAACCTCGGGATCGTGTCGATGCTCAAGCTGAACGACTCACTTCTGTTCGATTCGGAGGTGGGAGCCCTCGGCGCTGCGCTCGAGCAGGCCGGCAAGGGCAGGGCGGTCATAGCCAACGGGGACCACGGCAGGGGCGGGAACGAGGTCGCCTACAGGCGCGAGGCCAGCATCGGGCTCATCGATCGATCCGGTCTGGTCCAGCGGGGCAGGGTGGGCCGTACCCTGTTGCAGGACGATCCCAGTGCACCGTTCGGCATCCGCTACGACAACGACCTGGTCGCACGCTCCTTCGAGACCTTCTGGTCGGACAACTCGGTGGTGCTCGTGGAGGCCTCCGACATGGTTCGCTACGAAGATGTCGTGCCCCTGGTGGTGGCGGATCAGCGCGAGCGGTTCCGGCGTCAGGCGATAGAGAGCTCCGATGCCCTGCTGGGGTTGCTGCTCGAAGCGGTGGATCCGGACAGGGATGCGGTCGTGGTGGTGGCGCCCTACGCCAGCGACGAGAGCACTTCGCTGACCATCGTGGGGGTGCGCGCTCCCGGGATGGAGTCGGGCCTGCTCTCGTCGGGATCCACACGGCGAGCCGGGTTCGCGCAGACCGTCGACATCGCCCCGACGATCCTCGGGCTCCTCGGGGTGGAGCGACCCGACTCGATGGAGGGAACGGTCATCCAGAGCAACGCCACCGCTGCGGATGCCACCGAGCGGGCCGACTACCTCGCGGAAGCCGCCGAGGCGGCGGAGTTCCGGGACCGCATCCTCGGCCTCGCATCGGTGCTGTTCGTGCTGGCACAGGTGGCGCTGTGGGTGCTGGCGTTCTGGACCCTGTCCCGGGCGGATCGACCGTGGCGGAGCTTCGCCGAGGTGGCAACCCTCGCTGTGATCGGCTTCCTGCCGATGACGTTCTTCGCGGGCGCGTTCGCGTTGCACGACCTGGGGACGACGGCATGGTGGGGTTTCGTGATCGTCGGTGCTTCGCTGCTGGCCATCGTCGCCCAGGGTCTGGGCCGCCGGTTCGTGGCCGACCCGCTGATGCTGATGCTCGCGTTCGTGGTCTCGCTGTTCAGCGTCGACATCGTCTTCGGTGGACCACTCCAGTTCAACACGGTGTTCGGCTACACGCCCACCGTCGCCGGCAGGTTCAACGGGATCGGCAACCCTGCGTTTTCCATGCTCGCGGCGTCGGGCATCATCCTGGCGGCCTTGATCGCCCACCGGGTTCGGGGGCGCGCAGGCAAGTGGATCGCGGTCGGGCTCCTCGCCTGGTGCGTGGTCCTCGACGGCGCACCGATGCTGGGCGCGGACGTGGGGGGTGCGCTCACCCTCATCCCTGCGGCAGGGGTCACCGCGTTCATGCTCGTCGGCTGGAGGATCCGCTGGCGGACAGCGGTCATCGGCGCGGTGGTGACCGTGGTGGTCGTGGTGGGCTTCGGTCTGTTGGACCTGACCAGACCAGAGTCCCAGCAGACCCACCTCGGGCGTCTGCTGTCCGACATCGGCACCAACGGGGCGGGGGCCTTCGAGACGGTCGTGTTGCGCAAGCTGAACGCGAACCTGTCGGTGCTCACGTCGTCGATCTGGACCCTGATGCTGCCGTTGGTGTTCGCCGCTGTGGCATTCGTGTTCTGGTGGGCGCCGTGGCGCCTGCGGACCGTGGCGCGCCGCATCCCCGAGGAACGGGCCGCGGTTGCGGGACTGATCGTGGCGATGGTCCTCGGGTTCGCGCTCAACGACTCGGGTATCGCGGTGCCCGGCATCATGCTCGGGGTCATCAGCGCCGCGCTGATCAACCTGTTGTTGAGGGTCGACGGGGTGCTGCCGACCCGCCCCGGCGATTCCGGGGATCCCTCCGGTCAGGACCCGGACCCGGATCCGGGCGAGCAGTCGCTGCGCACGAAGAGCACCGAATCGACTCCGGTCACCGTAAGCGGCTCATAGCCGAGGTCCTCCAGCGCGGCAGGGAGCTCATCGAAGGCTCCGAACCGCTCGTCGGAGGTCGCCACGAACGCGCACACCCGGGGGTCCTGAGCAGCATCGAGCAGGCTCTGCGCGCTGTAGCGGCCCTGTGCGCGGCGCAGCATCGACGAGTCGACCAGGTCATCGGTGGTCCGTCGCCCGGCGCGCCACACCACGCCGGGTTCGTCGGAGATCACCCATGCCCCATCCGGCAGCTGTTCGAGTTGGGCGACCAGCTCCCCGTTGAGTCCGCTGTAACGCCCGGGTGACAGGAGCCCGTCGAGTTGGATGACCACCAGTGGCACCGCCACCACGGCCGCGACGGCGCATACGCGCGCCGGCGGGCGCCAGTAGGCGATCACAAGCGCGAGCGGGATCGTGACCGCCGCGACATGGGGGCGCCACAGAGGGCTCACGACCACCACCAACCACACGACGGTGCAGGCCAGCCACGACGAGACCAACAACGCATCGGAGGGCACCCAGTCGGTGCCGTCCGCGCTCCACGCAGAGCGCGACCACCACCGGGTGTCCCTCGTGGACTCCGACGATTCACGGTCCACCTCGCTCCGGGTGGCCCCAGTGACGGTTGAACCACCGTTCGGATCGCCACCGTTCGAATCGACACCGTTTGGATCGACCCCGTTCGGATCGACACCGGTCGAGCTGCCTGCCAGCCGTGCGTACAGCGCCCAGAGCACACACACCGCCGCGAAGAACACGAGAGCGAGGTCTCGATCCCACACGGTGGAGAGCAGCTTCACGGCGGTCGCGGCGATGTCGCGCTGGTCCGCCGCGTCGGTGCGGTAGCGAACCGACTGGTCCCAGACCTCGGCCATCCCGAAAGGCAGCGACACAGCCAGGAAGACGACTACAGAGGAGCCGACCGCGACGAGTATCCGTGCGAGGGCACCGCGATCGATCTCGCGTCGTCGCAGGCCCGACAGCAACGGCGCTGCCATGACGAGGCCGACCACTACCAGCACCGGTGCCTCGAGGGACTTCGTCGAGAGCACCGCACCGGTGCCCAGGCCGACCAGCACGGCATTGCGCGTGCTGGGGGCGTCGCGGAACCACAGCGCGAACAGCACGGTCGCTACAGCGAAGGCCAGCGCCGGCCCGTCGGCCGCGAGTGGTCCGGTGACCCAGGTGAGTGCTCCGCTGGTAGCGACGAGTGCCCCCGCCAGCAGCCCCGCTGTGCGATCCCGGAGTCGCCGCGCGACGAGGTACGTGAGCATCGCGGCGGCGATACCCGATGCCACCGCCAACACCCGCGGTGAGTTGATGGTGCGCAACCCGAGGAGGTCGCCAGCCCACACCAGAGGCAGGAACAGGGGGCCTTGGCTGGAGAACACCTCCGCGAAGGGCACCCCGCCGTCACGCATCGCCAACGCGGACAGAGAGAACACGCCGTCGTCGAAGGTGAGGCCTTTGGGAGCGAGGAACGCCGGAACGCGCACCAACAGCGCGAGAAGGCCGATGCCCACCAGGTCGAAGGCGAGATGTCCTCTGGTGGCTGGAGGAGGTGTCACTGCACGAGCGGTCACGGGAACCCGAACGATACCGGCTTGCCGTGCTGCCTCAGCGGCGTGTGGTGGGTGCACAGCGTGACCGAGAAGGCGCACAGCGTGGCCGGGAGGGCTCCGGAGGTGTTCGCGGGTCGCCCGGGGACACGCGATAGTGTCGAACGAGCCGACGACAGGAGTGGCATTGGCCAAGCACATCTTCGTCACCGGAGGCGTGGCATCGAGTCTCGGGAAGGGGCTCACGGCCTCCTCCCTCGGGAGGCTCCTCAAGGCACGGGGCCTACAGGTGACGATGCAGAAGCTCGACCCCTACATCAACGTCGACCCCGGCACCATGAACCCCTTCGAGCACGGTGAGGTGTTCGTGACCGAGGACGGCGGGGAGACCGACCTCGACCTGGGTCACTACGAGCGCTTCATCGACGAGAACCTCACCCGCGACTCCAACGCCACCACCGGCAGCATCTACTCCTCGGTACTCGCTGCCGAGCGACGAGGGGAGTACCTGGGGCGCACCGTGCAGGTGATCCCCCACATCACCGACGAGATCAAGCGCCGGATCTCCCGGCTGGCGGTGGATGGCACCGACGTGGTCATCACCGAGATCGGCGGCACCGTGGGCGACATCGAGATCCTCCCGTTCCTGGAGGCCATCCGCCAGTTCCGACTCGACGTCGGCCGCACCAACGTGTGCTACGTGCACGTCACGCTGGTGCCCTACATAGCGCCCTCCGGTGAGCAGAAGACCAAGCCGACCCAGCACTCGGTCACCGAACTGCGCAGTCGCGGCATCCAACCGGACGCGATCGTGTGTCGTTCGGAAGCTGCGATCTCCGAGGACCTCAAGCGCAAGATCTCCTCGCTGTGCGACGTCGAACCGAAGGCCGTGGTCAACGCGGCGGACGCGGACAGCCTGTACGACATCCCGATGGTCATGCACGACGAGGGTCTCGACGCGGTTGCGTGTGAGATCCTCGGGCTCGCCGAAGGCGATCCCGACCTGAGCGAGTGGCGTGACCTGCTGGCGCGGGTGGGCTCCGCGAGCTTTCCCACGAGGATCGGAATCGTCGGCAAGTACGTGGCGCTACCCGATGCCTACCTGTCGGTCGTCGAAGCGCTCAACCACGCCGCGTTCGCCCACGGCTGCGAGGTCGACATCGAGTGGATCCAGGCCGAGGATGTCGAAGGGCTCCTCGCCGAAGGTCGTCTCGGCAACCTCGACGGGATAGTGATACCCGGCGGGTTCGGCGAGCGTGGTGTGGAGGGAAAGGTCGCCGCGGCCACCTATGCACGTGAACGTGACGTGCCGTGTCTCGGCTTGTGCCTGGGCATGCAGGTTATGACGATCGAATGGGCCCGCAACGGCCTCGGACTCGACCATGCAAACTCCACCGAGTTCGACCCGCAGACCCCCCATCCGGTCATAGACCTGATGGATTCACAACTCGACGTGGTCGACAAGGGCGGCACGATGCGCCTAGGTGCGCAGATCGCGCAGCTCGACGAGGGCTCGCAGGTGGCTCGGGCCTACGGCAGCACCGTGGTCTCGGAACGTCACCGACACCGCTACGAGTTCAACCCGATCTACCGCAAGCGCTTCGAAGGTTCGGGGCTGCGCTGCTCGGGAACCTCACCCGATGGACGTCTCGTGGAGTTCGTCGAACTAGAGGACCACCCGTTCTGGGTGGGGACCCAGGCCCATCCGGAGTTCAAGAGCCGACCGACCCGCCCCGCCCCGCTGTTCGACGCCTTCATGTCCGCCGCCAAGCAGCGCAGCGAGGGACGCAATCCCCATCTGCTGCCTGAAGCCGCGGGGCATTCGGCCAACGGACACGACCCGGAGGCCGCACCCCACGAAGATGCCCGCCGCTGAAGGGTCCGCCACCGGAGGGAGCCCATTCCGGTTCGTCGGCTCAGAGGTCATCCACCAGGGCCACGTGATCACCCTCGACGAGGTGCGCTTCGCCGGCCCCGATGGCACCGAGATCACGCGCGATGTCGTACGCCACCCCGGTGCGGTGTCGGTCGTGCCCCTGTTGGACTCCGGCGAGGTCGTGCTGGTCGCGCAGTTCCGTGCGCCACTCGCTCGCGAGCTGCTTGAGATACCCGCCGGCAAGCTCGATGTCGCCGGCGAGGCCCTCGAGGTGGCGGCCCGTCGGGAGCTCGCCGAGGAGGTCGGTCTCGCGGCTGAGTCGCTCGAGCACCTGGTCACCTTCCACAACTCGGTGGGCTTCTCCGACGAGGAATCACACGTCTACTTGGCCACCGGGCTCTCGGAGGTCCCACGGGATCGTCAGGGCCCCGAGGAGCAGGTGATGCGGGAGCTGCGGATGTCGCTGCCCGAAGCTCTCCTCGCGATCGACTCCGGTGCGATCACCGACGGAAAGACCGTGATCGGCCTGCTCGCGACCGCACGGGCCGTGGGACTGCGTTGAGCACGATCGGTGGCGCTGTGAAATCCGAGGCGCTGCGCCCGCTCGAGGAGGTCCCACCGGAATGTGTGGGCTTTCTCACGCACCTGAGCGTCGAGCGCGGTCGTTCCCCCAGGACGATCTCCGCCTACTCGCATGACCTGCGCACCTTCGCCGGCTTCCTGGAGCGCCGCGGCATCGGCGTGCTCTCTGTGGGCTCCGGCGACGTGGTCGCCTACGCCAACCACCTGGCTGCGACGGACCTCGCCGCCTCATCGCGCACCAGGATGTTGGTATCGGTGCGCGGCCTGTACCGCTACCTGGTGGCCGAGGGTGAGTGCGAGGTGGATCCGACCGCTCGGCTCGAGACACCGCGACGACCCGACGCGCTTCCCAAGGCGCTCTCCCAATCGGAGGTCATCCGGATCCTCGACGCCTTGGCCGCGGACTGCGCCGGCGGCGACCCCGTCGCGCTGCGCAACCGCGCACTCGTCGAGTTCCTCTACGGAACCGGTGCTCGCGTCTCGGAGGCGTGCGGGCTGCGTTTCGGCGACGTCGACCTCGAAGCGGCGCTGGTCCGGGTGATCGGCAAGCGCGACAAGGAACGGATCGTGCCTCTCGGAGCGCCGGCGCGACACGCTATGGAGCACTACCTGGACCGAGGCCGACCCATGATCATCGAGGCCTCGAGCACCAGGGGACGTACCCGCGACGACGCAGACGCCGTGTTCCTGGGGGTGCGCGGTCGCCGCCTGTCGCGCCAGGCCGTGTGGGAGGTGATCCGACTGAGCGCTTCCCGAGCCGCTGTGACCGCGCAGATCAGCCCGCACGTGATGCGCCATTCGTGCGCCACCCACCTTCTCGAAGGGGGAGCGGATGTGCGCGTCGTCGCAGAGCTGCTCGGCCACGCGTCGGTGAGTACCACCCAGATCTACACCCGCGTGGCCAACGACCTGCTCTTCGACGCCTACCGCAGCGCCCATCCGCGGGCCGCAAAGCCGAATGCCGGACGTACGTCGCCGTCGGTCGGGAACTGAGCGGTGGCGGCGCTGCGACCACAGCACCGGGCCAGGAGGTTCTTCGCCTCGCTGGTGTCCTCGCGCCCTGATCCACGGGACGTCGAGTGGGCGCTGGGCCACCTCACCGAACGCGAGCAGGTGTTGTTCTCCCGGATGCGCCCGGTCGACCAATCTCATTCGGTGGCGGTGGCAAGGGCGGTCGAGCGCGCTGCGCAAGGGCAGGGGTGGGAGTCGTGGGTGATTCCTGCGGCGCTGTTGCACGACGTGGGCAAGTCGGTGCCCGACCTCGGAACCTACGGGCGCGTGGTGGCAACCCTGTCGGGCTGGATCGGCGGTGCCGACATGGCGAACGTGTGGGCCGACACGACCGGGTTCACACGCAAGGTCGGGCTGTACCTCAAGTACCCCGAACTGGGTGCGGACCTGCTTGCGGTGGCGGGCAGCGATGAACGGGTCGTCGCGTGGGCCCGCGAGCACCATCTGCCGGAGGAGGATTGGACCGTGCCTGCCGCGCAGGGCCGAACGCTTGCGGCTGCGGACGATGGAAGGTTGTGAGACCTTCGCCTACCATCGCCCGGGTGATATCGAGCGAGCTCGCAGAGAGAGTCCGGCACGGGCTCCGCGAGTACCGCCTCTGGGAAGTGGACGATCGGCCTGAGGGGATCCCGGTGCGCTCCCGGCTCCGCGAGGCGGCGGAGGGGGTCGCGATCGGACTCGGAAGATCCAGCCTCCGCAGTCGTCAGTTGCAGTTCGACTACCGCGGGTTCAGGATTCCCCTCGATCTGGCTGCGATGACGGGTGGCTCACAGGACACCTGGGATGAGATCGCACAGGCCCACCTCGGCTACTACGAGCGCTGGGCACCGGTTTCCCCCGACAGCCGTATCCTCGAGGTCGGATGCGGAATCGGCAGGGATGCGATGTGCCTGCGTGACGTGCTGGGACCCCACGGTAGCTACCTGGGTCTGGACATCACCGAGCCGAGCATCCGTTGGTGCCAGCGCAACATCACCGCGGTCGATCCGCGGTTCCGCTTCGAGCACCTCGACGTGGCCAGTCCGATGTACAACCCGCTCGGTCGGGAGTCCAACACCTCTGTTCGATTCCCAGCCGACGACGCTTCCAACGACCGGGTGTTCCTGCACTCGGTGTTCACCCACATGTACCCGCCGGATGTGGGGCACTACCTGGAGGAGATGCGCCGGGTGCTGACCTCCGACGGAATCGTGCTGGCCTCGTTCTTCGTCGTGGACGAACAGGTGATGGCACATGCGGTGCAGATCGGATCCGGGCAGACCTTCGAACATGACGGCCCGCACGGTTCGCGGATACACGACCCGACCCATCCCGAAGCCGCGGTCGGTCTCACCCTCGACACGATCGAGGATCTGGCGTCGAACGCCGGTCTGGAGATCCGGGGACTCCACCGCGGATTCTGGAGCGGGATGTACGAGGGTCCGAACGGCCAGGATGTGATCACGTTCGTAGCTACAGGTTGACTCTGTGGCTGTTGCACGCGGCTGCTGTTACCGCCTGAGCAGCTCGGTGGTGATCTACCCCGTGGCAGGTGCAACCTGCCTGAGCGGCCCGGGGGTGCTCTCAGGAACGGGGCAACAGTCCGAGGTGCTCGTTCACCCGGTCGAGCACCGGCACCGCGACCGAGCGGGCGCGCTCAGCGCCGAGGTGCACCAGACGTGTCGTTTCCGCGGGGTCTGAACGCAACTCGGTGAGCCGGGTCTGGATGGGTTCCAGCACGGCGACCACGGCGTCGGCAGTGTCGGCCTTGAGCGGCCCGTACTGGTCGTACTCCGCGGCCAGGTCCCGGGGATCCCTGCCGGTGCACGCCCCGAGGATGCCCAACAGGTTCGACACCCCAGGTTTGCCCGCAGGGTCCCAGCGGACCTCGTTGTCCGAGTCGGTCACCGCCCGCTTGATCTTTTTGGCGGTGCGCGCGAGATCGTCGGTCAACAGGATCGTGCCGGCATCGGAGTCGGCGGACTTCGACATCTTGTCGGTGGGTACCTGAAGGTCCATCACCCTCGCTCCGGCCGCGGGCACCACGGCGGAGGGCAGGACGAACGTCTCGCCGTAGCGCGCGTTGAACCTCTCGGCGATGTCGCGGGTGACCTCGATGTGTTGCACCTGGTCCTCGCCGACGGGTACCTCGTCGGTGTCATAGAGCAGGATGTCGGCCGCTTGGAGCGCCGGATAGGTGAACAGGCCGGCCGCAACGAAGTCCTTCTGGCGTGAGGACTTGTCCTTGAACTGGGTCATCCTGTTGAGCTCGCCGAAGCTGGTGTTGCATTGCAGGATCCAGCTCAGCTCGCTGTGCTCGTGGAGGTGGGACTGCACGAACAGCGTACAGACCTCGGGATCCAGGCCGCAGGCGATGAGGGTCTGGGCGAGCTCGAGGGTCTTCGCCCCCACCTCGCCGGCCGGCCGGGGGACCGTGAGCGCGTGCAGGTCGACGATGCAGAACACGCTGTCGTTGCGGTGCTGGTCGGCTACCCAGTTCCGCACCGCCCCCAACAGGTTGCCTAGGTGCAGGTCGCCGGTGGGTTGGATCCCGGAGAACGTTCGTGTCACGGCGGTCGATGGTACCGACCCCCGGCAGGCGTGTGTGAAGCCGCGCAGGGGCACGGTCGCACCGGTTGATCTAGGTGCCAACCACTGGTGGTGGGTGGTGGTCTGCGGCGATCTGTGCGAGCAGGGT
>JBKEAI010000197.1:0-4664 GCA_047972145.1 Microthrixaceae bacterium
GAGGCCGAGGGAGCCAAGGAGTCCGAGCTGAAGAGCCTGCGCCGCCAGGCCGACAAGGACCTCGAGGCGATCCGTGAGGACTTCGCGACCGAGATCGACCTGATCCAGCGCACCTGGGACGAGTTCAAGACGCTCTACCCGCGCCAGATCATCGAGGACGAGATGCTGTGGCGCGAGCTGCGCGACCGCTACGAGGAGTACTTCGAAGGCGGCATGGGCGCGGATGCGATCAAGCTGTTGATCGACCGCATCGACCTCGACGAGGAGGAGGTGAAGCTCCGCGCCGCGATCGATCCCGAAGAGGGCGTCAAGCCGTTGTCCGCGCAGCGCAAGCAGAAGGCGACCAAGCGCCTCAAGATCGTCGCCGCGTTCAACCGCCGCAACGAGGCCGGTCACCGGGTCAACGACCCGAGGGCGATGATCCTCGACGTGGTGCCGGTGATCCCCCCGGACCTGCGCCCGATGGTGCAGCTCGACGGTGGGCGTTTCGCCACGTCGGATCTCAACGACCTCTATCGCCGGGTCATCAACCGCAACAACCGCCTCAAGAGGCTGCTGGATCTCGGCGCGCCCGAGATCATCGTCAACAACGAAAAGCGCATGCTCCAGGAGGCGGTCGACGCTCTGTTCGACAACGGCCGCCGTGGGCGACCGGTGACCGGACCGGGCAACCGACCCCTCAAGAGCCTCTCGGACATGCTCAAGGGCAAGCAGGGCCGGTTCCGCCAGAACCTGCTCGGCAAGCGCGTCGACTACTCGGGCCGTTCGGTCATCGTGGTCGGCCCGACCCTCCAGCTGCACCAGTGTGGCCTGCCCAAGCTGATGGCCCTCGAGCTGTTCAAGCCCTTCGTCATGAAGGCGCTCGTCGAGCGCACCCTCGCCCAGAACATCAAGTCGGCCAAGCGCATGGTCGAGCGTCGTCGCCCTCAGGTCTGGGACGTCCTCGAGGACGTCATCAAGGAGCACCCGGTGCTGTTGAACCGTGCGCCGACCCTGCACCGCCTCGGCATCCAGGCCTTCGAACCGATCCTCGTCGAGGGCAAGGCCGTGCAGATCCACCCGCTGGTGTGCACCGCGTTCAACGCGGACTTCGACGGCGACCAGATGGCGGTGCACCTGCCGCTGTCAGCCGAGGCCCAGGCCGAGGCGCGCGTGTTGATGCTCTCGAGCAACAACATGTTGAGCCCCGCCCATGGCAGGCCGTTGGTCACCCCCACCCAGGACATGATCATCGGGGCCTTCTACATCACCTCCGAGGTCGAAGACGCCAAGGGTGAGGGCATGACGTTCCGCCGGGTCGACCAGATAGAGCGGGCGATCGAGTCAGGTGCCCTCGACGTGCACGCCCGGATCACCTACCGCGGCGCCGAGTACCCCGAGCTGTTGAAGACCCCTGCCAACGGCAGCGCCGCGGAGTACCACAGCACCACCGCGGGACGGGTCCTGTTCAACGAGTGCCTCCCCGAGGGGTACCCGTACGTCAACAAGCCGGTGCGCAAGCGTGAGATGACCGACCTGGTCGACCGTCTCGCGATCGAGTTCCCCAAGGCGCAGGCCGCGTACGCCCTCGACGCGCTCAAGGGGCTCTGCTTCAACTGGGCGATGCGTTCGGGGCTCACGGTCTCGATCGACGACGTGCGCACGCCCGGCAACAAGTACGAGATCCTTGACCGTCACGAGGACGAGGCCGACAAGGTCGAAAAGCAGTTCCGGCGCGGCATCATCACCGACGGTGAGCGCAAGCAGAAGGAGATCGAGATCTGGACCTCGGCCACCAACGAGGTGACCCAGGCCATGCAGGAGGCGATGTCGGCCAAGCAGTTCAACCCGATCGACATGATGGTCGGCTCCGGAGCGCGCGGCTCGATGGCCCAGGTGCGCCAGATCTCGGGTATGCGTGGCCTGGTGGCCAACCCCCGTGGTGACATGATCCCGCGCCCGATCAAGAGCAACTTCCGCGAGGGACTGTCGGTGTTGGAGTACTTCATCGCAACCCCCGGCGCCAGGAAGGGTCTGGTCGACACAGCGTTGCGCACAGCGGACTCGGGTTACCTCACCCGTCGCCTGGTCGACGTCTCCCAGGAGCTCATCATCAACGAGCGGGACCCCTTCTCGGAGTCCGGTCCGATTCGCAGCCTGCTGATCGACAACGTTCGTCCCGACGAGCCGGGCAAGCGCTTCAACCTGGAGACCCGCCTGTTCAGCCGTACCCTTGCCGAGGATCTTGAGCTGACCGACGGCACCAAGCTCACCAAGGGCTCCGAGGTCGGCATGACCGAGATGGAGGCCCTGCGCGACGATCCCGAGATCACCCAGGTGCGTGTGCTCTCACCGCTCACCGACGAGTCCGAGTTCGGCATCAGTCGTGCCGCCTACGGCACGTCGCTGGCCACCGGCAAGACGATCGAGAGTGGCGAGGCGGTCGGGGTGATCGCCGCACAGTCGATCGGTGAGCCGGGCACGCAGCTGACGATGCGTACCTTCCACACCGGCGGCATCGCAGCGGCGACCGGTGACATCACCGGCGGTCTACCCCGCGTGGTCGAGCTCTTCGAGGCGCGCAGCCCCAAGAACAAGGCTGTGTTGGCCCGCACCTCGGGAGTGGTGCGCATCGACGAGGAGGACTCCAAGGACTGGGCGATCACGATCGTCGGCGACGACGGCGACGGGGACACCTACGCGATTGCACGCGAGCGGCGCCTCGAGGTCTCCGATGGTGACGAGGTCACAGCAGGCGACCCGTTGGTGGAGGGTCCCCGCGACCCCAAGGAGCTCCTCGAGATCAAGGGTGTGCGGGCGGTCCAGCAGTACCTCGTCAACGAGGTGCAGCGCGTCTACCGCGATCAGGGCGTGTCGATCCACGACAAGCACATCGAGTTGATCGTGCGTCAGATGACCCGCCGCGTGGTCATCCAGGACGCGGGTGACTCCGACTTCCTGCCGGCGGACAAGATCGACCAGCGGGTCTTCAACGAGGCCAACCGGATGCTCGTGCAGGAGGGCAAGACCCCCGCGGAGGGCCGCCCGGAGCTCATGGGCATCACCAAGGCGTCGTTGGCCACCGACTCGTGGCTCTCCGCCGCTTCGTTCCAGGAGACCACCAGGGTGCTCACCGAGGCCGCGATCGAAGGCCGCTCCGACGGGCTCATGGGCCTCAAGGAGAACATCATCATCGGCAAGCTCATCCCCGCCGGCACCGGGATGGCCCGCTACCAGGAGATCCAGGCCTGGGCACCCGACTACGAAGCGCCCGCGGACGACATCACCGAGGACGGCGCGGACTACCTCGCAGCCCAGCTCCCCAGCGGCGACTTCGTTGCGGACCCCGACGCGATCAGCGCGGACTTCGGCACCGCGACCGATGTCCTTGCCCCGGTTGAGGCTCCCGCGGCGGGCGAGCCCCAAGCCGACGGTGGCGAGGTGATCGAGTTCCCCACCGGTAGCTGAGGGTCGAACAGGTGGGTTCGGTGAAAGGGACTTTGCCTCGGAGCCCCGTTGAAACATACGATGCACGATCGGCTCCGGTCGGAGCCGATCGTGTCGCGGTAGCCCGCAGGTGCCTTCCGGCCCGGTGGACATGCCCCCGCAACTAGCCATATTGCTTCGCTGACTGCGCCCCGAACGGGCCGAGGTCGGCGAGGTCCGAGAGATCCAAGCGACTGAGACGTAAAGACAGAGAGGTCACGCTGTGCCCACCATCCAGCAGCTGGTCCGAAAGGGCCGCACGAACAAGCGCAAGAAGGAGTCCACTCCGGCGCTGAAGGGCGCGCCCCAGCGGCGCGGTGTGTGCACGCGCGTCTTCACGAGCTCGCCCAAGAAGCCCAACTCCGCGCTGCGTAAGGTGGCCCGTGTGCGCCTGACCAGCGGTATCGAGGTCTCCGCGTACATCCCCGGCGAGGGCCACAACCTCCAGGAGCACTCGATGGTGCTCGTGCGCGGTGGTCGTGTGAAGGACCTCCCCGGTGTGCGCTACAAGATCGTGCGCGGCACCCTCGACACATCCGGTGTGCGCGACCGCCGCCAGGCGCGCTCGCACTACGGCGCCAAGAAGGAGGCCTGATGTCGCGCAAGGGTCCAGCCCCACGACGCGAGCTCCAGCCCGACCCGATCTACGGATCGATTCTGGTCACCCAGCTCGTCAACAAGGTCCTCCAGCGGGGCAAGCGCTCCACCGCCGAGAAGATCGTCTACGACGCGCTCAGCACCATCGAGACCCGCACCGGCGACGAGCCGCTCGCCACCCTCAAGCGGGCGATCGACAACATCAAGCCCCAGCTCGAGGTACGCAGCCGCCGTGTCGGTGGTGCCACCTACCAGGTGCCCGTCGAGGTCAAGCCCCGCCGTGCCAACACCTTGGCTGTGCGCTGGATCGTGGGCTTTGCCCGCGAGCGGCGCGAGCGGTCGATGGCCGAACGCCTCGCGAACGAGATCCTGGACGCATCCAACGGAGTGGGTGCGTCCGCCAAGCGCAAGGAGGACCTCCACAAGATGGCGGAGTCCAACCGCGCATTCGCTCACTACCGCTGGTGACCGACTGGTTCCCAGCCCATCGTCGACATCCCCGCGTCGACCGCACAGACAGCCAACCGGCGAAGTGCCGGTCCCGAACCACCCGAACACGAGAAGACAATGGCGCAGTACCCCCTCGATCGAACCCGCAACAT
>JBKEAI010000202.1:0-15661 GCA_047972145.1 Microthrixaceae bacterium
GTCTCTACCCCGCAACCCCCCTATCCCTCGTTCTGTGGTGCGAGACGAGCCCAGCAGGCTCACGACGCACCACAGAACGGGGGTGGGGGTTACATCTTCCAAATCACAACAACGCCATCGCCGCAACAACAAAGACCACCTTCCGCGGACACACGCCAACCATCACCTCACCACGTCGGTGAATCCAGGCTGAGGTGTTCCGGAGGTCCTCGCTCAGAGCACGACGCCGTCGTCGTCGTCGTCAGCGCTCTCCCCCTGCCCTTCAGATCCGCCGGGGTCTTCGGCTTCCCCCGGGTCTTCGGCTTCCCCCGGGTCCTCGGCTTCCCCCGGGTCCTCGGATTTGCCCGGGCCTTCGGCTTCCCCCGCGTCTTCAGATTCGCCCGAGTCTTCGGTTTCATCATCGGGCCGGCCCCCAGCACCCACCCGATCAGTGGAATCCGCGCCGCGGGGATCGGCGGCGTCGAGGGCATCCGCAGCGGCATGCGCGGGGTTGGTCTCCGCGCCGAACAGATCGGCCGGATCGGCACCCTCACGCAACAGCGTGGTCCGATCCCGGTCCACCGGGCCTCCACCCCACATCAGCCACAACAGGCCGCCGGCGATGATGACGATCGACATCCAGATGTTCACACGGATACCGCCGACGAGGGTGGCGTTGTCGATCCTCAGCGCTTCGACCCAGAGGCGACCGAGTCCGTAGCCGGCGACGTACACGGCGAACCATCGCCCGGGCTTGAACACCACCTTGCGCCCACCCCAGATGATCAGGCCCGCAAGTGCGAGGTTCCATAGGCCCTCGTAGAGGAAGGTCGGGTGGAACGTCGTGCCCGGATCGAACTGGCCGGGATGGTCGCGCTGAAGGACCACCGGGTCGACCTGGAGGCCCCATGGAAGCTCCGTGGCGCGCCCGTAGAGCTCCTGGTTGAAGTAGTTGCCCAGCCGCCCGATTGCCTGCGCGACCGGGATGGCGGGTGCGACCGCGTCCCCCAACCGCCGCCAGGACGGCACCGTGCGCTGCGCGACGACGATACCCACGAGGGCCCCCAACGCGACACCACCGGGAATACCCAGCCCGCCGTTCCAGATCTTGAATGCATCGGGCCACCGACCGTCGGAGTACAGCGAGTTCCAGTCGGTGATCACGTGGTAGAGCCGGGCGCCGATCAGCCCTGCGGGAACCGCCCAGATCGCGACCGTGACGATCGCGTCCTCGTCACCACCCCATTCGCTCCAACGCCGCTGAGCGATGAAGACCGCTGCGAGGACCCCGAGCGCGATCATCAGGCCGTACAGGCGGAAGGGCCCGAGCGAGTCCGACGGAGGCGCGGGAATCGCGGCGATGAGCTCGACGAAGGTTGTGGTCGCAGGTGTCATGTGATCCCAGTTGTGGCGGTGTAGTTGCAGGGGTACGCCTAGCCGGACTCGTCTCCGGTGCGACGCTGCTCCGAGGTGATTGTGTCACCCCCGGTGTTGCCTGCGGTGGAGGAAGCCTCACCCTCGGAGTCTCCGTCGTCGACACCCTGGAGCTCCTCGTCACCGGGAAGCTCCACCCCGGTCCAAAAGAACGAGAACGGCGAGAGGCACACGTTGGTGTAGTCGAGGATCAGCCTGGCGAGGTCGCCATCTTCGCCTATCGGGTCGAAACCCTCGTCGTTCATCCATGCCTCCACCACGGCCAGCGGCATAGCTGTGTCGGCGAGGCCCGATGCCATGCACGTCGCTTCCCGTGCCCTCATGTGGTCGCTGCCCATGAACATCGACCCGAGCATCTGCTCGGCGTCCACACACGCCAGGAACAACTGGGAGATCCCCACCCGTTCCTCGGGTGTCAGGGCTATCTCGTTGATCGCAGCACCGCTGCGTCCCGGTTCGTATCCGAGGTCGGACAGCACTCCGCCGTAGCTCTCCACGATCGACTCCGCAGCACAGCGCGCTTCGGATTCGCGGGGTGCCCACAGGTCTAGATCGACCTCCCTGTTCGTGAAGTCGTACACGAGCCCTTCGACGAGCAGCTCCGGGGGCACCTCTCCGGTCTCGGGAAACACCGGCGGTTGCGCCACGAGTTCCTCTGCACCTCCGACTTCGATGGGGTCGGTCCGCGAGGTGGGTACGCAGGCGCACGAGAGCGTCATGACAGAGATCGCCAGAGACGATCCCACGAAGGTCGCCCATCTTCGCCGTACACTGGCCTGCCGGACACTGACTTGGAGCCGCACCGACTCCAAGGTACCGACCCGGGGATCGGTCACTACGTCACGTGCCCGGCATCGCCCCCCTTTGCTGCCGCGGCCAACCATAGGACCTCTCGGGCCAGATCCGCGGAGCTGACTCCTGCGACAGCGACGCGGCGGGGTCGACCACGAGCACGCCCACCAGGTAACCCCGCTGCGGGTTCGAACGGCGTGCCATCACCCAGGCTGACGCCGTCGTCGCTGTGGGTCGATGTGTCGTGGAGACTCGAGCGGACGTCGTCGACACTCGATTGGCGGCCGTCGATGAGTTGCACCGCCGCGGAGCGCCGAGCACCTGCCAGCCTCTGTGCACGGGCACAGCGGCGCCCCGCACAGACGACGAGGTCGGCCCAATGAGACTCGC
This sequence comes from Microthrixaceae bacterium, assembly GCA_047972145.1. Lineage (GTDB taxonomy): Bacteria > Actinomycetota > Acidimicrobiia > Acidimicrobiales > Microtrichaceae > JAMLGJ01. Next base: position 2,596 of record JBKEAI010000202.1, read on the forward strand.
GTCGGAGTTGCAGTGCCGCAGCCAACGAGCCGGGGCTCGGACCCAGCACCGGCAACTCGACGTCGAGCGCCCCGTCACCTCCAGGACCCATCGCGACGGTCCTCACCTGGGCACCGAACTCTGTGAGCTTCCGGTGCAGTGCCAGAGCGCGGTCGTTCAGCTCGCCGGTCGAGGTGTCATCGAGCACCACCAGCACCCGGGTTGGACCGGTCATGGCCAGCCGTGCCTTCCGCCGGAACGGTCGGCCGGATCAGCTGAGGCGGGCCTCCACGGCGTCCAGCGCATCGTCCTCGGGCACCTCGAGCGCGAAGCTCAGTTCGGAGACCAGCACAGAGCGCGCCTTGACGAACATCGACTTCTCACCAGCGGAGAGTCCCTTCGCCTGATCGCGCAGCGAGAGGTTCCTCACCACCTCGGCAACCTGGTAGACGTCACCCGACTTCAGCTTCTCCTGGTGGTTCTTGAAGCGTCGCGACCAGTTGGCGGGCTCTCGGATGTCGCGCTTGGAGAGCAGTTCGAAGAGGTCCTCAACCTCGTCCTTGCCGATCGGCGGGCGCATGCCGACATCGTCGGCCTTGGCGACGGGCACGGAGAGGGTGAGCTCACCGTGGGCCATCTCGAGGACGAGGTACTCGTTCTTCTCGCCGTTGACCACACGCTTTTCGCGTCGGACGATTATCGCTGCACCGTGGTGGGGGTAGACGACCCGGTCACCGACGTCGTATGCCATTCGGACTCCTAAATCCTGGTTTCTGGCTCGGGTCCATCGGCGCGAACACGCATGTTCGTGGCCTGCCGGACGGAACATGCTAGCAGACCCCGACACCGACCTACGAGTGTCAGCAGTACCAGAAGGCACCCTTGTCGGAGCCGATCCTCAGGTCATGAACAGCCGCTGGTGGTGCCGCATTCGGTGCACACGAAGCACGACCCGGCGCGGGTCATCGCTACTCCACAGGACATGCACATCGGACCGTCGGCACTCGACACCGCCGGTGGGGCCTCGGCGGCGGGCAGTGACGTGGGCGGGTCGGGTGCCAGGTCGTGGCCCTGAGCTGTGGGGGCCGTCGCCTCCTCGACTCCGGGCAGGGGTGGTTCCCTGCGCTCGGAGTTGGCGAGCACCCCGAGTGACTCCCGCACCTCGAAGGGGAGGTAGTCGACCGCAAGTCGACGGAACAGGTAGTCGATGAGGGAGTTGGCGATCCGCACCTCGGGGTCGTCGGTCATGCCCGCAGGCTCGAAGCGCATGCCCACGAACGCCGCAACGTAGGCCTCGAGGGGAACCCCGTACTGGAGACCGTGGCTGACCGCTATCGCAAGCGCGTCCATGATCCCGGCGAGGGTGGAGCCCTGCTTGGAGACCCGGATGAACAGCTCGCCGGGGCGCCCGTCGTCGTACTCGCCGACGGTCACGAAGCCCTTGCAGTCGGCAACCCTGAACTCGAAGGTGCGAGAGCGGCGCGACCGCGGAAGGCGCTCGCGCACCGGTGAGGTCACGGCCGCGGCACGCGTCGCGGCCTCGACCTTGAGCGCCTCGGTGTCCTTGGAGTCCGGCGAAGAGCTCGAGGGCGACGATCCCAGGTTGAGGGGCTGGTACACCTTGCAGTTGTCGCGGTACAGCGCCACGCATTTGAGCCCTGCACGCCATGCATCGACCAGCAGACGCTCGACCTCCTCCACCGGCGTGGACTCCGGCAGGTTGACCGTCTTGGACATCGCCCCGGAGAAGAAGGGCTGGATCGCTGCCATCATCCGGACGTGGCCGGTGTGGGAGATGACCGTGGGCGACTCCGGATCGTCGCCGAACGCGCAGGCGAACACCGGAAGGTGACCCGGGTCCAATCCCGGAGCCCCCAGGACAGTGTGGTGCTCCGCGACGTGATCGACGATCGCCTGGATCCGCCCATCGTCGTAGCCGAGGCGACGCAGCGCCCGCGGCACGGTCTGGTTGACGATCTCGATCGTGCCTCCACCGACGAGCTTCTTGTGCTTCACCAGTGCCAGCTCGGGTTCGATCCCGGTGGTGTCGGAGTCCATCATGAACGAGATCGTGCCGGTGGGAGCCGCCACGGTGAGCTCCGCGTTGCGAGCGCCGGATCCATCGATCGCTTCACGCGCACGCTCCCAGAGAGCGACCAGCCACTGGTTGAGCTCCGGCTGGCCCTCCACCGCGTCGACGCGGCGGGCCGAATCGAGGTGCATCGAATACACACCTGCCCAGCCCTCGGCGTCGGCCGGGAACAGAGGTGCGGGGCCCAGTGTCGACGCAAGCTCGGTGGAGCGCACGGCCGCTGCGCCAGTGAGGATACCGGTGACCGCGGCGGCCCATGCCCTGCCGTCCTCGGAGTCGTATGGAAGCCCGAGCGCCATCAGCGACGCGCCCAGGTTCGTGTAGCCGAGGCCGATGTCACGCGAGCTGCGCGCGGCCTCGGCGATCTGTTCGGTTGGATAGTCCGAATTGCCGACAAGGATGTCCTGGGCGGTCACCAGAACCCGAGCAGCGTGCACGAAGGATTCGACATCGAAGGTGCCCTCCTCGTCGAGGAAGCTCAACAGGTTGATCGATGCGAGATTGCAGGCGCTGTTGGCGAGGCGCAGGTGCTCCGAACACGGATTGCTGGCCTCGATGCGCCCCGCGTTGGGCGTGGTGTTCCATCGGTTGATCGTGGTGTCGAACTGAACACCCGGATCCGCGCACTCCCACGCTGCGGTGGCGATCTGCTTGAGCAGGTCACGCGCGGGAACCGTGCGTACGACCCCGCCGGTGGTGCGCGCGGTCAACTCCCAATCGGCGCCATCGGCGACCGCCTGCATGAACCCGTCGGTGAGCCGAACCGAGTTGTTCGCGTTCTGGTACTGCACCGAGAAGGCATCGGCGCCGTCTATGTCCATGTCGAAGCCTGCATCGGCGAGGGCGCGAGCCTTGCGCTCCTCCACTGCCTTGCACCAGATGAACTCCTCGATGTCGGGATGGTCGACATCGAGGATCACCATCTTGGCCGCCCGGCGGGTGGTGCCACCCGACTTGATCGTGCCCGCGGAGGCATCGGCACCACGCATGAAGCTGACCGGCCCTGAGGGCACGCCACCGTTGCCCAACTGCTCGGCGGAGGAACGGATCTTCGAGAGGTTCGCGCCGGCCCCCGACCCGCCTTTGAAGATGACACCCTCTTCGCGGTACCAGTTGAGGATCGAGCGGAGGTCGTCGTCCACATCGAGGATGAAACACGCCGCAGCCTGTTGGGCCACGCCGCGGACCCCGATGTTGAACCACACAGGCGAGTTGAACGACGCGCGCTGGTTCACCAACAGATACCGCAGCTCCTGGGCGAACGTCTCCGCTTCGAGGTCATCCGGGAAGTAGCCGCCTTCGGCTCCCCAATCAGCGATCGTGCCGACCACGCGATCGATCACCTCGCGCAGGGATCGCTCGCGACGATCCGAGCCCAGAGGCCCTCGGAAGTACTTCTGGGTGACGATGTTGGACGCGGTCACCGACCACGACGTCGGGAACTCCACCCCGAGTTGCTCGAAGGCCACCGAGCCGTCGCGGTGGTCCACCAGGCGTGCGTCGCGACGCTCCCATTCCAGTTCGTCGAAGGGATCGACTCCCTCGGTGCTGAAGTGCCGACCGATAGGCAGGGTTCTCTGGTCCTCAACTGTGGTCATGTGGCTCCTGTTGGGTCGACGTGTCGGTGGAGCATCGGCGGGGTGATCGTGCCGAGCGGAGACGGGAGGTTTCGGTTCGCGGGCGGAGCCATGACCGGGTAAGCGAGACGCAGGTGGCCGGGCGGGGGCCGACCGTTCGGGCGGCGGGAAGCCCGAGTTGGGAGTCGAACCCCCAGGGAGCGAAGTCCCGTATGCCAGGGCTTTCGCCCACCACCGTTCCGACCACCTGCGTCAGGCTGTCGAGGATCGACCATAGGGAACATCGCCTGTGGGGATAAAGGGGAAACGCAGTGGATTCATGTGGACACCTGTGGATCCAAGGGTGCAGGAGAACCCCCCAGGGCCACCAGCAGTGGCTTGACCGACGCACCTCGCGAACCCGGTTCGCCAGGAGGCCGGCGGACGAGCCATTCTCCCATACTTTCGGAGTACTTCGGTCGCGCCGGCAGCCGCCTGCGATCCACAGGTGTCGGTCTCGGTTGTGGAGAGAAAAAACCGAAGATGGCACCCATGGTCGACCCATTCGGACCGCTGCGGGTTCTATGGTCGCCCGGATGCGACACCTCGACACCACCGGTGATGCGGTCGACTCGATGGAAGAGGTGCTCGAGATGCTCGCGGCCGACAGCGCGCCGCTTGGCGAGTCGGGATTCGCCGTCACCTCGAACATGGTGATGAGCATCGACGGCGCGTACTCGCGTGGCGGGGTCTCCCGTGGGCTCAGCTCCGAAGCCGACCATCGGATCTTCCTGGCCAACCGGATGCTCGCGGACGTGATCCTCGTCGGGGCAGGCACTGCGCGCGCCGAGCGGTACCACCGTCCGACGGTGCACCCCGCAGCAGTACCGATACGCCGCAACCGCGGCCAACAGCCCTTGCCGAGACTGGTGATCGTCTCGGCGAGTCTCCGCATCGACGACGACAGCCCGCTGCGCGACGGCGAGGGGCCTCCCCCTCTGATCGCCCACCCGCAGGGGGTGGACCTCTCGGGTGCACCAGAGGGTTTCGAACTCATCGAGCTGAGTACGGGCTCACTCGATGCCGGGGAGTTGGTGACCGTACTCGCAGGTTTCGGAACGGGGCGGATCACCTGTGACGGCGGGCCCGGGCTACTCGGGCAACTCGCTGGTGCCGGGCTGATCGACGAGTACCTGCTCACGCTCTCACCGCAGCTAGTCGGTGGATCGGCCACCGGCCTGCTCGGCTCTGCGGAGGTGACACCGCAACGTTCGGGGTTCACCTTGCACAGGGTGCTGCGCGACGGCGAGCACCTCATGTGCAGCTTCCGACGGGCGGGGTGAGCCTCGACGGTTCCCGATGCCATCGGTTGGATGAGGTCACCCCGACGGCATGAAGGCGTGACAACGGAGTTGGCTCGTTCAGCCGGGTTCACCCTGGTCGCGCGAACCGAGTAGCCGCAGCTCGGCTTCGAAGTCCTCGGGGCCCTCGAAGCCCTTGTAGACCGAAGCGAAGCGAACCGCGGCCACCGCATCGAGTGGACGGAGGCCCTCGAGGCACAGCGCTCCGACCCGGGCCGACTCCACCTCGGTGCCGTGCAACCTGATCGCCTCTTCGACCGCGGCGACGAGCATCGAGATCGCCTCGGCATCCACGGGGCGCCCCTTGCATGCTGATCGGATGCCCGCTTCGAGCTTGGCTGGATCGAACGGCTCGATGCGCCCATCGCGCTTGACCACCAGGAGTGGCTGTTCCTCGACGCGCTCGAAGGTCGTGAACCGCTGGTCGCACTTCTCGCAGAGTCGGCGCCGTCGGATGGCGCTGCCGTCATCCGCGGGACGAGAGTCCACCACACGGTTCTCGATCGAGTCACACACCGGGCAACGCACAGGGGAACGCTACTGCGATCGGGCTCGGGCCGAGCAGCAGGTCCCTGCAGGGCCGGGCCCACTCCCCCGCGGTTGTGAGGCCGCACGACCGATCAGCGAGGAGCTGGAAGTGCGACGACCTGTCCGAGCTCCACCGAAGGCGTGCCACCGTTGAGGGCGGCCATGTCAGCAACCGCCTCGCGGATCTCGCTCGGATCCGCACTCGGGCGGTGTTCGAGCAGGATCGACAACATGGTGTCGCCCGGGCCCACCTCGACGTACTCGCCGGAGGGCTCCACCGCGGATGCGCCGGTGGAGCCGCCCGCTGAACCAGCGAGGACCAACACGGCGCTGAGTGCGACGAGTCCGCAGAGCACGACCAACGTGGCCAGTCGGAGCACCGACGGCCGCGGGGTGGAGTGCAGCGATGGACGCCCGAGGGGGGCCGCTGGGGTGGCTACTGGGGGAAACTCGACGATTGCTGCCATGTGTGCATTCTCCAACTGGGGTGTGACATTGCTGCTGGGTACGACATCGCTGCTGGGCTATGACATCGCTGCTCGGCGGTGATCACCGGTGCGGCCAAAGAGCCGAACGGATGAACACAACCGATTTACCCAACAACGGATTGACCGAACAACTGTTCGAACGCCATACTGCCCGGAACACCTGTTCGGGTCAAGCACATTTTCGAACAGGTGTTCCACCCTCACCCACCCATGCCGTGGTACCGTTCCAAACACGTGTTCGATCCTGATCCCTCAGCGAACGGGTCACCAGCGGACACGAAACCAACGGGACCGGTCCCCTCCGGCCCCAAGCGCAGGCCGGAACACTCCGGTCCCTCACGGAGGACAACATGCCATCCACGACCCCGCCCAAGCAGGACTCCACCGACCGCACGCTCACCCAGCGTCAACGGGACGTGCTGGAGTGCATCGACCGCACGATCCGCGAGCGCGGATACCCACCATCGGTGCGTGAGATCTGCGACGACGTGGGCCTGGCCTCCACATCGACGGTCCACTCACACCTCCAGACGCTCCAGAAGCTCGGCTACCTGCGTCGTGATCCGACCAAGCCCCGCGCGATCGAGGTGACCGCGGATCTGGGCAGCGGCGCGCACGCCGAGCGTCGCCCAGCGCGGCACATCCCCCTGGTCGGCGATGTCGCGGCGGGCACCGGTGTGATCGCGGACGAACAGGTCGAGGAGCTCGTACCCCTGCCGGCAGACCTCACCGGCGATGGTGAGCTGTTCATGCTGAGGGTGCGCGGAGAGTCGATGATCGACGCCGGGATCCTCGATGGCGACTTCGTGGTCGCCAGGGTGCAGGACGTCGTGGGCAACGGAGATGTGGTCGTAGCCGGGATCCCTGGTGAGGAGGCGACCGTCAAGACCTACCGTCGCGAAGGTACCGACGTGATCCTCGAGCCCGCCAACGCCACGTTCGAACCCATGCGCTTCGCCGGCGGAGATGGAATCGAGGTCTTCGGGCGGGTCGTCACGGTGCTGCGCAAGCTCTGAGGCTCACCGCAGCCGCTGCACCCCACAGTCCGCGGTCGGTGGGGTGCAGCGTTCAGTTGTGGTGCAGGGCCTCGTTGAGCCCCTCCGACCAGGTTCCCTCGCGGGGCAGCACCTCGACAGCGCCGCTGGTGGAGTTGCGCCGGAACAACAGGCCATCCGCGCCACTCAGGTCCAGCGCCTTGACCACCCGAGCGTCGGGGGTGCTCACCCGCGTACCGGCGGTCAAGTAGAGCCCTGCCTCAACGACGCAACCATCGCCGAGGGAGATCCCGATCCCGGCGTTTGCGCCGATCAGGCAATCTGCTCCGACGGCGATCACCTCCTTGCCACCACCCGACAGCGTCCCCATGATCGAGGCTCCTCCCCCGACATCGGATCCTTCCCCGACCACCACGCCGGCGCTGATGCGACCCTCCACCATCGACGCGCCGAGAGTGCCCGCGTTGAAATTCACGAATCCCTCGTGCATGACCGTGGTGCCTTCCGCGAGGTGCGCTCCGAGACGGACGCGCGACGCGTCTGCGATGCGCACACCCGCGGGCACGACGTAGTCGGTCATCCGTGGGAACTTGTCGACGCCGTGCACCACCAGAGGTGCGCCAGCGATGCGGGCGTGGCGCTGGGCAACCGGGAACGAGGCCACGTCGCAGGGTCCGGCCGATGTCCACACGACGTTCGCCAGAAGCCCGAACAGTCCTTCGAGGTTCAGTCCGTGGGGAGCCACGCGCCGGTGCGAGAGAAGGTGCAACCTAAGGTATGCATCGTGGATGTCCACCGGTGCATCCTCGAGTGAGTCGATGAAGGTGATCACGGGGCGTGGGTGTGTAGGCAACACGGCATCGCTGGAGGCCCCCGGGGGTTCCGTCGCTGCGAACGCCTGTAGTGCTGCGAGGTTGGGGTGGTTCGGGGCGTCGTGCAGAATCGGCGTGCAGCGGGCGAAGATCTCCTCCAGAACCTCCGGTGTGAGGGTGTGGGTCGCCGGACCGCCGTCGTGGCCCAGTACGTCCGCGAAGATGGCGGCCGCGTTCAGGTTGGCCTGGTGGTTGACGGTCGCGAACCAGGTATCGAGCGGGGACCCATCCGCATCGGCCACGGTGGCCACACCGAGTCCGAACGCTACGGGTGCCGAGTATCCCTTGCGCTCCATGAGAGCGTTGGCCATGGCGGTGAACGCCTCCGCGTCGTCGGGTCGGCGATCGATCGAGTCGTCGTTGCTCAAGGAAGTCTCCTGTGGTGATGTCTGCGGGCCTCAGTCCACCCGGAGATGTCTAGCAGTGACCTCGGTGGCGGATCCGAGAGCCCTGGTCGCACAGACCGCCAACAGGTGCTCACCACCCGGCGTCGATCGCGTCGCGCAGTACGCGGTAGCTGCCGAGGATGCTCGAACGCTCCACATGTTCCTGGGCGGTGTGCGCGAGCAGCGGGTCGCCGGGTCCGAGGTTCACCGCCGGCACCCCGATGCCAGCGAAGCGGGCCACATCGGTCCAGCCGAGCTTCGCCTCCACGCCGAGGCCGTCACGGTCGATCATGCCGGCGATGAATGGGTGGTCCACCGCCGGCATCGCGGCCGGTGCCACATCGACGACCTCGATGGCGTCCTCACCCTGGATGAACGGTTCCAGTACGCCCCGAAGGAATGCCTCGGCGTCCTCGGAGCTGTGGTCCGGCGCGAATCGGTGCACGACCTCGAAGGTCACCTCGTCGGGCACGACGTTGCCCGCAACCCCACCGTTCACCGACACCACCTGGAGGGCCTCGTGGAAATGACAACCGCGGATCTCGGGTCGGCGAGGTTCCTCCGACGCGATCGCCACCAGGAGTGCGCCGAGACGATGGATCGCGTTGGATCCCATCCATGCGCGGGCGGTGTGGGCGCGCCTGCCACGCAGGGTCACTCGCAGGCGGATCGATCCCTGACATCCGGCCTCGATCTGGCCGAGGGTCGGTTCGCCGAGGACCGCCACGTCCCCTTCGAGCAGCTCGGGGCGCGACGAGAGCAACTCCTCCAGCCCGCTGTGACGCGCTGCGACCTCCTCACGCGCGTAGAACACGAACGACAGGTCGACCGGCGGGGTGGTGCACTCCGCTGCGAGTGCGAGCATCACCGCGAGTCCACCCTTCATGTCCGCCGAGCCGACCCCCCACAGTCGGTCTCCTTCCAACCGCGCCGATCCGTTGCCGTTGGCCGGCACGGTGTCGGTGTGGCCCGCGAGCACGACCCGGTTCGGCCGTCCGAGGGAGGTGCGTGCGACCAGGTTGTCGCCGACCCTTGTCACCTCCAGATGCTCGAAATCCCTGAGGGTTGCCCCGATACGTTCGACGAGCGCGGCTTCGGAGAAGCTCTCCGAGGGTACGTCGACGAGGTCAGCGGTCAGATCGAGGAGATGATCGGCCCCGTCGAGATCGAACGCGGCGACGGCTTCGTTCACCGCAGGGTCGGAGGCGGTTCTGACGCACCGCCTGCCGTTGGCCCCCCAGGAGCCGGTGGAGTCGTCGAGGGCCCACCCGGGGTTGGTGGAGCCACCGGAGGTATCGAACCTGTGAACGGCGGAGGAGTCCCGGGAGGTCCGCCCTGGCCTCCTGCGGGCGGAGGTGGGGTTCCCAGCGGTGGCGGTGCAGTGACCGGCTGAGCTCCCGCGGGTCCCTGGCCCGGGCCTTGGGGACCCCACGCACCCTGGCCTGGAGCGGGTGGGACCTGGGCTGGCTGACCCGGCATCCCAGGCGGTGGGCCACCCTGGAAACCCTGGTTGCGCTTCTTCCAACCGCTGCGCTGAACGAGTCCGACGATCAACAAGATGATCGCGACCAGGATGCAGAAGCCACCGAACAACCCGGCGCCGAAGCCCGTGGCCAGCCCGGTTGCACCGTCGATGAGGAAGTTGGGCGCGGTCGTCGCCACGTAGCTGCCCGAGCCGGCGGAACCGCAGGTGATCGTGTACTCACTGCCGGATTCGGTGCTGAAGAGGATGTAGCCGTCCATCGAGACGCCACCGAGCTCGAACGACGTCGTCGATCCGAAGGACTCATAGGGCTGGAAGCGCACGTCACCACCTGCGCTCTCACCCGTACAGACGGCTTCACCGCTCAGAAGGGCGATCCCGTCGGTGCCGGCGGAGGTGAACGTGATCGGTTCGCCCATCGGGGTGACCCTTGCGACCTGATCGAGATCGGTGAAGAACTCGACCGCGTCGGAGAAGAACGGCACGATCTTCGCCGCCCCGTAGCCACAGCCCGCGATCCCCAACACCAGGAACACCAAAGCTGCGATCAGCGCACCCTTCGGCTTCGGCTTGGCCGGACTGGCGATTGCGTAGCTCACTGCTGTGGCCCCTCTGGAGGTCGTGTAGCGATCAGTATTGCGCCCTCAGCGCCGACTCGGGTGGACTACCCCGTGAGACGACACCGCTCCACCGCAGAGGTGGGCATGCACAACGTGGCCCACCGGCATGGAGGACGCTTCCCATCGGGATTGGCACGGTGAACCGCCGCTCACATTCCCGCACGCTGTCTGAGAAGGACCGACTGTTCCTCGGTCTGCACCATCGCCAGTCGCAGGTACTCCGTCGCGGCAGGCCCGTAGAACTCACCCGGGCTGCCGACCACACCCAGATCACCGGCAAGTTCCCTTGCAAAGGCCCAGGCATCCCCTCGGGGTGCCCGCACCCAGAGGTAGAAGCCTCCACCGGGGGGTGCGACATCAACCCCGCGCTCTGCGAGGAGCCCTCCCACCTCCTCGAGACGCTCGGCGTACCGGGCCCGCTGCACATCCACGTGGGTCTGGTCGGCGAGGACCGAGCACCCGACGGCCTGGACCGGGCCCGGCACCATGAACCCGGCGTGCTTGCGGACCTGGGAGAGGTACTCGACGAGCTCAGCGTCGCCGCCGTAGAAGCCCATCCGCAACCCGGCAAGGTTGGAGCGCTTGGACAACGAGTGCACCGCGACCACACCGTCGGGGCCGTGTTCGAGGATCGTGCGGCCCGGTGGCATCCCGGGCAGCGCCGGCTCACCCTGCCAGGTGAACTCGGCGTAGCACTCGTCGGAGAACACCGGCACGCCGCGCTCGCGACCCCACCTGGCTGCCGCACCCAGGTCGTCGAGCCCGCCGGCGGGGTTGCCAGGCGTGTTGACCCACAGGCACAGCGCCCGTTGCGCATCGGCCTCGGTGATCGAGTCGAGCCGCAGATGCCAGTGTTCGTCCATCTCGACCGGAACGGCGCGACACCCGCCAAGCGTCGCCCCCATCGCGTAGGACGGATAGCTGACCGCGGGATACAGGACCGTGTCGCGATCCGGAGAGCGCAACGACAGCAGGTGCGGCAGGCCGGCCACCAACTCCTTGGTACCCACACATACCGCAATCGAGCCTGCATCGATCCGGGCACCGAAGCGCGTTTCGAGCCATCGCGCAGCTGCCTCGCGGACCTGGGGGATGCCCACCGAGGGTGGATAGCCACGCTCGGTGCCCGACGATGCGAGCACCTCGGCAACCAACGGCGGTGGTGGGTCTGTGGGGGTGCCGATCGACAGATCGATCGCACCGCCCCCGAGACGACCCGCGATCTCGTGGAGCTCACCCAATCGGTCATAGGGGTAGGCCGGGGGAACAATCCCACCGTCTCTGGGAGGGTCGCCGGCCGGCCTGCTCCCAGTGGGACTGTTCCCGGTGGGACCGTTCATCGCCGCCTGACCGCCAGCCGACAGTCCGTGGCCGCGGAGTTCACGACACTGCGTCCTGTGCACTGGAGCCATCGAGAGCGCTGGAGCCTTCGTCGGCGATGATCCCTTCATCGGCACAGAACTCCGAGAAGCGCTCGAAGGTGTCGTCGGCCAATCGGGCCGTGACGCGCACACCCGTATCACCGGGTTCCTCGGCCAGAACCTCACCACGGCGGTGCACCGCCGCGAGCACGTCACCGCGGCCGTAGGGCACATCGAGCACCGCTGTGCGCATCTTGGCGCGCAACCGGTCCCCGACCCGCGCCAACAAATCGTCGGTTCCCGTGCCGGTGCGCGCCGAGATGGCCACCGATCCCTCGGTGCGCGCTGCCAGGCGTGCTGCCTCGGTGGTGCGATCCGCCTTGTTGAAGACCATCAGCTCCGGTACCGATGCACCACCGACCTCTGCGATCACCTCCCGCACCGCTTCGATGCAACCTTCGACATCCGCCGCGGACGCGTCGACCACGTGCAGGAGCAGGTCGGCCTCGCCCACCACATCCAGTGTGGTGCGGAAGGCTTCCACGAGTTGGTGGGGAAGCTTGCGAACGAAGCCGACCGTGTCTGTGAGCAGCACCTTTTCACCACCCGGGAGATGGAGCTTGCGCGTGGTCGCGTCGAGGGTCGCGAACAGGCGATCCTCGACGAGGACGTCGGACTCCGCGAGCCGATTGAGAAGTGTCGACTTGCCCGCGTTGGTGTAGCCGACGACCACGACGTGAGGGATGCCCGAACGGATCCTGGCCTTGTGCTGGGAGGCCCGGTGCGACCGGATCCGGTCGAGGTCTGATTCGAGCTTGTGGATCTGGCGCTCGATCCGCCGACGGTCGATCTCGAACTGGGTCTCGCCGGGGCCCCGCCGCGCGCCGATCCCGCCGGCCTGCTGAGACAGCGAGATCCCCTTGCCACGCAGACGGGGTAGCCGGTAGCGGAACAGTGCGAGCTGCACCTGGGCCTTGCCCTCCTGGCTGTGGGCGTTCTGGGCGAATATGTCGAGGATCACCGCCGTGCGGTCGCTGGCGGAGCGACCGAGTGCCTTGGTGAGGTTGTTCTGCTTGGCGGGGCTCATCTCGTCGTCGAAGACCACCGTGTAGCACTCGGTGGCCTCCGCGAACTCGCGGATCTCCTCGACCTTGCCGCGCCCCACATTGGTGGCCGGGTCGGGGGTGTCGCGCCGCTGTACGACGCGACCGACCTCGTCGGCTCCCGCGGTGTCGAACAACAGGGCGAGCTCGTCGATGGACTCGTCGGTGGCCTCGGGGTCGTGCGGGGGAAGGTCCACTCCGACCAGCAGTATGCTCTCACGGAAGGTCCGTTCGATGAACGC
>JBKEAI010000214.1:0-41633 GCA_047972145.1 Microthrixaceae bacterium
GAGCGCACCTGGGTCAGAAGGTCGTCCTCGTGCCAGTGGTACACCGTGGGAACCCCGGTCACGTCCTGGTGGGCCTGGGCGATCCAGTCCATCACGCGGTGGCAGTCGTCGTCCTCGGTCAGCTTGGTCAGCTCGCCGAGTACGCAACACGGCTTCGCAGGATCCACCGACACCGCCACGGGCAACACGTAGTCGCACGACGACATCAGTCGGATCGTGCCGTCGTACAGCGGCTGGAGGTGCAGGGTCGGCTCCTCGGGCGGTTCCTCCCCGCGCCGCTTGAACCAGGCCTGGCGGGCCCTGTTCATCAGACCACCGGCGAGCGACAGGTCCTGGGAGCCGCTGGCCGCCATCGCGAGGATCTGGCCGCCCTTGGCGAGCTGGGCCTCCAACTCGTGGCGCATGACGACGTTGTTCGCACGGGCGACGTCGGCATCGAGGCGGGCACGGCGGCGGCTGGCGGTCTGGGGGATCGACAGGAAGGTCCGCGCCCCGATCTGAAGTACCTGAAGCGCCGGCACCCCGAAGGCCGCCTGTGTGGCGACCATGCGCGAAACCATCACGTTGGTGCGATCCGCCAGGTCGTCCAGTTCCACGCGCGCACCGAGCGCCCCGAATGTGCGTTCATGGGAACACACCGACAACAACATCGCCCCGATCACCAGCGCTATGTCGATGATCTGGCCGTGGTTGGTGACCAGTGCGACGTTCTGGTTCTCGTGGAACAACAGCATCCGCAGGCTGTTGTAGAGGTGGTCGTTGCGTGGATCTGCGAAGGGCTCCGCGAGGATCCGGTCGAAGTCGGGGAAGGCGGCGTGGGCGTAAAGGTCGATCGTCTCGAGCCCGCTCGGATTCGGATCCATCTTCACACAACGCGGATCGTGGAACTGCAAGCCAGGCGTGTAGTCGAGGGTCGTGAGCACGTCGCTGTGGTCGTCGCGCACCAGTGACAACAGCGACTTGTAGGTGGATTCGGGATCGGCTTCGGCGAGTCGCTCACGAGCCGCTATGAGGGGATCCTGGGTGGAGGGTTCGGGATGGTTCCGTTCCTGGCCGTCGCGCTCGGATCGGGCTTTGGAGGCCTTCTGGCGCCTTCGTGAACGCTTCGTCGCCTCGGAGGGCTCCGCGGTTCCTTCGGTAGCGTCGGCGCCTTCAGCACCGGCGGCGCCGTCGGGGTTCCCCGCCGGGACCGCGCCCGGATCTCCTTCTGCTCCGGGTGACCCGCCGACGTCGTTGGAGTCGGCGCCTACGGGCCGTCGCTCTGTGCGCCTGTCAGCACCCGAACGCCTCTCCGGTGCGGCCTGGTCACCCACGTCGTCGCCGGTCGACTCCTTACGTCCGTTCCCCTCTGGCGGATCCACAGAGGTCTGGCCGGCGGAGGTCTGGCCGGCGGAGGTCTCCCCGGCGGAGGTCTCCCCGGCGGCGGCGTCGATGTCGTCGGAGCCGACAACCCGCAGGTGGGGCTTTTGGTCGCTGTCCGCGGAATCGGGGTCGTCGGTGGATGTCGGGTCCTGTGCCATGGTCGACCCCACGATACAAGCGATCGGCCGAGGATCCCGGGTGAGCTGAGCAGACGTTCTGGTTCACCTCCACAAAGCGACGATCCCCACGACCGTCGTTGGCCGTGGGGATCTCCGTTCAATCGCCGGTCGCCCGGCTCCTCATTGTCCGGTCACCCGATTGTCCGGTCACCCGGCCCCGATCGCGTCAGGGAGTCGTGGTGCCGTTGTTCCAGACCCGCAGCACGAGGCCGGTCGAGCCGGCACCACCGGAGTTGCCCGTGGCACCACCGGAGGCGGAACCACCCGGCTTGCCGGTTCGGCCGCCGCTGAAGCCGGCGCCACCACCGCCACCTGAACCGCCCGCGCCACCGGAGGCACCGGCACCGCCGCTGCCACCCGAGGCTCCGGCACCGCTGTTGGTGCCCGAGGCTCCGGTCCAGTTGTTGGAACCACCGGCGAAGCTGATCGAACCCGAACCGGTGTTGACCGCAGCCACCGAGGCACCACCGGTGCCACCACCACCGCCGGAACCACCAGCACCACCGCCACCGCCGGCACCACCACCACCGCCGGCGCCCTGGAGGGCCGTGTTGGCCCTGCCACCGTTGCCGCCGTTGCCACCAGCACCACCGCCACCGCCGATGCCACCACCGCCGCCGGCACCACCGCGGCCTGCGGTGAGGGTGGTGTCGCTCAGCGTAACGTTCGAGTTGTAGGAGTACACGGCGAACGAGCCGCCACCGGCCGTACCGCCGCTACCAGCGGTACCCCCGAGGCCACCTGCGCCACCGGCGCCACCTGCACCGCCCCAGACGCTGGCACCGGTTCCGCCACCGCCGGCACCACCACCACCGCCGCCACCACGGTTGCCCGTGGCACCGGGGGCACCGGTCGACCCGGTGTAGTTGGCCCCGAAGCCAGGAGCTCCTGCCCCGCTGCCACCTGCGGCGGCCGAGCCGGGAGCACCGGCGGACCCGCCGTTGCCACCGTCGGAGCCTGTGTAGCCACAACCGTTGTAGGAGCCGCCTGCGGCACCTCCACCACCGGCGCCACCAGCTTCACCGTGGCGATTGCCCGAACAACTGAAGGTCGAGCCCTGGCCGCCCTGCCCGCCGTATCCCGAGCCGGCAGCACCGCTGCCACCACAACCCGGGGTGCGGTTGTTCTCCGGCGGATCCCAGTTGTCGGCCCCGACACCGTTGCCGCCTGTGCAGCCGCCGGAGCCCGTCGAACCACCACCGCCGGTCCCACCGGCGTTGGCGTTGGCCGAGGTGATCGTGGAATCCGCTATCGCGAGGGTCGAGCCCGACACCTTCACGCCGTAGTTGCTCGCACCCGTACCCGATGCGCTGCCACTGTTGACGCTCAGGTTCGCGAGCCTCGCACCGGCGGTCGCGCCGTTGACCGTCACTCCGACCCCGCTGCCGGTCACCGACGTGGTGCCCGAACGTCCGTCGAAGTCACTCTCGTAGCCACCGCGCACCACCACGTCACCGGTGAGGGTGAAGGTGCCATAGGAACCGCTCGCCACCTGCACCACACCCTTGCCGGCGCCGTTCGCGTTGGCTACACCCTGGCCGATCGTGGCACACGGTGAACCGGGCACCCCGCAGGTGCCGTTGTCGGTACCCGAGCCGGCGTCGACCAGCAGAGTGTCGGCCGCGTCACCGTCGAGACCGTCACAGTTGGAGTCCACGCCTGCACCGTCGAGTGGGTCGCTGGCTCCGGGGTAGATCGTGTTGTCGGCGTCGTCGCAGTCGGTTGGCGGCGACACTCCGTCGCCGTCGTTGTCCTGCACCACGGTGATGCTCACCGTCGCAGTGTCGGATGCTCCGTCGTCGTCGGTCACGGTCAAGGTCGCGGTGAAGGTCCCCGCGGTCGTGTAGGTGTGCGAGGGTGCCGCGGCGGTCGAGGTGGTGCCGTCGCCGAAGTTCCACAGCACCGATGCGATCGTGCCGTCGGGATCAGCCGATGCCGCCGAGTCGAAGTCGACCTCGAGCGGGTAGGCGCCGGTCTGAGGGTTGGCAGAGATCGCCGCGGCCGGGGCCTGGTTCGGGTTGACCGTGATCGTCACCGTCGCGGTGTCGGTGTCACCGTCGTCGTCGGTGACCGTGAGGGTCACCGTGTAGGTACCCACGGCGTTGTAGGTGTGGCTGGCCACCATGCCTGTGGAGTTGTGGCCGTCACCGAAGTCCCACGAGTGCAACACGATCGTGCCATCGGGATCACTCGATGTGGACCCGTCGAAGTCGAATTCGGTGCTCGTCTTACCGGTGAGCGGGTCGGCTGTGGCCACCGCCGTGGGCACCTGGTTCGGGGTGACCGTGATCTGGATGGTGTCCTGGTCGGTCGCCCCGTCGTCGTCGGTGACGGTGAGGGTAACCGTGTAGGTACCCGGATCGGTGTAGGTGTGCTGCGGCCCGAAGGACACCGCCGGGGTGCTCCCGTCGCCGAAGTCCCACACGGCCATGTCGATCGTGCCGTCGGGATCGCTCGAACCGGTGCTGTCGAAGTTCACCACCAGGTCCTCGGGACCCGAAGTGCTCGAAGCGCCGATCAGGGCGGTGGGAGCGACGTTGGGCACGCCGACGTTGATCGTCGTGGTGTCGGTGCCGCTCTCCCCGTTGTCGTCGGTGACGGTGAGGTGGACCAGGTAGGACCCCGCGGTCGCGTAGGTGTGCGACGGAGACTCGCTGTTGTCGACCGGGCTGCCATCACCGAAGTCCCATTCGTAGGCCACGATCGTGCCATCCGCGTCGCTGGAACCACCGGCGCCGAAGAACACCTCGAGCGGTGCGTGTCCACTGGTGGGGGTCGCCTGGATCGCAGCGAGCGGAGCCAGGTTGTCGTCCACGTTGATCACCACTTGGGTGAAGTCGGTGAGACCGAGGGCATCGGTGACCGTGAGGGTGACGGTATAGGTGGCGGCGGCGGTGAAGGTGTGTGTAGCGCTCGCGCCGGTGGCGGTGTTGCCATCGCCGAAGTCCCACTCGTAGCCGGTGATGTTGTTCTCGGGATCGGTGGACCCGGAGCCGTCGAAGTTGACCGTCAGGGGTGTCTTGCCAGAGGTGGCGTCGGCACCGGCGATCGCGGTCGGCGCCTGGTTGGCCACCACGGTGATCGTCACCGAGCTCGAGATGACCGCGCCGTCGTCGTCGGTCACGGTGACCGTCGCGGTGTAGGTCCCGGGATTCGCGTAGATGTAGCCGGGATCGGCATCGGTGGAGGTGCCTCCATCGCCGAAGTCCCAGGCGTAGGACACGATCGTCCCGTCGGGGTCCGACGCGTTGGATGCGAAGCTCACCGCGAGAGGAGCCATGCCTGTGGTGACGTCGGCGTCCGCCGCTACGACCGGGGGCAGGTTCGGATCTCCGACCTGGATGTCGAGGGTCTCGGTGTCGGTCAGACCCTTGTTGTCGGTGACGGTGAGAACCACCGTGAAGGTGCCCGCGCTCAGGTAGGTGTGGGTGACCTCGGCATCGGTCGAGGTGTCTCCATCGCCGAGATCCCAGTGGTACGACACGATGGAGCCGTCGTCGGTGCTGTTGAGCGCCGAGAAGTCCACCTCGAGCCCGGGAGGCCCGCTGGTCGCCGACGCGTCGATGACCGCCACCGGCGGCCAGTTGACCGGTGCCGGTGGTGCACACGCACCCGCCACAAGAACGGCAGCGCCGAACACGCAGAGCAGAGCGAACGACTTCAAACGCATCTGAATCCCCCTCGGAACCTTGCCCTCGCCTAGGGCAATAACAGGTTTCTAGTAGTTCTCACCTATCGATTCAAGAATCCCCGAGAAACTCCCGTCGGCGCGCGGCGCTCGGAAGCCGATCAGGACGCCCCGGGCAGCACCCGGTAGGCGTCGTACACGCTGTCGATGGTGCGCAGCCGGTTGAGCAGCGTCTCGAGGTGCGACGGATCGCCGAGCTCGAACTCGAAGCGCATGGTGGCCACCCGATCCGACCCCGCGTGGCTCGTCGAGTGCACGATGTTGACCCGGTGTTCCGAAAGCACCGCGATCACCTCCTGGAGCAGCTTGGGCCGGTCCAGCGCCCGCACCTCGACCAACGCCAGGAAGTCACCGGTGTGATCGGTGTCCCAATCGACGTTGAGGATGCGCTCACCCTGGCCCTGGGACAGCGACACCGCGTTGGAGCAGTCGGAGCGGTGCACCGACACTCCCCTGCCGCGGGTGATGAAGCCCACTATCTCGTCGCCGGGCACCGGGGTGCAACAGCGCGCCATGCGCACCAACATGTCGTCGAAGCCCTCGACGTGCACCCCGACCGACGTGCCACGGCGGCGGCCCGGGGAGACCACCGGACTAGCCACCACGTCCTCGCGCTCGGCCTCGGCGGTGCGCAACAGGTTCGCCACGCGCTGGGCCACGGACTGTGCCGAGACGTGACCCTCGCCGATCGCAGTGAACAGCGCGTCGGAGTCCGCGTACTTCAGCTGCTGGGCGACCTCCTGGATCGAGTCGCCCCCGATCACCTTGGCCGAGGGAAGGCTTGCCTTTCGAAGCTCCTTCTGGAGGGCGTCGGTGCCTGATTCGAGGGCATCCTCACGGCGCTCGCGCGAGAACCACTGGCGGATCTTGGAGGCTGCCGAACGACTGGCTACGAACTTGAGCCAGTCCTTGCTGGGGCCTGCGCTCTCCACCTTGGAGGTGAATATCTCCACGGTGTCGCCGACCGCCAGGTGGTGATCCAGCGGTACCAGGCGCCCACCCACCCGAGCACCGATGCAACGGTGGCCGACCTCGGTGTGGATCGCGTAGGCGAAGTCGACGGGGGTGGCCCCGGCGGGGAGGGTCACGACGTCACCGTTGGGGGTGAAGACGAACACCTCGTCCTGTTCGAGGTCGATCTTCAGGTTCGCCATGAACTCACCCGGATCGGTCATCTCCTGTTGCCAGTCGACCATCCGGTTGAGCCACGAGACGTCCTCGCTCTGGCCCTCCTTGTAGTTGAAGTGCGCGGCCACACCCCATTCGGCGCGGTTGTGCATCTCCCGGGTGCGGATCTGCACCTCCAGCACCCGGCCCTCAGGGCCCACCACGGTGGTGTGCAGCGACTGGTAGAGGTTGAACTTGGGCATCGCCACGTAGTCCTTGAACCGCCCCGCGACCGGCGCCCAGATCGAGTGGATCGTTCCCAACGCCGCGTAGCAGTCCTTGACCGAGTCCACGACGACCCGCACCCCGATCAGGTCGAAGATCTCGTCGAACTCACGCCCCTTGATGACCATCTTCTCGTAGATCGACCAGAGGTGCTTCGAGCGGCCTGTCACCTCGGCCTTGATGCCCATCTCGCCGAGGCGCTCGGTGACCGCTTCGAGCACCGACTGGGTGAAACCCTCACGCTTGGGGGTGCGCTCGGCGACCATCTGGTCCACCTCGGCGAACATCGCCGGGTTGAGTGCAGCGAAGCACAGGTCCTCGAGCTGCTGCTTCATCTCCTGCATCCCGAGGCGGTGCGCCAGCGGCGCGTAGATGTCGAGGGTCTCCTGCGCTGTCCGGGCCTGCTTGGCGGGCGGAAGCGCCGCCAGTGTGCGCATGTTGTGCAGCCGGTCGGCGAGCTTGATGACCAGCACCCGGATGTCCTTGGCCATCGCGACGAGCATCTTGCGCATCGTGGCCGCCTGCTGGTGCTCCTTGGAGTCGAACTCGATGCGCTCGAGCTTGGTGACACCGTCGACGATCGCCGCCACCTCGCCACCGAAGCGGTCCTCCACCTCCGCGAGGGTGAGCCCGGTGTCCTCCACCGCGTCGTGCAACAGAGCCGCCGAGATGGTGGTGTCGTCCATGCCGTAGCTGGCGACGATCGACGCGACCGCCAGAGGGTGGGTTATGTAGGGTTCACCGGATCGGCGCAGCTGACCCTCGTGGGACCTGGCCGCCAGCGTATAGGCCGCCGAGATGTGCTCGGTGGGGCGCTTGGGGTGGCGACGCCGATACTCCTCGACGATGCCCTGGAGCTCCATCGCCTCGGGAAGCGTGTGACGCCTCCAGGGCAGGACTCGGGTCATCGTCGGCATAACCCAAATCTACAGCCGTTCGGCGCCTGAGCGGATCGGGGTGGGTTCGGCTGCTCAGCGCCTCTTCTTCTTGCGTGGCCGCGGTGGGTGCCCACGGTGGGTGAGCGGTTGCGCTCCAGTGCCGACGGGACGCTCCGCCGATGTGGAGGTGGACGCGATTGCGGCGCCCGAACCGGCGGTGCTGCCGGTGGCGGCACCAGCGGTCTTCACCGAGGGCTTCGGGGACGGTTTCGCATCCGTCGCGATCCCGTGCCAAGAGGTGTCCTTGACGTCAACTCCCCTGGCGGTCAGCCGGTTGCGGACCTCCTTCCAACGCCCCTCACGCTCCTTGAGCGCGGCGGTCAGCGGAGACGCGACGAACAACGACGAATAGGTGCCAGCGAGAAGCCCGATCAGCAGCGCGAGCGAGAAATCGCCCAGGGTGAGCTGGCCGAACATATACCGACCGATCACCAGCATCGAGATGATCGGCAGGATCGTCGTGAGGGTGGTGTTGATGGAGCGCATCAGCACCTGGTTGAGCGAGCGGCGCATGATGGCGGTGTACGTGTAGCGGCCGGTACGTCCGATCCGGTCCGCGTTCTCCTGCACACGGTCGTACACGACGATCGTGTCATAGAGAGAGAAGCCCAGGATCGTGAGGAACGAGATCACCGTCGCCGGTGTGATCGTCAGCTGGAACACCGCGTAGACACCGAGGGTGATCACGATGTCGTGCACCACCGCCACCAGCGCCGCCACAGCCATGCGGGCCTCGAGACGCCAGGTGATGTAGAGCGCGACCAACACCATGAACACGATCAGGGAGGTGCGGGCCTGGCGGGTGATGTCGTCACCCCACGACGGCCCCACCGTGTTGACCGCCACCGCGTCGACATCCAGACCAGCAGCATCTGCCATGTCGGCTGCGACCTCGGCACCCTGTTGGACACTGTCCGCCTGGGCGGACACCCGCAGTATGCGCTCACCGTCGGCGGTCTCGGCCTCCTGGAACTCACCGCCGGTGATACCCGCGTCGGCGAGCACCGAACCGGCCTGTGCTTCGGTGAAGTCCTGGGAGGGCACCTCCCACACGGAGCCTCCCTCGAAGTCGATCGACAACGAAAGGCCCATCGTCAGGATCGCCACGACCGAACCGACCACCAACAGCGTGGAAAGGACCCCCGCGAACTTGAACAACTTCGTGAAGTCGAAGTCGTTGGTGCCGCGGTACATCTGCTTGAACACACCCATCCTCGTGGGCGCTTCCGCGCCCGGAACCACTGGGGTGGTGGGTTCGGTGTCGGGTACCTCTGGTGCACTCATCAGCGTTCACCCGCCAGTGCCGTGAGCTTGTCCTGCACCTCGGGGGCAAGGTCATCCACCGGGATCCCGATCCGCGACGGCTTGGCGGCCATCTTGGAGCGCGACAGCGCCATCACCCCCGGCCGCAACACGAAGTAGGCGGAGAGGAGGTCCAGCAGCGTCGCAGCCCCGAGGTAGAACGCGAAGCCGCGGACGGGACCCACCGACAGCCAGTAGAGCACCGCTGCGCCGATCAGTGAGGAGGTGTCGGCCTTGACGACCGTGGAATACGAATGGGTCATCGAGCGCTCGGCAACCGAGCGGATCGTTGCCCCGTTGCGGACGTCCTCCTTGAGTCCCTCGAAACTCACCACGCTCGAGTCGATCGCTATGCCGATCGACACGACGAGGCCGACCACCCCGGCAAGGGTGACCGTGGCCCCCAACCACGACATCACAGACCACAACAACATCGCCGAGGTCGTAAGGCTCGCCAGGGAGACAAGTGCCAGCATCCGGTAGTAGACGAACATGTAGACGAACACCGCTGCGAGGCCGATCAACCCGGCGACGATCCCCGCCTGGAGGGCACCCTCACCGAGGGTGGGTGAGACCGTCTCGGCCTGCTGTGGTTGCAGGTTGAGCGGAAGGGAGCCGTAACGCAGCGCCACGGCAACCGCTTGGGCGCTCTCCTGGTCGAATGAACCCGAGATCTGGATCTGGTCGCGCGAGAAGGTCGGTTCGTTGATGCTCGGGGCCGTGAGCACCTCGCCGTCGAGCACGATCGCCAACTGGCCTCGCCCACCCTGCTGCGCCGGGCAGACACTTGCATCACCGTTGTAACAGGCGCTGGCTGCCTCGTTGAACAGGTCGATCCCGTCCTCTCCTCCCCGGAAGATCGGGTTGACCACCCACTCACCCGTCTGGTTGAGTCCAGCGGTGGCGTCCTCGACCGCCTCTCCTTCCAGGGTGCGCTCACCGGAGGTGTAGGTCGGCCCCAACTGGTAGATGAGGCCGTCGCTGTCCGCGAGGATCGCCGGTTCGTCGGGCTTGATCTCCCCGCGGGGGGTCAGCTTGGTGTCGAGCTGGGTCTCGGCCGCAGCCAGCGCCTGGAAGTCCGCGTTCTGGACGTCTATCCCATAGGAGTTCTGCGGCCCCTCCGGTGGCGTCGCCGCAGGATCTTCTTGGAGCTGGGCCTGAAGCGCAGCCGTCTCCTCATCCAACACCGACTGGGCGGTCACACCTTCAGGCATCGCCAGCTTGGTACGGAGCTCCTGAACCTGGGCCTCGATCTCCGTGCGCTGCTCGGCGGTCGGCTCGGGCGGCAGGAGTTGCTGCACCGGGCGGAACCGCAGCCTGGCGGTGGTACCGACCAGGTCGATCACGTCCTGTTGGTCGGTGGCGCCCGGAAGCTGCACGGTGATCGTGTTGCCCTGGCGTGAGACCTCCGGCTCGGTCACCCCGACCGCGTCCACCCGGTTGCGGATGATCCCGATCGCCTCGTCGAGCTGTTCGGTGTTGACGTCGTCGACCACCTCGCCTGCCTCGTCCACCGGTTGCAGGTTCACCGACACCCCACCCTGGAGGTCCAGGCCCAGGGTCGGTGACCGGCCGAGCACGATCGTCAGAACCAGCAGCAGCACCGCGATCGCCATGGGTATGACCATGGTCCGAAGTGGGTGGTCCTTCACCTCTCAGTCGTCTCCGTTGCGCCCGGAGTCCGAAGCGTCGCCGTCGTCGCCACCTTCAGAGGTGCCACCACCGCCCTTGCCGGTCCCGGCCCCCTGACCGCCGCCGGTGAGAGCCCCGAGGATTCCACCGGAGGGCTTGGACGCTGCTGCATCGGGGTCAGAGGCCATGCGGCTCACCGCACCCAGGGAGAACTTGATGACCACGTCGTCGTCGACCTCGAGGTGTACCTCGTCGCCCTCGATGTGGTTGACCACGCCGTGCATGCCGCCGATCGTCACGACCTCGTCGCCGACGTCGATCGCGCTCATCAAGTCCGCCTGCTTCTTGCGCTGACGACGTTGCGGCAGGATCATCAGCGCCACGATCGCCGCCATGGGCAGGATGAGGATCAGGATCCCGAGCGGACTGCCGCCCGAGGAGCTTTCTTGTGCGAGGAGGGCTATCGGATCCACAGTCCGACGATGCTAGGACCCCGGCGCACCAGATTGGAATCATTGGCCCCATATTTGGCGACCTTGAACGAGAACCACCGCTCAGCGGTACATTTCGTTCAAGTTCAGGATGTGGGCGGGCCGGGGGACATCGAGCCGTAGGTGGCCGCTAGCGATGCCCGCAGGGCATCGATGGAGCCTGCGCGGATCGCGCTGCGGATCCGGGCCACCAGGTCGAGCATCCAGGTGAGGTTGTGGATGGTGCACAACGTCGCCGCCGCGGGCTCACCGACCGCAACCAGGTGACGTAGGTAGCCCCGCGAGTACCGGGCACACGTGGCGCACCCGCAGTCCGCACCGACCGACTCGTCGGACGATGCGAACTCTGCCCGCTTGATGTTGAGGCGGCCGTCATCGGTCAGCAGCGTCCCGTGCCTCGCCAAACGTGTGGGCAGCACGCAGTCGAACATGTCGACCCCTCTCGCGACCGCTTCGAGGATCGACACCGGGTCACCCACCCCCATCAGGTAGCGGGGCTGGTCTGCTGGGAGCTCCCCGAGAACTGCTTCGAGCGCCGGCAGCATCTCGTCACGGCTCTCCCCCACCGACAGCCCGCCGATCGCGTAGCCGTCGAAGTCCAGGTCGACCGTGCGCCGAGCCGATTCGCCGCGCAGGTCCACCTCGGTGCCGCCCTGCACGATGCCGAACAGTGCCTGGTCGGCGGTGCGGGTATGCGTCGCGCGTGCTCGCTCCGCCCATTGTGCGGTCCGCTCGACGGCTGCGGCCAACACCTCCCGCGCGGAGGGCAGGGGCGCACACACGTCGAGCACCATCTGGATGTCGGCTCCCAACAGCTCCTGGGTCCGCACTGCTGACTCGGGTGTGAGCAGATGGGTGGAGCCGTCGTAGGTGGAGCGGAACTCCGCGCCTTCGTCGCTCACCGACGGGTCGAGGGAGAACACCTGGTAACCGCCGGAGTCGGTGAGCATCGCGCGCTCGAAGCCACTGAAGCGGTGCAGACCTCCCAACTCGGCCACGACCTCGGCGCCGGGGCGCAGCATCAGGTGATAGGTGTTCGCGAGCATCACGTCGGCTCGGGCGTTGCCGTCGCCCGAACGAAGCTCCGAGAGGTCATGGGTGGGCAGGGCCCTGATCGTGCCGCGGGTTCCAACAGGCATGAACGTGGGCACCTCGATCACACCGTGGGCGGTCGAGATCATCCCGGTTCGTGCTGCACCGGCAGTGGAACCCACATCGACCGAGAGCCTCACCGCTGCACCCTTCGGTCGAGGAGCATCGCGTCCCCGAAGCTCAGGAACCGGTATCCCTCATCGATCGCTGTGGCGTAGAGCCCACGCCACTGGGGCCCGACGAACGCCTCGATCATCGCCAGCAATGACGAGCGGGGCAGGTGGAAGTTGGTGAGGAGACGGTCGACGACCCTGAAGTCGAATCCAGGGGTTATGAACAGCGACGTGCGACCGGCCAGATCTCCGGTGTGCGCCACGGATTCGAGCGCCCGTGTGGTGGTGGTGCCGACCGCCACGACACGTCCACCTGCGATATGGGTGGCGCCGACGTCGTGCCAGGTCTGCTCGGGCACCCGGTAGTGCTCGGTGTGGATCACGTGATCTGCCAACATCTCGGTGCTCACGGGCCGGAACGTGTCGAGTCCGACGACCAGTTCGACCGGAGCGACCCCTATCCCCCGTTCGCGGATCGCCTCCAGCAGTTCGGCGGTGAGGTGGAGTCCCGCGGTCGGCGCTGCCGCGGAGCCAGGACGTTCCGCGAAGGTCGTCTGGTACCGCGAGGCGTCCGCGATCCGCGCGTGGATGTAGGGGGGTAGCGGCATCTCGCCGTCTCGCTCCAGGGCCCGCAGGAGCTCCGGATCGTGGTGCCCGAAACCCCCCGGTCTGGCCCGTACCGTGGGGCGGACCACACGGCGGCCCTCACCCAGATCCCCGCCGAACTCGAATCGGATGTTCCCCGCGAGTGATTCCGCGGCGCATCCCTCGGGCAGCTTGCGCGACGGGCGACAGAGCGCCTCCCAGCTACCGTCGCCGCGGTCCTCCAGCAACAGCACCTCCCCTGAGCCGCCACCGGAGCGCGAAATCTGCACCCGCGACGGCAGAACCTTCGTGGTGTTGATCACCAGAAGGTCTCCGGGATCGAGCAACTCGGGAAGCTCCCGCACGACCCTGTGCGACACATCGACGCTGTCCGACTCAGCGCTGTCCGACTCAGCGCTGTGCGACTCAGCGCTGTGCGAGGCAACCCGCGCCAGCGGTCCCCCGTCACCGGGATGCCGGCTCACACCGCGGGCTACCAGAAGACGGGCCGCATCCCTCGGTTCGATCGGCTCCTGGGCGATGCACGCTCGCGGTAGCTCGTAGTCGAGCTCGGCGGTCCTCACCTCAAGGTCCAACCCGGCCCAACCACGGTCGAGCCGACCACGCTTGGACCCACCCGCAGCGACCGGCACACCATCAGAACCCCATGTTGCGCCCGATGATCTCCTTCATGATCTCGGTAGTCCCGCCGTAGATCGTGGTGATGCGCGAGTCGGTGTAGGCGCGGGCGATCGGGTACTCGGTCATGTAGCCGTAGCCGCCGTGCATCTGAAGGCAGGTGTCCGCGACGCGCTTTTGCAACTCGGTACACCACCACTTGGCCATCGAAGCCTCGTCCGCGGTGAGCTCGGTGGCGTTCAGCGCGGTGAGGCACCGGTCGACGAAGGTCTCCGCGATGGTGATCTCGGTGTGCATCTCGGCGAGCTTGAAGCGACTGTTCTGGAAGGTTCCGATCGGCTGGCCGAACGCCTTGCGCTCAGACGCGTACTCCACGGTCCAATCGAGCATCGCCCGAGCGTGGGCGACCGCCGCCATCGCGATGGAGAGCCTCTCCTGGGGAAGGTTCTTGACCAGCAGCAGGAAGCCCTCACCCTCGTTGCCGAGGAGGTTCTCCGCGGGAACCCGGACATCGTTGAAGAAGAGCTCCGCTGTGTCCTGCGCGTGAAGGCCGACCTTTTCGAGGTTGCGCCCGCGTTCGAACCCCTCCGCGGGGGCCTCGAGGATCAACAGCGAGATCCCCTTGTGGCGTTGGGTGGGATCGGTCTTCGCCGCGACGATGACCAGGCTGGCATTGATGCCGTTGGTGATGAAGGTCTTGGAGCCGTTGAGCACGTACTCGTCGCCGTCGCGGATCGCAGTGGTGGCGATCGAAGCCAGATCGGACCCGATCCCGGGTTCGGTCATCGCAACCGCGGTGATCTTCTCGCCGCTCGCGATGCCGGGGAGCCAACGCTGCTTCTGGTCGTCGTTGCACCAGTCCACGAAGTACGGCACGCACACATCGGTGTGCAGCGTCATCCCGATGCCCGCCGCGTACATATCGGCCCGGGTGATCTCCTGGATGACCACGTTGTTGTAGCGGAAGTCCTTGATCCCCGCGCCGCCGAAGGCCTCGGGGATGCCGATGCCGAGGAACCCCGCCTCCCCAGCGGAGCGGAACACCTGGGGATCGACGATGCCCTCGACATCCCACTTCTCGCGGTTGGGCACCATCTCGCGCTCCACGAAGGTGCGGTACGCCTCGCGGAACATCTCGTGTTCGTCTGTGTAGATATCGCGATCCATGGGAGCGAGATTACGCGGTCGGCCCCCGCAGACCTGACCCCGGCAGTGACACGTCGGGTCCGACCCGCGGTGCTGGTGCTACTCGAACAGCGAAGGGTCGCCCGCGGGGAACGCCGAGGCCGGCGGAACCAGACCCAGATGGCGCCACGCGGCGGGCGTGGCGACCCGTCCGCGGGGCGTGCGGGCGAGCATCCCCTGCTGGATCAGATACGGCTCGTAGACGTCTTCGACGGTCTCGGTCGGCTCGGATACCGCGATCGCAAGCGTGGACAGACCCACCGGCCCACCACCGAAGCTCTCGCACACCGCCGCGAGGATCGAGCGGTCGACCTTGTCGAGACCCCGTTCGTCTATGCCGAACAACTCGAGCCCCTCGCAGGCGGTCGCGTGGTCGATGGAGCCGTCACCGTTGACCTCCGCCACATCGCGCACACGGCGCAACAGGCGGTTGGCTATGCGTGGCGTTCCCCTACTGCGACCGGCGATCTCGGCAGCTCCGTCCCCGGAGATGTCGGCCCCCAGGATGCCCGCGGCCCGCAGGACGATCGCCTGGAGGTCTTCGGGCTCGTAGTAGTCGAGTCGTGCGACCAACCCGAATCGGTCCCGCAGCGGGCCGGTCACCAGGCCTGTGCGGGTGGTGGCGCCGACCAGGCAGAAGCGTGGCAACTCCAGGCGGATCGATCGCGCGGCCGGCCCTTTTCCCAACACGATGTCGAGTTGGAAGTCCTCCATGGCGGGATACAGCACCTCTTCGACCGAACGCGAAAGTCGGTGGATCTCGTCTATGAAGAGCACATCTCCCGCGGAGAGCTTGGTGAGGATCGCGGCGAGGTCACCGGGGCGCTCCAGGGCAGGGCCCGAGGTGATCTGGAGCTCGACGTCCATCTCAGCCGCGACGATTCCAGCGAGGGAGGTCTTGCCGAGCCCGGGCGGGCCTGCGAACAGGAAGTGATCCGCCGCCTGCTGGCGGCGGCGGGCCGCCTCGAGGATCACCGAGAGGCGGGCCTTCAGCTCGGGTTGGCCGACGAAATCCGCGAGACGACCCGGCCGCAGCGAGAGGGTGGGATCGGCGGGGTCTGCATCGGGTGCGCCAGGGGCGTCGAGCGGCTCACGGTCCTCTGGTACCCGCTCGGGGTCGAGTATCTCGTCGCGTGCCATCAGGCCACCGCCAGGCGGCGCAGAGCCTCACGGAGAGCTTCACCGGAGTCGTCGACCGGTAGGTCGACCAGCACACGGGCGATCTCCTCGCTCGCATAGCCGAGGCCTGTGAGCGCTTCGCGGACGTCGCTGCGCACCGCCTCGGGCCCGTCACCGGCGACACGAGCGGCCGGTGAGGTGTCGCGCACGTCGATGTCGGCCACGGTGAGCTTGGAGCGCAACTCCACCAGCAGCCGCTCCGCGGTCTTCTTGCCCACACCCGGCACGAGGCAGAGAGCTCCGGTGTCCTCTGTGGCGACCGCCTCGGCGAGCGCGACCGGGGTGTGCACCGACAGGATCGCCAGCGCCATGGAAGGCCCCACACCGTGGGTGGCGATGAGGGTCTCGAATACCCTGCGCTCCTCGGCATCGGTGAACCCGTAGAGCACCGACGCGTCCTCGCGGATGTGGTGGTGGACGTGCAGGAACAACTCCGCACCCTCTGTGCTAGCTGCGGCGGTCGCCGGTGTGACCTGGACGCGGTAGCCGACCCCGGACACCTCGACGAGCAGTTCGGTGCCGTCGCACAACAGCAACTCCCCGCGCAGTGAGCCGATCACCGCAGCACCGCTTCGCCCGGAGCGCCCATGCGGGCGACGTGTGCCAGCGCGATGGCGGCCGCATCGGCCGCGTCGGCCGGCCTGGGAGGAGCCGGCAGGTCCAACAGCAACCGCACCATCGTCTGCACCTGTTCCTTGTCGGCCGCACCGTCGCCGGCGACGGCATCCTTCACCTCGTTGGGGGAGTACTCCGAGACCGCCATACCCCTGGTGGCCGCCTCGGCCATGACGACCCCGGCGGCCTGGGCAACACCGATCGCGGTGCGCACGTTGACCTGGAACAGAACCCGCTCGATGGCGAGGGCATGGGGATCGAACTCGTCGAGCAGCCCACGCACGTCCGCACAGAGCTCGGCGAGGCGACTCGGCGTCGGATCGCCGGGATCGGTTCGCAGCACACCCATCGCCACCGCGACGCTCGATGCGCGCCGGCCGGTGCGCAGCACGCAGTACCCACAGCGGGACAGGCCGGGGTCGACTCCGAGGACGAACATAGGTTCGACGCTAGCCGAGGGTGGCCGCCGCTCCGCGGAAATGCTCCGGGTCGCGCTGATCCTCAGGAAATGTTGGAAAACCGGGGCGGTCAGGCCGATGAGACAACCTGATGGATCAACTACCACCCGACCCAACCCCGTGCAGCGACACCGGCGATGACGATTCGATCGTGCGACTGGAGAACGTCGGGCACAGCTTCGCGGCCAACGAGGCTCTCCGGAACCTGAACATGGCCGTGCCGAAGGGCAGGATCACGGTTCTGCTCGGCCCCAACGGAGCCGGCAAGACCACCACCGCCAGGGTGGTCACCGGAGCACTCGAGGCCGACTCGGGGCGGGTTCGAACGCTCGGGTTCGACCCTGTCACCCAGGGCCACCGGGTGAGGCCGCATTGCGGGGTCGTGTCCGCCAAGCCCGCCCTCTATGACCGATTGAGTGGGCGGGACAACCTCGACTACGCAGCGGAGCTCTACGGCGTGCGCCACGACAAGGAACGCCGGATCGACGACGCAGCGCAGCGCTTCGGGATCGCGGCTGCGCTCGACGACATGGTCGGCGGGTACTCGACCGGCATGAAGACCCGCCTCGCGCTCGCACGCTCGATACTGCACGATCCGCAGCTACTGCTCTTCGACGAACCGACCTCGGGTCTCGACCCCGAATCCTCCTCGGCGGTGCTCAGCTACATCCGTGAGATGACCTCTGAAGGCCGAACCGTGGTCATGTGCACCCACCTGCTCAGCGAAGCGGAGGGCCTGGCCGACCACATAGTGATAATGGAGGGTGGCACCGACCTGATCGCAGGATCGCCCGAGGAGCTCACGAGGCGCTTCTGGCCGCATCCGATCCTGAGGCTCAACTCCTCTGACCAGCGCCTGTTGGACCGGGTCCGCACCTGGGACGGCGTGTTGGGCATGCGCAACGACCCCGCCGGGGCCCGCCTGGAGCTCGACGACATGTCGAGGGTTCCACAGATCGTGGCACACCTCGTGGGCGACGGGGTTCCAGTGACCAGGGTGGAGCCGCACTCGCCGACCCTGGAGGACCTCTACTTCCTGATCCGTCGCAAGCTCGGCGCCGACGCACGCGGGGAGGGCCGTGAGGTGGACGCTCCGCTCGATCCGGTCGGCACCCACTGGCTGGCACAGAGCCCCGGCATGGGCCCCGGTTCCGACAGCGCGGACCACATGCCGATGCTCGACGTACCCGACTCTCTCCCCGTAGAGGACTCTCTCGCCGTACCCGATGGCCTCGACGCGACCGAGGCGCTCGACATGCCCGAACAGATCGGCGCTGACGGAACCCTCGACGACCTGACCGGAGACAGGCCATGACCCAGTTGATCGATACCCATGGCAACCTCGACGAGGCCGGCGACGCCCGCTTCGAGTTGCACCGTATGTGGGTGGTTGCGCGCACCGATCTGCGCCAGCTACTGCGCTCCAAGGACTACCTGCTCCCGATGGTCGGCCTGGGAATGATGTTCTTCCTGGTGGTCCCCACCACGTTGCTGTTGATCCTGACCAACGTGGACAGCTCCTCGATGGCGGCACGGGTCAGCGAGACCCTCGACATGCTCCCAGCCCCTGCACAGGCCCAGATCCTCGGCGACACCCCCGGTGCCCGTACGGCGTACGCACTCGCTGTGTTCCTGTTCGCCCCGGTGGCGGTGGTGGTGCCTCTCACGATCTCGACCGCGGTGGGCGCGTCGACGATCGTCGGCGAGCGCGAGCGCGGCACCGGTGAGTTCCTCGCCCACTCCCCCGCCACGACGCGGGAGATCTACCTCGGGAAGGTGCTGGCGAGCATCGTGCCCGGGTATGCCACCACGATCGTCGGATTCGGTCTGTACTCGCTGATGGTGAACCTGGTGGTCGGCCCCGACGCAGGCGGCTGGTTCTTCCCGACCGCCCAGTGGTGGGTGATGATGCTGTGGATCCTGCCGCCGTTCCTGCTCGTCGCTCTGTCGTTGGTGCTGCGGCTCTCCGCACGGGTGCGCTCGACCGCGGCGGCACAGCAGGCATCCGGTCTGATCACCCTGCCGATGATCGGCATCGCCTACAGCCAGGCAACCGGCTCGCTGCTCGGCAACGGCGGCCGCACCGGTTGGATCCTCGGTGCTGTGATCTGGGTGGTCGCCATCGTCAGCCTGCACCGTGGCGTTCGCTCCGTTACCCGCAACCGTCTCCTGGGTGTTGCTGCATAGCGGTCACTTCCCCGCGCACCCTCATCGGCACAGGGACTGGACAGGGCGCTCAGTCCTCCAGCGCCGAGAGGGCCTCGTCGTCGAAGTCGGCGTTGGTGAACACGTTCTGGACGTCATCGAGGTCATCCAGCGCGTCGATCATCCGGAAGATCGGCTTCGCATCGCCGCCGGAGGTGACCTCCACGGTGCTGGTGGGCACCATCGTGAGGTCGGATGACTCCACCGCGAAACCGGCCTCCTCGAGGGCGGTTCGCACACCCTCGGTGTCGGAAGGGTCACAGGTGATGCTCCAGAACTCACCACCGCTCGAGAGGTCCTCCGCACCTGCATCGAGCGCGGCCATCATCACGTCGTCCTCGTCCGCGTCGACGGGCACGAGCACGATCCCCTTGCGCTCGAACTGCCATGCGACCGCGCCGGGTTCGGCCATAGACCCCCCGAGCTTGGTGAACGTCGAACGCACATCGGAACCCGTACGGTTGCGGTTGTCGGTGAGCGCCTCCACGATCAGAGCCACCCCTCCCGGGGCATATCCCTCGTAGGTGATCTCCTCGTAGGAGATGCCCTCGAGCTCACCGGTGCCCCGCTTGATCGCCCGGTCGATCGTGTCGAGTGGCACCGAGGCATCGCGCGCTTTTTGGTACATCGTGCGCAACGTCGGGTTCATGTCGGGATCACCGCCACCGTTGCGCGCGGCCACCTCGACCTGGCGGATCAGCTTCGCGAAGAGCTTGCCGCGCTTGGCGTCCGCCGCACCCTTCTTGTGCTTGATCGTCGCCCACTTGGAATGTCCCGACACAACGCCTCCTAGATCTCACAGAACATGTCGTGCAGCCTCGTATCCCCCGACAGCTCGGGGTGAAAGGTGCTGGCCATGACGAAACCGGACCGTACCAGCGCAGGCGAACCATCGATCTCCGCGAGCACCTCCAACGGTGCCGGCGCGTCCACGATGGCACCGTTGTCGATCGCCTCGAGGCGGGGTGCCCTGATGAACACGCCGTGGAAGGCCCCGCCCTCCATGCCCAGCACATCGATGTCGGCCTCGAAGGACTCCAGCTGGCGACCGAACGCGTTGCGCTCGGCACGCACCGGCAACGCCGACAAGCACACCTGGTCCTCGCGACCACCGACGATCTCACTCGAGAGCAGGATCGCCCCCGCACATGTCCCGAGGACAGGCCGACCCGCAGCGATGAACCCCTCCAGAGGTTCCGTGAGCCCGGACCGCTCCAGCATCATCGACATCGTCGTGGACTCCCCGCCGGGAAGCACGAGGCGGTCGACGTCGGCCAACTGCTGAGGGGTACGCACCTGTACCGGGGACACGCCCAGTCGGTCCAACAGCGCACCGTGCGCGGCGAAGGCGCCTTGCAGGGCGAGAACTCCGACCTTCAAGAGATCACCGGTGCCGGCACCCGGTCACCAACCGCGATCCGCGAAGGTCTGCTCGAGGTCGTCCATCCCGATACCGGTCATGGGTGCGCCGAGGCCCCGGCTCACCTTCGCGATGATGTCCGCGTCGCGGAAGTGGGTGGTCGCCTCGACGATCGCCTTGGCCCGTGGTGCGGGATCGGCGGACTTGAAGATGCCCGATCCCACGAACACCGCCTCGGCACCGAGTTGCATCGCCAACGCAGCGTCTGCGGGGGTGGCCAAGCCGCCCGCACAGAACAGCGGTACCGGCAGCGACCCGGTGGTCGCGATCTCCTGGACGAGTGGCACCGGCGCACGGAGCCGCTTGGCCCAGTCGAACAGCTCTGCTGGATCCGCCTGGGTGATGCTGCGGATGTCGCCGAGGATCGAGCGCAGGTGTCGCACGGCTTCGATCACATTGCCGGTGCCGGCCTCACCCTTGGAGCGGATCATGCACGCGCCTTCGGAGATCCGCCGCAGCGCCTCGCCGAGATTGGTGGCGCCGCATACGAAAGGCACCGTGAAGGCCCACTTGTCGATGTGGTGGGCCTCATCGGCGGGGCTGAGCACCTCGGATTCGTCCACGTAGTCGACCCCCAGGGCCTGGAGAACCTGCGCCTCGACGAAATGCCCGATGCGCGCCTTGGCCATCACCGGGATCGTCACCGCTTCCTGGATGCCCTCGATCATCGCCGGATCGCTCATCCTGGCGACCCCACCGTCCGCGCGGATGTCGGCCGGAACCCGCTCCAGCGCCATCACCGCTACGGCACCCGCGTCCTCGGCCACCTTGGCCTGGTCAGGGGTGACCACGTCCATGATGACGCCGCCTTTGAGCATCTCCGCGAGGCCGCGCTTGACCAGTTGCGTGCCTGTCTGCCTGCCGGTGACACCTGATTCGGATGTCGGTTGCGACGCGGATGTCGAGCTAGCGGATGTCGAGCTATCAGCCATGGCGTGAGTCTACCGGCGCGACCAACCCGCCCCGAAGCGGCATCGACGCAGGCTGGGGCCTACAACTCCCGAAGCGCAGCTATCCGGTAGCCAAGGTCCTGGTTGACCGAACGAGCGACCGCCTCGGGGACCCCGCGCTCGGTCCCGACGGCCGGCGCGATCCACAGGGCGGCGGTGCCAGGGCTCGCAGCCGAAACCGCTGTGCCGGTACTGGCCATGCGCTCGAGTGCGGATTGCAGCGCCGGGGGGTAGCGGGTCACCGACACCGCATCTGCGTCGCCGTGGACCGCGCGTTGCTCCCCGATCGCCGCGGCCACCGACGCCTCGGTGATGCCCGCAGCGGAACGCACCGCTGCGGGCAGACCAGAGGCGAGGGCGAGGTAACGGGCAGATCCGTCACGTACGCGACAGAGCAACTCGGCTGCGAGGGCCTCCGCCTCGACCACGCGACACCCGTCCAACAGCGCGGAGGTGACCACGACCGTGGAGTCCTCGTCGAGTCCCTGGATCGCCATCGCGTTGGCAGAATCCCCGACGAGAACCCGTAGCGTCGGAACCTTCACGCCGGTCAGGATGGCGACGCCGTCGAGGGCGTTGCGCAACGATTCGTGCTCACCCGGGCCTACTTCTGTGCCGAGTCCGTCGAGCACGGCGTCCGCAGCACCGGCCATGGCCGACTGCACGTACAGTGCCCATGCCCCGGCACCGATCACCATGATCGCAACCGCCACGAGCAGCCCCACCACCACGTTCGCCACGACCACGAGAACCGCTCCGAGGACGATTCCCACAACCACCGCGGCCGCGACCCCCACCACTAGTGCACGCCGTTGGGCCGCCTCGGCCGCTTCGACGAAACGCGTGGTCGAACCCCTCGAAGTTGTCGCACCGCTCGACAGCGAACTCATCGACCCGAAGGTACTCCGCTGCCGGCCCGATCGAGCACTTGGGCGTACAACTCCTCGTAGCGCTCGACGAGCACCTCCATGTCGAAGCGGGCCACCCGATCGGTTCCGGCGCTGCGCAGCCGCTCCCGGGCCTGGGGGGAGCCGAGCACGCGGGCCAGTGCAGCACCCAACGCCTCGGGATCGCCCGGGGTCACGAGCTCCGCAGCCGGCGTGGAGGGCACCGACCCGTCCGGTGCCGCTTCGCTGGCCACCTTCTCGTA
This sequence comes from Microthrixaceae bacterium, assembly GCA_047972145.1. Classification (GTDB taxonomy): domain Bacteria; phylum Actinomycetota; class Acidimicrobiia; order Acidimicrobiales; family Microtrichaceae; genus JAMLGJ01. The sequence continues at coordinate 22,576 of JBKEAI010000214.1, forward strand.
TCCAGGGATGGCGCTGGCCACGACCGGAGTGCCGGCCGCCATCGCCTCTAGCAGGATCACCCCGAAGGACTCCCCTCCCAACGAAGGAGCGCAGAAGACGTCGGCTGTAGCCATGCGACGCTCGCGCTCGCGGTCGTCGATCCGCCCCAACCACCGGATGCGTGGGTCTAGGAACCTGGCTCGCAACGACTCGGTCTCGTCGCCCTCACCGGCCACCCACAACACGAAGTCCTCTCCGACGTGGCGCAGCGACTCCAGCAACACGCGCAGACCCTTGCGCGGTTCATGGCGACCGAGGAACAACACCGCTGGGGTGCCCGGCTCCTCGGCCGGCCAGGGCTCGGCGTCGCGCCAGGGGGCGATCTCGATGCCGTTGAACAGGCGCACCCACGGCCCGTCCATCACCGGATCGACCAGTGAAAGAGCGTCCTCACTGACCACGACCCGCACATCGAGTTGCCTGCCGCCCCACCGCGCCAGGGGTGCCAAAGCCCCGTATGCGGGGATCTCACCGGCCGCATGGAAGGTGCCGACCAGCGGCGCAGGTTTGAGGAACACGGTGGTCATGCACGGCCCGGGCACTGCGGGCTCATGCAGGTGCACCAGGTCGAAGTCCTCGTCGGCAAGGGCGGCCAACAGGCGCATCTGTGCCTGCGGGTCGGGGGCGATCGGAGCGATCGAGCCGTTGGCAGGGTTGGGCACACTCGCTCCCAGAGGCGTCACGAACGATGCCGGCGGTGCACCGTCACACGGCGCCAGCACCCGCGCCTGGTGACCTCGGCGGCGCAGCGAGCGCGCCATGGCCATCACCTGGTTCTGCACCCCTCCCGGCACGGTGAGGCTGTAGGGACACACGAGTCCGATTCGCACGCCCGGAATCTACCGACCTCGGAGCACCGGGCCAGGCCGCAACCTCAGGACCCCGGCGGTGTGCGGCCGAGCGCCCGGTAGTCGCTCGGCCAGTTCGGTTGCAGCAGGTGCCACTGGTGCGGGGCCCTGCGGATCTGGCGTTCGAGTGTATGTGCGAGGTCCTGGGTGACACGGCTGACGTCCTCGCGCAGCCGTCCCCGGCGGGTGGTGTCGAGCGGTGGCGACACCACCCCGTGGCAGCGCCTACCGGCGAAGTAGACCGCTGTGGGCAGCAGAGGGGCACCGGTGCGCAGCGCGATCAGCGCCGGTCCCCCCGGCAGGGTGGTGATCTCACCGAAGAACTCGACCTCGACACCGCCACCGGAGATGTCGCGGTCGCACAACAGGCACATGATCTCGCCGTCAGCGATCGCGGCGGTCACCCCGGTGGCACCTTCGGAGAGCGGTATCACGTGGAGGCCTGCCTTTCGACGCACATCGAGGAACCACTCGTACATCTCGGGTGGTTCGATCTCCTCCACGACCGCAGCGACCGCTAGACCCTTCACGCTGGTGAGCCAACGGGCGGCCCACTCCCAACCACCCAGATGGGGAAGTGCGAGGATGGGTGCCACTCCCCCTTCGAGTGCACCTTCGATGTACTCGAAGCCGTCGACGTTGATCCCCCTACGTATGTCGTCGTCGCTGACGTGCTCGAGGCGCAGGGTGTCCACCCAGTAACGCGCGTAGGAATCGAAGACCTTCTGCACGGCGAGTGCCTCGGCGAGAGGGCCCCGCGGGCGCACGCCGGCGCGCCGCAGGTTGCGCAGCACGATCGTGCGCTCGTCACGCGACATGCCTGCTATCGCGGCGGAGAAACCCCGAGCCGCAACATTGGCAACAGGTGCGGGAGCCACCGCCATCGCTGCACCGGCAGCGCGCAGTGCTCCGACTGGGATGTCCATGGTGACGCGGTCAGTTCAGGCGGCGACGCGAACCGGACTGGCGGCGCCGGCGCGCAGCGCGCTCGGCTCGGCGCTCCGCGACGGAGCGCGACGTGGTGGTGCGGCGCCGGCGACGCTCGGCACGCTCGTCGCGCTTGGCGGACAGCGTCGGCGTGGCATCGGTCGCCTGGCGCCACACGGCGACGAAACGCTGCGACGCGGTGACCATGTTGAGCGCGACGATCACGATCAGGGTGCCGATGAGGACCGGCCCGCCGAAGAGCAGCCCGAATCCCAACAGGATGAGCCGCTCCGCTCGCTCGACCAGGCCGACGTGCGCATCGAATCCGAGGGCATCGGCCTTCGCCCGCACGTAGGAGACCCAGGACGCCGTCGCGTATCCGGCCACCGCCAACAGCACCACCCAGGCGGGTTCGCCGGTCGAGGCGAAGTAGTACGCGAGCCCGGCGAAGAGCATCGCGTCGGTGACGCGGTCGGCCACCGAGTCGAAGAAGGCCCCGCGCACACTGGAGCGCCCCGATGCCTTGGCGACCGCGCCGTCGAGCAGGTCCGGCACAGCGGTGAGGATCAGCAGGAGCAGGCCGAGGCTCAGAGCTCCGGCGCCGATCGCTATCGCGGCGGCGAGTGACATCCCCAGGCCGATGGCTGTGATCACGTCGGGAGTGAAGCCGGCCTTCGCGAGGCCCTTACCGATCGGCTTCACTGTGGCGTCCACCTGCTTGCGGAACTGTCCGTCGAACATCTGTGGTGTCACTCCTTGTCGGTCGGCACCCCCGTCGTGGGCCGGCCCCGGTTCGTCCACACCCGCATGCACAGGTGCTTGCAACAGTTAGCACTCTACGCTGCGGGGGCGGAAAAGACCAGCTTTGCCCTCGAAGGGGGCCTAACGGGCGATGGTGCCCGGAACCGGGACTTGACCCGAACTGGAGTGAACTGGACCGGGGTGCGGTCTCAGTCGCCGGTCAGTGACGTGCGCGTGGGGTCGAGGTCGGCCCAGTCCTCGGGGTTGTCCTCGGCGAACCACTCGATCACATCACCGCTCACCCCGTCGATGAGCACGATCCCACGCCGTCGGGGCGGGTCCTCTGCTGAGTACGCGAGGATCCGCCAGGTCGGACGTGACAGCCACCCGTGCCACACCTGCTGGGCCGATGCATGGCCCACCGCGAATCCGACGGTCTGCGACGCGGTCACAAGTGCATCCGCCTCGTCTATGCGCAGGGTCCAGCCGGCGACCAGACCGTAGACCCCGAACAGCGCGAGCAGTGCCCCTCCGACCCCGAAACCCACGTTGACAAGGGCAGAGGAGTCACCGAGGGTGAGATACAGCACCACGCAGGCAAGCCCGATCACGATGTAGATCACCGCGGGGATCCGGCGCCGGTTGTTGTTGGGAAAGGTGTACGGCCCGACGAACTCGGCGAGGTTGAGGTCCTCGGGCAGTTCGTCGACCACCTCGTCGGGTGACTGCTCGGGCACTGCCGACCGCTCGGGCTCTGGGGACTCACTCACCACCGCGACGCTACAGCGGGGCCGACCGGGTGACCCAGCGACACAGCGCTCAGCGGGCCGGGTCGGGCCAGGCCGCACGGATGGCCTCCCAGGATTCGGGCAGGCCCACCGAATGCAGGCGCGTCTCGCCCGCCACGGTCATGAAGTTCGCGTCGCCCACCCAACGGGGTACCGCGTGCACGTGCAGGTGGTCGGCCTGCGAGCCTCCCGCGGCGGCCCCCAGGTTCACCCCGATGTTCACCCCGTGGGGATGCATCGCCGCCTTGAGCGCCACGACGGAGTCGCGCACCATCGACCACAGCTCGCGCTCCTCGGAATCGGTGAGGTCCTCGAGGTCGGCCACCGCACGGTTGGGCAGCACCATCAGGTGCCCTGAGGTGTACGGGAAGCGATTCAGGATCGCGAAACACTCCTCGCCCCGCCGCAGGATCAACGTGTCGGACCCGGGCGCGTCGGCCGCGAGTATCCGCTCGAACAGGGACCGGCCGTCGTCGGGCTCACCGCCGGGGACCGTGGACCGGCTATCGCCCACGCCGAGCACGTAGTTCGATCGCCACGTCGCCCAGAGCTGCTCCAGTGGCATCGCCGACCTCAGTTGCGACCGGCGACGTCGGCTGTGAGGCGATCGATGAAACCACCGGTGGGGACGTCGCGCTCCACGTCCCCACCCCGGGGGTTCACGCCGACGGTGCGGTGAGCGACGTCGTCGTCGCCCACGACGAGCACATATGGCAGCTTCTGGCCCTTGGTGCGCCGAATCCTCTTGCCGAGCGTGTCGTCCGCCCCGCTCACCTCGACGCGGAACCCGTGACCGCGCAGCTCGGCAGCCACCTCGTGGGCGTACTCCGAATGTGCGTCAGCCACTGGCAGCACCGCCACCTGCACCGGTGCCAGCCACGCGGGGAAGGCGCCCGCGTAGTGCTCGACGAGCACCCCGAAGAACCGTTCCACCGAGCCGAACAGCGCACGGTGGATCATGATCGGTCGGTGCCGCCCACCGTCGGATCCGATGTACTCCAGCTCGAATCGCTGCGGTAGCTGGAAGTCGACCTGGATGGTCGACATCTGCCAGGTGCGCCCGATCGCGTCGCGGGCCTGAACCGAGATCTTCGGGCCGTAGAACGCACCGCCCCCCTCGTCGAGGACGAGCCCGAGGTCCATCGACTCCGCGACGGTGCGCAGAGCCTCGGTGGCCTCGTCCCACTCCTCGTCGGAACCCACCGCCTTTTGCTCGGGCTTGGTCGACAACTCGAGGTAGAAGTCATCGAGCCCGTAGTCGCGCAGTAGGTCCAACACGAACGACAACAGAGACGACAGCTCGTCGCCCATGTTCTCCTTGGTGGTGAAGATGTGCGCATCGTCCTGGGTCATCCCGCGCACACGGGTCAGCCCGTGTACGACACCTGATCGCTCATAGCGGTACACCGAGCCGAACTCGAACATCCTCAACGGCAGCTCGCGGTATGAACGCTGCTGCGAACGGTAGATGAGGATGTGGAACGGGCAGTTCATCGGCTTGAGGTAGTACTGCGTACCCCCGCCTCCGACGCCGTCCCCATCCTGGCCGGCGTGATCGTGGCCGGCGTGATCGTGGTCGTGGAGGGTCATCGGCGGGAACATGCCATCCGCGAACCAGTCGAGGTGACCGGAGGTCTCGAAGAGGTTCGCCTTGGTGATGTGCGGCGTGTAGACGAACTCGTAGCCCGCCTCCTCGTGACGCCGGCGCGAGTAGTCCTCCATGAGCTTGCGCACGGTGCCGCCCTTGGGGTGGAACACCGCCAGACCAGAGCCGATCTCATCGGGAAAGCTGAACAGGTCGAGCTCGGCACCGAGGCGGCGGTGGTCGCGCCGCTCGGCCTCCGCCAGGCGTTCCAGGTGCTCCTCGAGGTCGGCTCTGGACAACCAAGCCGTGCCGTAGATGCGCTGGAGCATCGGGTTGTCCTCGCTGCCCCGGAAGTAGGCGCCGGCGACGCGCTGGAGGGCGAAGTGACCGAGCTTGGAGGTGTTCGGTACGTGGGGGCCCCGACACATGTCGACAAAATCGTCGGTGTTGCGGTAGAAGCTGATCATGCCGTCGGACGCGTCGGCTTCGGCCTCGGCCTCGGCGTCGGCGTGGCCCGCCGCGAGGTCCATGAAGGCCTTCTTGTAGGGGTGCTCCGCCATCAACTCCCGGGCCTCATCGAGCGGTAGCTCGAAGCGTTCGAAAGGCTGGCCCGACTCGATGATCTTGCGCATCCTCTCCTCGATGCGCTCGAGGTCGTCCTCTGAAAATGACCCACCGTCGGGTAGCTCGAAGTCGTAGTAGAAGCCGTCGGAGATCGGGGGGCCACCGGCGAAGGTGGCACCGGGCCACATGTCGAGCACCGCCTGTGCGAGCACGTGGGCAGTCGAATGCCGTACGTGCTCGAGCGCCGCGTCGTCCTTGCGCGTGATGATCCTCACCATCGCACCGTCGGGCAACGCCATGGCGAGGTCGGCCGGTTCACCGTCGACCTCGACGACCAACGCGTCCTTCGCAAGTCGCTTGCCGATCGACGCGGCGAGACCGGCACCGGTTGAACCCTCCGGCAACACCTTTTCGGTTCCGTCGGGCAGCTTGATCGTGATCTCGGACATCGAGTCGCAGGCTACCGGCCCTCGTCGGGCGTCCCGAAGGCAATTCCTCGCAGCCGGAGGTGACCCGCTGATCGGCGCTCACGGGCGTAGACCGCCGTGCGCGGACCGCATCGGCCGCAGCCCGGCAACGTGCGGGCTGGATCGTTGGTGGGTCAGGCCCCGATGAGCGGCCGTGGCGCGAGCACCGATGCCGACGAGCGCCGCTCCACGCCGTCGGCTTCGGACACATCCTTCCCCGACGATGCCATCGCGGCAGCGCGTTCGGGTGTGGGTGCCGCGGCTGACGGAGCCAGCGAGGCCGCGGGGCGTAGGTCGACCCGCCGATCCGGGAACTCGATCACGTTGGAGTCGAGCTCCGCGGCGGCGGGTCGTGCCTCGGTCTGAGTGGTGACCGTCTCCGCGTCGGGCTTGCGCGTTGCGTACGAGTCGACATAGGTCTGCCCCGACAGGTTGCGGATCTCGAACATCACCTCGTCGGTGATCTGGCGCAGCACCAGGCGGTCGTCGGCGCGGTCGCAGTATCTGCTCACGTCGATCGCACGCCCGAAGCGCAGGTGCACCCGCCGGAACGGGGAGGGCAGCTTCGCCTCGGGCGGTTGCACGTCGTCGGAGCCGATGATCCCCACGGGGATGATCGGCACGTCGGTGCGTAGCGCGAGACGGGCGATGCCGGTGTGACCCTTGTGGAGCTGGCCGTTGCGCGAACGGGTGCCCTCGGGGTAGATCCCGAACAACTCGCCCGCTTCGAGCACCTCGGCGGCCGCGTCGAGCGCCCGTTGTGAACCGTCGCCACCGGAGCGGTCGATCGGGATCATGCCCATCGCCGGAAACAGGACCCGGGTCTTCCAGTCGTCCATGTACTCGGACTTGCCGACATATGTGATCCGCCTCGGCAGGCACAGCGGCACGAAGAAGGAGTCGAGCACCGAGATGTGGTTCGGAGCGAGGATCGCGCCACCTTGATCTGGAACGTGCTCGAGGCCTTCGGTGGTGACCTTCCAGAAGCACCGGAACGGTGGCGTGAGGACAGCCCGGGCGATGCCCTGCGCCTTTCCTGCCTGTCGTTCCATCGTTCCTCCCGCGGGTCCGGCCCCGGTGAAGCCGGACACGTCAGATCCTATAGGTGACTCGTCGACAACCGTTGCGTACCGCTGACGTGCTTGTCATCGCGAGCGGAGGTTCACCATCCGGTACAGCTAGGTGAGGTCCACAACACCCGCGTACGGGTCTGCCGGTGCCGGGGGTGCCGCGCTCCAGTCGGGTCTCGCGGGGAAACCCACCATGGGTTGCCGACCGACCGCGAGGATCTGGTTGACCGCGATGCGGGCGTCCTCGAACCCGAGGGCGGATCCTGCCATGTACAGACGCCAGATCCGAGCCCGCGGCTCGCCGACCTGTACCACGCACTCGTCCCAGTTCGCCTCGAGGTTGGCGACCCAGGAGCGCAGCGTCCGGGCATAGTGCTCGCGCAGGTTCTCCATGTGTCGCACCTCGAAGCCCGCCTCCTGCATCGCGGAGATCGCACGCCCGACCTCGACCAGCGCACCGTCGGGAAACACGTATCGGCCGACGAAGCTGCGCGGCCCGATCGTCGAGGTGGAGCCAGGCGGGCGACTTATCGCGTGGTTGAGAAGACGGCCCCCCCTGTCGAGGAGGCGGTGAAGCGTAGCGAAGTACACGGCGAGCTGGTCGGTGTCACCCACATGTTCGGACATGCCTATCGAGCTGATCGCATCGAAGCGCTCCGCACCGAGCTCGCGATAGTCCGCCAGGCGGATCTCGACGCGCTCGGACAGCCCTTCGCGTTCGACCGCCTCGCGCGCCCATGCGGCCTGTTCGGCTGAGATCGTCACACCCACTGCGTGGACACCGTGGTGGCGTGCGGCGTGACGGACCATCGATCCCCATCCACAGCCGACGTCGAGGAGCCGCATTCCGGGTCGGAGCCCGAGCTTGGTGCTGACGAGCTCCAACTTCGACCACTGGGCCTGCTCGAGGGTGTAGTCGGGTTCGTTGAACAGCGCGCACGAGTAGGTCATCGCCGGACCGAGCACGGTCTCGTAGAACTCGTTGGAGACGTCGTAGTGGTGCGACACGCTTCGGCGGTCGCGACGTAACGAGTGCATACGACCCGACGGCTTCAGCTCCTCGGGTGGAGCCTCCAGAGGACGCAGTGCATACGGCCCGACCACGCGCAGGACCTTCACCCACGTGGACGGGGTGAGCCTCGGGCTCGGCATCACCTCGCGCAGGTCGAGCACGTCGAAGATGTCACCGGTGATCTCGATGTCACCGGCCACGTATGCGCGGGCGAAGCCCAGCTCGCCCGGCGCGGTGACCAGGCGGCGCAGCGCATCGGAGGAACGCACCTCCACCACCGCACCCGGGCGCTCCGGGCCCAGGTAGCCGCCGTCATAGGTCCTGAAACCCACCGGCAGGTCATCTCCGAGCAGCGACGCCACGAGCGACGCCAGCGGAGAGTCGCTCCGGTGGAAGGGGCCCTTCACCCTCAGGCTCGCCGGTAGCTCCGGTCGTGGCACCTGCTCGAACCGCGGATCCGAATACGTATGAGTCGAAGTGACTGCCATATGTACCACCTCCCTTGTGTAGGCCTCCGCCCACACCGCAACCCCATCGTCGCGCCGCCGAAGACTGCCTTCAACAGGTTGACCTGTCCACCTGGGAGCTGCCTTCTCCACCGCGCGCATCAGGCCCGCGGATCAGGCCCGCTCTCAGGTCGCTCCGGTGAGCTCTACCGGTCGGTCGACGCGAACCCCGAGCAGCAGTGCCGCCTCCGACACACCGGCTCCCGCCGATGCTGCGTCATCGATGGCGGCGATCGCGCCCGGCGTGTCCAGGTCGTCGTCGAGTGCCGCTCGCACCTCCTCGAGGGCGCCGTCACCATCGCCTGCGGCGAACCACGAACCCAGACGGTCGGTAGCCGCGCCCATCAGCGCATCGTTCCACTCCCAGGAGTCGCGGTAGTGGTGGACCAGGCACGCCAGACGGATCGCCCGGGGATCCCACGCCTTGGACAGCTCCGAGACGAACACCAGGTTCCCCAGGGACTTCGACATCTTCTCGCCGTCCATGCACACCATCGCCTGGTGCATCCAGTGCCTCACCAGCGGTTCACCGGTGGCCGCTTCGGACTGGGCGGCTTCGCACTCGTGGTGCGGGAAGATCAGGTCCGTGCCACCGCCGTGGAGGTCGATCGTCGTGCCCAGCTCGCGCAGTGCGAGGGCCGAGCACTCGATGTGCCAGCCCGGGCGGCCGGGCCCCCATAGCGACTCCCACGACGGTTCGTCGGGCAACGACGGCTGCCAGAGCACGAAATCCAGCGGGTCGTGCTTGTTGGGGTCCTCCACGTTGCCACCGCGCTCCGCAGCGAGCTCGAGCATCTCCTCGCGGGTGTAGCCGCTGATCTCTCCGAAGCGGTCGAACTTGGAGACTTCGAAGTACACCGCTCCCCCTGCCTGATACGCGTAGCCCCTATCGAGCACCATCCCGATGAAGCCCCGGATGTCGGCGATAGCCGAGGTGGCTCGTGGCTCGGACCAGGCCGGGAGCATATCGAGACGCTCCATGTCGGCATCGAAGCGGGAGAGCTCGGCGGCGGCGAGGTCGAGGTAGTGCACCCCCAGTTCGCGCGCCTTGGGCAGGATCGAGTCGTCGACATCGGTGATGTTGCGCACGCAGCGTGTGTCGTGGCCCAGGTCGCGCAGTCGCCGCTGCAACACGTCGTAGGTGAGATATGTGGCGGCGTGGCCGAGATGGGTCGAGTCGTAGGGTGTGATCCCACACGTGTACATGGTCACGACATGGTCGGCGGGTTCGAAGGGAACCACCGCTCGCCGACGGGTGTCGTAGAGGTGCATCACCACTTGAGAGGCCCTGACATAGCCCTGCCTGACGAGATAGCCCTACCCGACATACCGCAACCTGGCACAGTCCTATTGAGGCAGACCGGTGAAGCGGATGGCGACGCGGGTCCTGTACTTCACGTTGACCTGCAACAGCACCGCTGCGAACGCCTCGATCGGCGCGGCGTTCGACAGCTCTCCGGCGTCCACACCGCGCAGGTCGGGCACCTTGGAGACGATGTCGAGGGTGGTCGCCGTCGCCTCGGGGTGATCGGAGCAGACCAGGACGTCGGATTCGACGGGCTCGGAAAGGTCACCGAGCTCCTTGGCAGGCACGTGGTGGAACGTCGCGGACACCAGCGACCGCGGAACGGCGGCCTGCACGGATGCGGCCACCGATCCTCGGGGTGGAACCAGCGGTTGGAACTCGTGGCCCACCTTGGCGAGGGCGTTCGCCATCGAGATGACGACCTTGCCCTCCATCTCCGCTGCGCAGTCCTGCGCAGTGGACGCCGCTGCATCCCAGGGTGTGGCGATCACGACCACGTCCGCGTCCCGGGATGCCTCGTGGTTGTCGCCGGCCTCCAACAGCAGCTCGTTGGCCGGCCACTGGGCGAGGATCTTGTCGCGCACCTCCATGGCCCGGTACTTCGAGCGCGATCCGAGCACCACGTCGAAGCCCACCGATGCCAACCGGGCTGCCAGCCCGCTACCCGCTGGTCCCGTCGCACCCAACACGCCGATCTTCATGGGCACCACTGTGGTCGGCGATACCCGCGATCGCAACATCGCACCCTGCCCACCGAGCCCGCAACTAGCCGTGTTGCAGTCCTAGCAGCTCGTGGGAACCCAGACGCGCTCCGATGTCGAGCGCTCGCGGTCGCGTCGCTGAGCATCGAGGAAGTAGGGATCCATCTGACTGCGGTAGATCCGCCGGACGCGGCGCTGCACCTTCTCGGTGATGGGCCCCGATACGTCGTACGGATGCAGGCCGAGGCCCAGTTCGGCCAGTTCGTCGCTGATGTCGCCGTCGTCCATGTAGGCGGTGTAGGGCCGATCCTCGTAGAAGTAGACCGGCCCCAGGCCGGCCCTGTGCGCCCTCACACCGGCGTGGGCGACGATCCTGTGATCGATGTGCCTGCCCAACCCCGCAGGTACCACCAGGACATCGCAGGACTCACGCCAGCTCCGCAACATCGAGGTCACCCGCGACACCAGAGGGTCCTCCGCGATGGCGGCGCCGGAACGGAACGAGTCAGGATCCATCGACCCGGTGCGCAGGATCACCTCCTCGAGGGGGAGTGCACGCATGGAGTACCCGAAGCAGAGCGCGCCAAGGATCTCCTCGCTACGTCGCCAAGCCGTGATCGCCGGTGCCCTGGCGGGGGTCGGGTGCACGACGGTGGACCAGTTGGAGCGTCCGAAGATCACCCGCACGGCGACCGAAGCGGCCCGCGAGAGCTCCCCGTCGACGAGGCTCTGCCCGAGCGAGAGAGGGACGTCGTCGTAGTGCGGTGAGGCCACCAACACCACGCGCCCGGCGATCAGCTCGCGGCGGGTGAGCGGTTCTGGGGCGTGCCCGCTCATCGGGTTGCCACCGGCGCGTCACCGAGCCAATAGCCGGGGTGCGACACGGCAAGCTTGTCGCGAACCGATGCACGAACCTCGGCGATCAAGGTGGTGTCGGCGGGGTCAATGGATCCGCTGCGGATCCCGTCGGCCAGCTCGGCGTCATCCGCGACGCCGAGCCGGGCGAGCCTGGCGTCGTGGCGTGCCGCCAGCACGTCGGCCAACTCGACCTCGCGTCGCACCATGTCGACGACGTTGCGCGCCACCCGCATGTGGAAGGCCTCCGAGCCCGAGAGGCGACGACGCTGGCCGTCCAGATGTTCGCTGACGGCCTCGAGCAACTCCGGAGCGCTCGGGCGTCCGTGCGGTCCACTCGACCGGTGCACATCGCCTGCGGGTTCCGGCGGCGCGATCGGGCTCGGCCCGTGGATGATCTCGAGGAGGTCCTCCTCGCATTCGTCCGCACGACGACCGATCGCGGCCAGCTCGACAGATCGGTGTGCCCCCGAGAGGTGGACCGAGGCCTGAAGAACGCAGATCAGACCCCACCGCAGGCACGCGTACGCCTCCCACCAGTCCAGTTCGGCGGGATCCGGCCGCTGCCCACCGCCGGCCTCGTAGCCGTCGAGCAACTGCTCCACGGTGCCGACACCACCAGCGCGCAGCGGTGACCCGAACCGCCACGCCCTCGCGCAGAACCACCCGAGGTCCTCCACCGGGGATCCCCGGTGGGCGAGCTCCCAGTCGAGGATCCCCTCCAGGCCGGTGCGATCGACCAGCAGGTTGCCCATGCGGAGGTCTCCGTGGACCACCGCCGCCTCGCGTTGGCCTGGCCGCTTCTCTGCGAGCCACGCCAGACCCAACTCGAACGCCGGATGGGGCTCACCGAGCCCGTCCATGAGACTCCGCATCATCTCGAGCGGGTCGGGGACCCCCTGACCGGGGAGCACGGAGGTGTCGATCGAGTGGATCCGAGCGGCCGCCTCACCCACCTCGACCGCCAGGTTCGCCCGGGCGTTGCCGAACTCGTCGTCGGAGAGGACCCGCGACGGGAGGGACTCGCCGTCGAGGCGTCCCAGCACCGCATATCCGGCACCGTCGGAGCGCTCACCGAAGGTCAGCACCTCGGGCACGGGAACCTCTCTTTGACCTGCGGCGGTGATGAGCTCGGCCTGCTGAGGCATCGACAGGTTGGCGCCGGCAGATCCCGGTCGCTCGAGCTGGAGCACCACCTCGATCACGTCCTGTTCCGAATCCGACTGTCCGGCACCTGAATCTCCGCCATCTGGCTTTCCGGTACCTGACCTTCCGGTGCCTGACCCCCCGCCACCTGGCACCCCGGCACCTGGCACCCCGGCACCTGACAATCCGGACCGCGCGCCCCCGACCTGCACCATCCATGTGAGTCGCGACGCCCCGCCGGAGAGCTTGCGGGCATCGAGCACCGCCAGGGCATCCCTCGGCACGCCACGGGATGTCGCGACCGAATCGACAATCGCGTCGAGAACGTCCTCGGCGGGGCCATCGGAGGTCATGGTCGGCTCCTTCCCCACTCGAGCGCCGAGGTGCCCCCGGCTCCCGGCGAGTCACCCGTGGCCCCATCGGCCAAGTCATTGGATCGGTCCTTCACACGTTCCTCCTCATCCACAGGATCCTGCTCATCCACAAGGTCCTGCTCATCCACATGGTCCTCCTCGTGGTCGAGCGGGCCCGACTCACCCACCTGGTCGGACTCGTCACGGATGTCGCCCACTATCGCCTCCAGCAGGTCCTCCATAGTGACCAGGCCCACCAGTTCGGGAACGTCGTCGGAGGCGGGGCCGGGCCGTTGGACCGCGGCCACATGGCGACGCGCCCGGCGCATCTTGAACAAGACGTCGGGCAGACTCTCGTCGGGTGTCACCCGCAACGCCACCCGGACGACCCCCGCTGGAAGAAGATCCCCCGAGTTCGCCTGGGGGTTCGCGAGGAGGTCCTTCACGTGCAGGAATCCGACCACCGCCGCACCGTCGGTCACCAACACCCGCGAATGACCGGACCGGGCCAGTAGCTCCTCGGCATCTGCAACCGTCGCTGTGGCGGGCACCGTGACCAGTTCCGCGGCGGCGGCCATCACATCACCCACGTTGAGGCGGCGGAAGGTGAGGGCTCCGGCCAACCGTCCGGCTTCGGTCGCATCGAGCTGCCCGCCCGCGGCCGCCTCGTCGAGCATCGCACCGAGCTCCTCGGGGGTATGCGCTTGGGTGAGCTCGTCCGCAGGCTCCACGCGCATCAGCCGCGTTCCCATGATGCCGAGCCAGTTGAGTGACACGACGACCGGCTTGAGCACCGCGGTGAGTGCACGATGGATCGGAGCGAGCGCCACCAGGGTGGACTCCGGGGCGGCGAGGGCGAGCGACTTCGGCACCATCTCACCCGCAACCATGTGGACGAACGACAGGAGCGTCAGCGCGATCCCGAGGCCGATCACAGCGCTGACGCCCTCGGGCAGGGCACTGCGGTGCAACAGGTCCTCGATCGCGCCGCCGAGTACCGGTTCGATGATCCAACCCAACATGAGCGACATCGCCGTGATCCCCAACTGACATGCCGCCAGCTGGACGTTCAGTGAACGCATGCCCGTCAGGGCCGATCCCGCACCCGTTCGACCTTCCTCGGCCCACTTCTCTATACGGCCGCGACGAGCCGCCAACAGTGCGAACTCCACCGCGACGAAGAACCCGTTGGCGACGATCAGCAGCACCCCGACCACAACGAGGCCCCAGGTGCTCATCAGCGCACCTCACCGTCGCCGGGTGCGGGCGCCGGTGCGACGAGGCGCAGCGTCGCGATGCGCTTCGCATCCATGCGGGCAACCTCCAGGGTCCACCCGTCGTGGGTGAACGAGTCCCCGTCCGAGGGGATGCGCCCCAAGGCGTCGAGAGCGAACCCCGCGAGGGTCTCGTACTCCCCGTCGGGGATCTGGAACCCGCACGCCTCTTCGACCTCGTCGGGATGCAGGCGACCCGACAGCAGGTGTGCCCCGCGCCAGTGACGCACGGTGGGTGTGCCGGCATCGAGGTCGTGTTCGTCCGCGATGTCGCCGACGATCTCCTCCACGAGATCTTCGACGGTGATGATGCCCGAGGTCGCCCCGAACTCATCGAGCACCACCGCCAGGTGTGCCCCCTGGAGCGACAACTCGTCGAGAAGGTCGTCGAGCAGCTTCGACTCGGGGACCATCGGGACGGGTTTCATCAGGTCGGTTATCGCAGCGGTGCGACGTCGCGGCCTCGGTACGCCCAGCACGTCCTTGACGTGGGCGACACCCTGGATCGAGTCGAGGTCGCCATCATGGAGCGGAAACCGCGACAACCCTGTGGCGGCGGACCGGTCCAACAGGTCGCCGATGGAGTCCCCGATGCTCAGCGTCTCCAACGCGACCCGCGGGGTCAGAGCATCGGCCGCGGTCTTGTCGCCGAAGCGGAAGGTGCGGTCCAGCAGCAGCGCCGTCTGACTGCGCAGCGTGCCGCCCTCACTGCTGGTGTGCACGAGGCGCCGCAGCTCTTCACGGCTGCGCACCGTGGAGAGCTCCTCTGTCGGTTCCACGCCGACCGCACGCAGGATCGCGTTGGCGGTCGAGTTGCACACCGCTATGACCGGGCGGAACACCAACGCGTACCACCGGAACGGCGTCGCAGCACCGAGGGTCATCTCGAGTGGACGCGACACCGCCAGGGATTTGGGTACCAGTTCGCCGACGACCATCTGGATGGTCGTGGCGAGCACGAGTGCGACCGCCACCGACACCGCCATTGCTGCGGCGGTGCCGAGAATCCCCTCCACCAGTGGCTCCAGCGCAGCCGCGAACACCGGTTCGACCAACAGGCCCAGGGCCAAGCTGGTGATCGTGATGCCGAGCTGGGCACCGGAGAGGTTGAACGAGAGCCGGGCCAGCAATCCGAGTGCCACCCTGGCACGCCGGGACCCGCGGTGCGCCTCCAGCTCGAGTCGTGTCCTGTCGACGGCCACGAACGCGAACTCGGCGGCGACGAAGAAGGCGTTGGCGAGGATCAACAGGGCACCGGCAACGATGCCAAGGGCAAGGCTCACTACTCGGTCACCGCCTCGGGCACATCGAAACACTACCGACCGACGCGATCCGCGCCGTAGGTGGCCCTCACGAGGGCGTCCTGAGGCCCAACCGGTACCCTTCCGACGGTGCCCCCCGACCACACACCGCGTGATCTCCGGAGCTCACCTACCCCGCGCCGCAGCCAGACCACGGCACTGCTGCCACACCGCAGCACGGCACCGCAACCACGCTGCACCTCAGAGCGGCCGAGCCGACCGTGAGCACCTCTGCGGGCGTGGTGGCCCAACTCACCTCGGTCGGGTTCGACAGGAGCTCCGAGACGATCCTCGACTCGATCGACTGGTGCATCTCGGAGGGACAACGGTGGGTGGTCCTCGGCGCCAACGGCTGCGGCAAGACGACGCTCGCGAGGTTGGTGACGATGTGGGAGCATCCTTCGCGCGGCGAGGTGGTGCTGCTCGGCGAACGGCTCGGGCACACCGACGTGAGGGCACTGCGGCGCCGGGTGTCGCTCGTGAGTGCGGCGATGGCCGACATGGTCAGGCCGGCGCTCACGGCCACCGAGGTGGTCGTCTGTGCCCGATTCGCTGCACTCGAGCCGTGGTGGCACACCTACGAGCCCCAGGACTACGAGCGAGCCGAGGCTCTGCTCGCCGACCTGGGGATGGGAACGCATATCGACCAGAGCTTCGGGAGCCTGTCCTCGGGTGAACGACAACGCACCCTGCTCGCCCGGGCGTTGATGGGAAACCCCGAGTTCCTGGTGCTGGACGAACCGTCCGCGGGACTCGACCTGGGCGGACGCGAGGATCTGCTGGCCCGCCTCGAGCGTCTCGCAGCAGATCCGACGACTCCGCCGATCGCTCTGGTCACCCACCACGTCGAGGAGATCCCCCCATCGTTCACCCATGTCCTGATGATCCGCGACGGCTCGGTGCTGGCGAGCGGACCGATGCAGGAGACCCTCAACGCGGACCTTCTCTCGGAGTGCTTCGGGATCGAAGTGCACCTCGACCGCCACCACCAGGCCGGCGGTATCCGCTACTCAGCCCGCGGCGCTCAGGACCTGCCGGTCACGCTCCGAGCCGCTTGGCCAGACGGGGTCGACTCGCCTTGATCTCCTCGCGCAGCATCCGTTCCATCAGTGGGATCCACAGCGACCCCCCGTAGTGCAGCGACATCAACAGATCCGCGCCATCGCGCGAGGGCCGGATCTCCGCGACGAGGGTCCAATCGCTGTGGTCTCTCCCGTCGAGCTCGCGGCGCGTGAATCGTACGAGGTGGGGCGCCTCGTGGCGATCCCGCACCATGCGCAACCGCTTGGAACGCCGTAGAGGGCCGATACTCGCCCGCAGGTCAACCGACCAGGCCGGTCCGGGGTCATCCCCATCGGGTGAGGCGGGCTGCACCTGCGAGACGATGTCGAGCCATTCGTCATAGTGGTCGAGTCGTTCGACCTCGGCGAAGAGCACCTCGGGTGCGACCCCGGTGTTCAACTCGGCAGAGGTATCCACCCGCTCATAGTGACGCGCCGGTGGTGCCCTCAGCCACCTCCGGGCACACCTGAGGGCGCTCCGGGTGTGGCCGCAGGAGGAGTTGCCGGGACCGCAGATGGCACCGAGGGATCTGCGAGAGGCAGTGCGGGGTCAGGTGGTGGAGCACCTGGTGCCTGTTGGGCGGCGATCGCAGCCAGCGCCTCCGCGGGGCTCGGCGCCTGCACGATCTGGACCATCGGCTTTGATCCGTAGGTGGCCTTGAGCAGCGGGTACGGATTCACAGGCTCGGCGTCTCCACCACCTGGGTGCACCTGGAAGTGCACGTGTGGGGAGGTGCCCTTTGCGTTGCCGCTGTCGCCGACGTAGCCGACCACATCGCCGGCGTTCACACGCACACCGTCTGCCATGCCGTACGCGAAGGCGCTGAGGTGGGCGTAGTAGTAGCTCGTCCCCGAATCGCCGTCGATCCACAACCGCAACCCGCCGAGGCCTGCCACCCCGACACGGTCGAGCACACCGCTCTCGGTCGCCACCAGCGGCGTACCCATCGGAGCGAAGATGTCGGTGCCCTGGTGCCAGTGGGCGGAGGCCGTGCCGGTCATGCGCGGGTACCCCCACGAGTCGATGAACTCGACCTCTCCCTGCACGGGGAAGACGAACCCCTGGACATAGATCTGTGCGCCTGCCTCATACGCCTTGAGCGCCCGGGTGTCGTCGAGGATGGCCTGCACGGTCTCGGTCAAGCGCCCGGTGAGCGCGGCCAACTCGGTGCGAAAACCCGTCATCTCGGTGACCAGGTCCTTGAGGCCGTCGTCGAGTCGCTCCTGCGCTTCCTGGTAGCGGGCGAGCAACTCCTGGTCGGAGGCCACGATGCTGTCGAGCAGCTCGCGGGCGACCCCGATGCGCACCGGATCTCCTGTGCGCACCATCGCGATTCGGTCGTCGGAGGAACCGTTCATGAACGCGTCCACCGTGTGGTCGAGCAGCTCGCGCTGTGCCTCTGCCGCGGCCGCCACGTTCGCTCGGCTCACCGCGTCGAGCGCAGCGAGCCTCGATTCGAAGTCGTCGACCCGCGAGCCCATCGACGCGAGCTCGTCCCCGAGTCCCCTCAGGGATTCCATGCGGCCCTCCAACTGGGCCTTCATCTCGGCCACCTTCTCCTCGAGCACGAGGTTGGTCCCCGGATCGAACGGGCCTTGGAATACCGGGATCTCACCACCGTCGTCGGGGCCCGGGTCATACAGGATCGGTGCCCGGGGGTCGAATGCGAGCTCCGGTGGGATCGTCACCGGCGACACCGGCACCTCGGGAAGCGTCGTGGTGGTGTCGGTCGGGTCCGCTTCGGTGGTCGTCGTGGTCGGCCCTGTGGTCGAAGACTGCCCGGGCACCGAGGTGCTCGACGTGCTGGAGGTGCTCGACGTGGAACTGCTGGTAGCACCGTCGGGGCCTTCCTGGGCACCCAGGGGCTCGGTGGGGATCACGGCGCAGAACACGGCAAGGGCGGCCAGGAGTAGCACAGCCGCGCCCTTCGGTCCTCTGATCAAGTCGAATCCCTTTACACAGCCCGCATCCGCGGGACCTCGATGATCGGTGTCCCACACACCGACGAATAGTCGCGACCGCACTCCCACGCTGCGCCCGATGGACGGTCCCACCCCGCAGACACCCGAACCCGTGTGAGGAAATTACCAAAACCAGCCGACGAATCCACATCGGTACACCGGGCAGAGTTCTGTAGGAATGGTCATACGTCACTGTCCCCGGTCAACTCCACCCCGGGCTTGGCTTCAGCCTGGATCCATCGATCTGGTGGGTTGGTCTTGTGTGGTCTGTGATCGTTGGATGGTGGCGGGGCACTGAGCACCCCAGATGTGTGGATCCAGCAGACCCGCGCGGTCGTAGTGGTATCGAACGTCCGTAGCGGTTGATCCTGTGTTGCATCTGACTTCGCGCAACACGCGCGCGGGTACTCCATCGGCGAGACCTTGCTTCTAAGAGTGGCCGACCAGGCTTCTCGGGCTGGCCGACCAGCTCGAGAGCGAATCGGCCGGCTCATCCATCAGGCGCTGGCGATCGGCCGGCTTAGCCATCAGGGGCTGGTGGTGGGTCGCTC
>JBKEAI010000292.1:0-12776 GCA_047972145.1 Microthrixaceae bacterium
GGCACCCAGTCGGTCACTCCGAGCTGAACACCGACGGCTGACAGGTGTTGGTCGAGCTCCGGGGGATAACGAAGCGGTTTCCCGGGATCACAGCGAACGAGGCGGTGGACCTCTCCGTGCAGAGCGGGGAGGTCCTCGCTCTCCTGGGCGAGAACGGTGCGGGCAAGTCCACGTTGATGAACGTCCTCTACGGGCTGTACCACGCCGATGAGGGCGAGATCCGAATCGACGGAGAGCCGGTGCGCTTCGCCTCGCCCGCCGACGCGCTGGCGGCGGGGATAGGGATGGTGCACCAGCACTTCATGCTCGTGCCGCCCTTCAGCGTGGTCGAGAACCTGATGCTGGGCAACGAGGTGGTTCACGGCCCCCTCGGGCGGCTCGACCTGGAGGCCTCCCGCGAACGGATAGTGGAGCTCTCGAAGAGGTACGGCCTCGCGGTCGACCCGGACGCGATCGTCGAGTCGCTGCCCGTCGGCGTGCAACAGCGGGCGGAGATCCTGAAGGCTCTGTACCGCGACGCGGATCTTCTGATCCTCGACGAGCCCACCGCAGTGCTCACCCCCGCTGAGATCACCGAGCTCGAGGGGGTCATCGCATCGCTGGCCGCGGCCGGAAAGGCCGTGATCCTCATAACCCACAAGCTCGCCGAGGTGATGCGCGTGGCCGACCGCATCGCGGTGCTCCGGCGCGGTCGGGTCGTGGGTGAGACCACTCCCGGAGGCACCGACGAACAGGCCCTGGCCGAGATGATGGTCGGCCGTGCGGTGAAGCTGGTGGTCGACAAGGACCCGCCGAGGCCCGCCGAGGTCATGTTGTCGGTCAGAGGGCTCTCGGTCCTCGACGATCGGGGTGCGGTGGCGGTGGACGAGCTCGACTTCGAGGTGCGCCGGGGGGAGATCCTGGCGGTTGCCGGGGTGCAGGGCAACGGCCAGACCGAACTCGTCGAAGCGATCTGCGGCCTGCGCCCTCCGCTCACAGGCACCGTGACCCTCGACGGAACCGATGTGACCGGCTCGCCACCCGGCGAGCTCTTCCGGTCGGGCTTGGGTCACGTGCCCGAGGACCGCCAGAACGACGGTCTCGTCGGTGCGTTCTCGGTGGCCGACAACATGGTGCTCAACACCTTCGACTGGGACACCTTCTCGAGCGGCCCGCTCCGGGACCGCAACGCCGTGCAACGCAATGCCGAGACACTCACCTCGGAGTTCGACGTGCGCACCCCGACGGTGTCTACACCGGCGGGCACCCTCTCGGGTGGCAACCAGCAGAAGGTGATCGTCGCACGGGAGTTCACCCATTCGCGGAACCTGCTGGTCGCCGCACAACCCACCCGCGGCCTGGACGTCGGCTCGATCCAGTACATCCACGCCCGGATCGTCGCCAGCCGCGACGAGGGCGCCGCCGTGCTGGTGGTGTCAGCAGAGCTCGACGAGGTGCTCGCCCTCGCGGACCGGGTGGCGGTGATGAGCGAGGGGCGCTTCGTCGGTGTGCTCGAAGGTGACCAGATCGACCGCAACACGGTCGGCCTGTTGATGGCAGGCCACAGGAGCACCCGGGAGCCCGCCTCCCGCGAGGCCACAGATCGCGAGCCCACGTCGGGCGAGGCGACCGATGGACAGGCCACCGAACCCGAATCCGGAGAAGCCCCGTGAGTGACCAACCGACCGAACCTCACGCGCGGACCGACGATCACCTGCCGGCCGACGGGGCGTCGGTGGACTCCCCTGACGCCGACTCCTCGAACTCAGCTTCGGGGACGAGCACACCGGATCCCACTGGAGGTTCCGCGGCGTCGCGGATCCTGGATTCGCTGAAGGTCCCGGTGCTCGCGGTGTTCTCGGCATTGGTGCTCGGCGCGCTGTTGATCATGTTCACCGACGACGACGTGCTGTGGGCGTGGGCGCGCTTCTTCAACGACCCGATCAGGGCCCTGTCACGTTCCGCGGACACGGTCTGGGCCGCCTACTCGGCATTGCTGCGCGGAGCGGTCGGCTCACCCGGTGCCATCTCCGAAACCCTGCTGCGGGCCACACCGCTCGTGTTCGCCGGGCTCGCGGTGGCGTTCGCGTTCAAGGCCGCCCTGTTCAACATCGGCGCCAACGGCCAGATGATCATGGGTGCGACCCTCGCCGCCTGGGTGGGTTTCAGCCTGGAGGTCCCGGGACCGCTCGTGATCGTCGTCGCACTGCTCGGAGGTGTGCTGGGAGGAGCGGTCTGGGGCGGAATCTCCGGTGTTCTCAAAGCGACCACCGGCGCCCACGAGGTGATCACCACGATCATGTTGAACTTCATCGCGGGGTTGTTGCTGGCCTATGCCCTCACCACCGACGTGTTCCTACCCGCCGGTGCGGCCAACCCCATCTCCAAACGGATGCTCGACCAGGCCCGGCTGCCGCGCTTCATCGGCGGCGAGCGCGTGGACCTCGGGATCGTCCTGGCGGTCGTGGCCGTGGTGGTCATCTGGTGGGTGCTGGAGCGATCCACGTTCGGGTTCCGGGTGAAAGCCGTGGGGCTCAACCCGCACGCTGCACGCTATGCAGGGATGAAGGTGGCCACCATCACCGCGTTGACGATGGCGATCTCAGGTGGCCTGGCCGGCATCGGAGGAGCGACCCTGCCCCTCGGACCCGGGGGCAGCCTGACCGCGGGGATAATCGGGTTCATCGGATTCGACGCGATCGCGGTGGCGTTGCTCGGGCGGTCGAACCCCTTCGGAGTGCTCGCGGCGGGCATCCTCTTCGGTGCGCTCAACGCGGGCGCTGTCACGATGCAGGCAGAGACCCAGATACCGGTCGACATCGTGACCGTCATCCAGGCCCTGATCATCCTCTTCGTCGCCGCACCGGCACTCGTGCGCGCGATCTACAGGGTGCGCACCGCCGAGCGCGACGGACCTGTGTTCACATCATCGTGGGGTGCCGGGTGAGCACCGGGATCGTGGGGTGCCGGGTGAGCGCCGGGGTCGTGGGGTGCGGGATGACCGTCCGGGGTTTGCTGTGACCGACACCGTCCACGGCGACACGCCGCTTCAGGAACCGGGAACCGGGTCGGCCGGGGAGACCTCGGTGGATGCCGCGATCGAGTCACGGAATCGACGCAGCGCCACCAGGCGGGGTGTCGTGTGGGCGATAACAGGGGTCGCGGTGATCTGGCTCTTCGCTCTGGGCACACCCGGTGGCGAATCGAGCACGTTCAACCTGTCGACCAGCACCGACCTCGCGCTCACCGTGCCTTCGAACGCCTCGGTGTGGGCGCTCGGAGTGGTGATCCTCGTGCTCGGGTTGGTGCAGCTCGCCCGACCGATGCGCGGAGCCGAGTACCTGTCGATGCTCGTCGTGCTACTGGCGGTCTGCGCGTTCTTGGTGTGGGCCACGCGTGACCAGTCGTTCTCTCTGGTGGGCATGTTGCAGTCGACGGTCACCCGCGCCACCCCCCTGGCGCTCGGGGCCCTGGCGGGGGTGCTCTGCGAACGCTCCGGTGTGGTCAACATCGCCATCGAGGGGATGATGCTGTTCTCGGCCTTCGCGGCCGCGTTCGCGGCGAGCGCCAGCGGCAACCTGTGGGTCGGGATGCTGGTCGGTCTGATAGGAGGTGCACTGCTCGCCTGGGGACATGCCGGACTCTCGGTCACCTACAGGGTCGACCAGATCATCTCCGGCACGGCGATCAACTTCTTCGCGACCGGGATGACCGCGTACCTCGCCGCGTCGGTGCTGGCCTCGAACCCGGAGCTCAACCGTGCGGGCACGTTCTCGAACTGGAAGATCCCCCTGTTGGGAGACATCCCCTTCGTCGGGGAGTTCCTCTTCGACAACAACATCTACGTGTACGCGATGTACCTGTTGTTGCCCTTCGTCACCTGGATGCTGTTCCGCAGCCGCTGGGGGCTGAGGATCCGAGCGGTCGGTGAGCACCCTCGCGCGGCGGACACCGTCGGGATCAACGTGCTGCGCACCCGCTACCGCTCGGTGATCCTCGGGGGCATGGCAGCGGGTCTCGCAGGTTCCTTCCTCCCCCTGGGCTCGGTGGGGTCCTTCCAGGAGGACATGACAGCCGGGCGTGGGTTCATCGCACTCGCGGTGATGATCTTCGGCCGTTGGAACCCCGTCGGTGCGCTCGGAGCCGCCCTGCTGTTCGGCTTCGCAGAGTCGTTGAACTCCAAGCTCGCCATCCTCGGCACGCCGATACCGTCTGAGTTCCTGCTGATGGCACCGTATGTGGTGACCCTGTTCGTGGTCGCCGGGTTCGGGGGACGGGCACGGCCCCCGGCGGCGGACGGCCAGCCATATGAGACCGACTGAACACCCTCGATGAATCCGACACTCCGATGAGACCGACCTGCCGATGAGACTGACTTGCCGATGACGGACATCCCATGAGCGACCCGACAGTCCCCGAAACGCTCGAGGTGGACCGGAGCAGGTGGAGCGATCTCGAAGCTCGCGCAGCCGCGATGGTCGCCCTCGCCTACGCGCCGTACTCGCGGGTGCACGTGGGAGCGGCAGCGCTGGTCGACGACGGGCGGATCGTCGAGGGTTGCAACGTCGAGAACGCGTCCACCGGGATCGGCATCTGCGCGGAGGTGAACCTCACGGGGGCCCTCGTCGCGTCGGGGGGAGGTCGCCTCGTGGCGCTGTCGGTGCTCGCCGGGGACCACCAACCGATCCTGCCGTGTGGTCGTTGCCGGCAGTTCCTCTACGAGTTCGGAGGGCCTGATCTGCTCATCGCCACCCCGAGGGGGGTCGTGACACTCGGCGAACTGCTGCCCGACGCCTTCGGACCCGCAGAGCTCGCCGCAAGGGTCGACCCGGCGCCGAGCAGCGGCAGTGTGGACCGCTGAGGACATGTCCGACCTGACGATGCTCTCTGTGATCGGCACCAAGCGCGACGGGGGCACCCTGAGCGCCGAGCAGATCCGGTGGTTCATCGACGGGTACACCGCCGGCTCGATCGCCGACGAACAGGCCTCTGCCCTTCTCATGGCGATCGTGTGGCGCGGCCTCGACCACGACGAGCTCACGACGTGGACCCGGGCGATGATCGACTCTGGTGACCGGATGGACCTCAGCGGCTTGTCGCGGCCGAGCGTCGACAAGCACTCCACGGGAGGCGTCGGCGACAAGATCTCACTGCCACTCTGTCCGTTGTTGGCCGCCTGTGGGGCCGCCGTGCCACAGATGGGGGGACGCGGCCTCGGCCACACCGGTGGCACGATCGACAAGCTCGAGTCGATACCCGGATGGAGCTCCCAGCTGAACCCGCAGGACTACATCGCACAACTCGACGACATAGGCGCGGTCATCTGTGCCGCTGGTGAACGCCTCGCCCCGGCAGACCAGCGCCTGTACGCCCTGCGTGACGTGACCGGAACCGTCGAATCGGTCCCCCTCATCGCGAGCTCGATCGTCTCCAAGAAGGTCGCGGAGGGCACCTCTGCACTCGTGCTGGACGTGAAGTTCGGATCGGGCGCGTTCATGGCCGAACGCGACGATGCACGGATCCTGGCCCGAACCATGGTGGGCCTGGGTGCATCCAACGGGGTGCGCACTGCGGCGTTGTTGACCGACATGTCGACCCCACTCGGGTTCACCGCCGGCAATGCACTGGAGGTGACCGAGTCGATAGAGGTGCTCGAAGGTGGTGGTCCTCCCGACGTGGTCGAGCTCACCATCGCGCTGG
This sequence comes from Microthrixaceae bacterium, assembly GCA_047972145.1. Taxonomy (GTDB): domain Bacteria; phylum Actinomycetota; class Acidimicrobiia; order Acidimicrobiales; family Microtrichaceae; genus JAMLGJ01. Next base: position 5,680 of record JBKEAI010000292.1, read on the forward strand.
CGGAGGTCATGTGCGAACTGGCCGGCGTCGACGCGGATCCGGCACGGGTCCTGGCCTCGGGCGAGGCGATGGACATCTGGCGCCGGATGATCCGCTCCCAGGGCGGGGACCCCGATGCACCACTGCCGACGGCGACCACCATCGAGGAGGTTCGTGCCACCGACACGGGCAGCGTGTCACGGCTTGACGCCCGATCGGTTGGAGAGGCCGCCTGGGTCCTCGGTGCAGGCCGTGCCGCCAAGGAGCACCCGGTATCTCCTTCGTCGGGCGTTCGTTGGCGTGTGCGGCCCGGCGACCGGGTCCGGGCCGGTGAGGTGATCGCGGAGCTGCACACCGATGACCCGTTCCGGTTGGATGCCGCTCGCACAGTCTTCGAGAGAGGTTTCGCCCTCGGCGAACCACCCGATCCGACACCCCTCGTGGCCGAACGGATCGGCTGAGCCACCCCGAACCTGCTTCTGGGGGGCCCACCGCGCGGACTGCACCATCGGCGGTGGTCAACCGCCGGGATAGTCGGCTGTGGTCAACTGCCGGAGCATTCGGCGGTGGCTACCGCTCGGAGTCGGAGGGCTCATCGGCGGCGGTACCCAGCGAGTTCGCGATCCGCTTGACCCTGTTCGGTGCCACGCCGAGCGACCCGGCGACCTCAGCGGCGGCATCCCGCGCGGATGCCCCCGATCCGAGGTGCCTGCCCAGTGCGGCCGCTATCTGCTCGTCGCTCGCTTCGGGAGGTGCCGGGGCAGCACCCACGGTGATCACGAACTCCCCCCGCGGCGGGTTCTCTCCGAGGTACTCACCTGCGGCTTCCAGCGTGCCGCGCCAGGTCTGTTCGTGGAGCTTGGTGAGCTCGCGGCTCAGGGCCACCCGCCGCTGGGGCCCACAGGCCCCGATCAGGTCGTCGACGGTGGCTACCACCCGGTTGGGCGCCTCGTAGAGAACCACCGGCACTCGGGAGCCGCCCACCTGTGTGAGCCGCTCGGCACGGGCCTTGCCCTTGCGCGGCAGGAACCCCTCGAAGGTGAACCTGCCCGCCCCGTCGAGAAGTCCGCTGAGCACCGCAGCGGCCGCACCGGCGAAGGGCCCCGGCACCACCTCGAGTGCGATACCCGCATCGATGGCAGCGGCCACCACCGCCGCCCCCGGGTCCGAGAGCCCGGGTGTACCTGCGTCGGTGACGACGACTATCTCCTCTCCCCGCGAAGCGGCCTTGACCAGCGAACCCGCCACCGCCCGCTCGGTGTGGTCGTCCATCCGAACCAGGCGGGGACGGCTGATCCCGAGGCGTTCGAGCAGCTTGCCGGTTCGCCGGGTGTCCTCGCATGCGATCCGCTCTGCGGTGGCCAACGCCGATCTCGCCCGCTCGGAGATGTCACCGAGATTCCCTATCGGGGTGGCCACGAGGGTGATCCGCCCTCCGCGACCCGCGTCGCCGCTGCCGCTCATACCCGCGACCAACCATCGGTGCGCATCAGCGGACCTCGAGCACGTCGCCGGGACGCAGGTTCCACTCCCTGAACGTGCCTTCGCGGGCCTCGAAGACGATGGTGGAGCGCAGCTCCGGCCGGCTCAGCCTCCAGCGCCTCAGGGTGACGACTCGGCGTACCGAGCCGTCGGGGTCGCACATCGCGGCGTCGATGCCGAAGCGCATCCCGACGGTGTGCACCGAACGCGCCTTGAGCCGCAGCACGCCGTCGAAGTCGTCGCGCCCGAGCAGACCCCTGCGGCGAGCCGAGCGGCCGTCGGCCAACTCGACCGATGCGAGCACCTCTCCGTCGCGGACCAACCACGCCATGACGACACTCTCGCACCTTCGATGGCATCGTCGCGTCCACCCCGGCCAAGCAATCGCCACCCTGGGCCCGATGCCCCGTCACACGTTGAAGAGGAACTCGACCACGTCACCATCCGCGACCTCGTAGTCCTTGCCCTCGGTACGCACCTTGCCGATGTCCCGGGCCGCGGCCCAGCCTCCCGCGGCGAGCAGTTCCTCCGCCTGGATCACCTGTGCCCTGATGAACCCGCGCTCGAAGTCGGTGTGGATCACCCCGGCGGCCTGGGGGGCGAGGGAACCCTTGCGGAAGGTCCACGCCCTGGTCTCCTTTTCACCGGTGGTGAGGAAGGTCCGCAAACCGAGCAACTCGTAGACCGCGAGCAGGAACGTGTCGAGCGCTCCCCGGCCCAACCCCAGGGCCTCGAGCATCTCCGCGCGCGACTCCTCGTCGAGCATCGCCGCTTCGGCCTCGAGTTGGATGCACAACCCGATCACCGCATGGCCACCGGCATCACCGAACGCGGCGCGCACCGGTTCGAGCACGGGATCGGCGTCCTCCAGCTGGGATTCGTCCAGGTTGACCAACGCGAGGGCAGGCTTGGCGGTGAGCAGGTTGTAGCCGCGCAGCACGGCCAGTTGCTCGGGATCGAGCTCGCTGCGGTAGAGCGGTGTGCCCTCCCCGAGCGATCCGATCGCTGCGTCGAGCGCGGTCACCTCCGGTAGCAGCGACTTGTCGCCCTTGGCGGCCTTGCGCTTCTTTTCGGCCTGCTTGTCGAGTGACTCGAGGTCCGCGTATACCAACTCGACCTCGAGGGTCTCGAGCTGTTCGAGCGGGTCGTGACCACCGGGCACATCGTCGTCCTCGAAGGCCCGCAGCACGAACACCAACGCGTCGACCTCGCGGATGTGCGACAGGAACCGGTTGCCGAGCCCCTCACCCTGCGCTGCACCCTTGACCAGCCCTGCGATGTCGACGAACTGCACCGTCGCATGGATGCTCTGCGCGCTCGCGGACATCTCGGCGAGTCGCTCGACGCGGTCGTCGGGCACGCGGGCGACACCGACGTTCGGATCAACCGTCGCGAACGCGTAGGGAGCGGCGAGCGCACCGCCGCCGGCCCGCGCGTTGTACAGAGACGACTTGCCTGCGTTGGGCAGCCCAACGAACCCGAAACGTTCCATCGGCGCCGAGGATAGGTGGCATCGGCCAGACTGTTGCCATGTTGACCTTCGAGGTTGAGGATCCCCGCGCCGCCGTGTTCATCGACCCCCGCACCTGCACCGACCCGGTGCGCTGGCACGAGATCGTCGACGAGGTGCGCCGCGACGAGCCGGTGTTCCGAGTGGAGCACGAACTCGTGAGCCCCTTCTATGCCCTCACACGACATGAGGACGTGTTCGACGTCTCGCGACACAACGACCTGTGGCACAACACCCGCCACTCCGTGCTGATGCCTGACATCCAACAACAGATGCTCGACGCGATGGGCTTCACACCGCACACGCTGGTGCACATGGATGGCGAGGAGCACATCTCGCACCGCAAGGTGACCAACGACTGGTTCAAGCCGGCCGCGGTCAAGAAGCGCCAGGACGCGATATCGGCGATCGCGGACGAGTACATCGAACGCCTGCGCGGCTACGGCGGTGAGTGCGACTTCGCTCAGGACATCGCCGTTCCCTACACGCTGCACGTGATCATGGACATCTACGGGGTCCCAGCGGAGGACGAACCGAAGATGTTGGAGCTGACCCAGGGCATGTTCGGCGCGGCGGATCCCGAGTACATGGGTGACCTGTCGGATCCTTTCCAGACCGTCGTGGGCACGATCGAGGGGTTCAAGGAGTACTTCGGCGCGATCACCGAGGCACGCCGGGAGAACCCGACCGACGACATCGCCACGGTGATCGCAAACGGCGAGATCGACGGCTGCCCGATGGGAGAGACCGCACAGCTCTGGTACTACATAATCGTCGCCACCGCGGGCCACGACACGACCAGCTACGGCCTCTCCGGTGGCCTCAACGCACTGCTCGCGCACCCCGACCAACTCGAGATGCTGCGCAAGGATCCCGACCTCGCCAACAACGCTGCGGAGGAGATGATCCGTTGGACCTCCCCGGTGCGCCAGTTCATGCGCTACGCACAGGCGGACACTCGGGTCGGCGACGTGGAGATCTCCGAGGGCGACCGCGTGCTGCTGTCGTACCCCGCGGCCAACCGCGACCCGGAGGTGTTCGAACGACCGGGCGAGTTCGACATCACCCGACCCGACGTCGACAAGCTGCTCTCGTTCGGTGTGGGCGCGCACTACTGCCTCGGTTCCCAGTTCGCCCGCCGCGAGATCCACACGATCCTGCCCAAGCTGCTCGCCGCGGTCGATCGGATCGAACCGGCCGGTGAGGCGGAGTACGCGGAGGCGAACTTCGTCGGTGGTGTGAAGCACCTACCGATCAGCTACACGCTTCGATGACCGGCCGCCCTCACGCGGACCCCGCCGGGGCGCGCGAACGGGCCATCGACGCGCTGAGGAGGGCCATCTACCTGCTCGACCGCGGCCTCGCACCCAGCCAGAAGGTGCGTGCGTTCGCGAACGCGATGGATGTGATCGACGGGCTCGGCGCGCAGGACCTCATCTCTCGTGTGCAGGACGGCTCGCTCACCCAGCTCGCGGGCATCGGGGCATCCACCGGATCGGTGATCTCCGCCGCGGTCACCGAAGAGGACCCGACGTATCTGGAACGCCTCGATGCCGACACGGCGTGTCCACCGCGCACAGGAGCCGCCCTGCGCGAGTTGTTGCGGGGCGACCTGCACTGCCACAGCACCTGGTCCGACGGCGGGGCCACGATCCGCGAGATGGTCGACACCGCGATCGCCCTCGGCCACGACCACCTGGCGATCACCGACCACTCCCCCCGCCTCACCGTGGCGCACGGCCTCTCGGTGCAACGACTCGCGGACCAGCTCGTCGAGATCGACCGGATCCGACCAGAGGTCGCACCGTTTCGAATCCTCACAGGCATGGAGGTGGACATACTCGCCGACGGTTCACTCGACCTGCCCGATCAGGCCCTGGAACAGCTCGACGTCGTGGTCGCCTCTGTGCACTCGAAGCTGCGCATGGATCCCAAGGACATGACCGAGCGGATGGTGCGGGCGGTGGTGAGCCCACACGTCGATATCCTGGGGCACTGCACGGGGCGCAAGATCGTCGGCACCGGTCGACCGCCGTCGCAGTTCGACGCGGAGGTCGTCTTCGCCGCATGTGCCCGCTTCGGCACCGCAGTGGAGATCAACTGCCGTCCTGAGCGCCGCGATCCCCCACCGGAGCTGCTGGAGCTCGCGACCGAGTGGGACTGCCTGTTCGCCATCGACACCGACGCCCATGCACCCGGGCAGATGGAATGGCAGAACTGGGGATGCGACCTGGCGACAGACCACAGCATCGGTTCCGAACGGATCATCAACACGTGGTCAGCGGAAGATCTGCTCGCCTGGGCAGGCTCCCACCCGATCATCTGACATGGAACCGGTTCGGAATCCCGGACCTGATCGTTGTAGCGTTGTCAGCCATGTCGAAGCGCACCCAGAAGAAGAAGAACAACGCGCGGCGCAAGAAGGCCAACCACGGCCGCAAGCCGAACCTGGGCCGCAACTCCTGATCCCCCGTTCGGGTCCTGTGCGGCCGGTGTGATTCGGCGATGGCGCGTCAAGCGAACCAGCTGCTGAACCTCGTCCTCGGCGATCACCCACAGGCCTGGACCACGCTCGGTTTCGAGGTCTCCACCGACGTAGGCGGCCGTTCGTTCGTGCTTCTCGGCCACACCGCGGTCGGGCTCGCCGGGAGCGGAGGTGGATTCTCCGGCTGGGCGATCGCGGACAGCGGAGCACCGTTGGACATTCTGCCACGGAGCTCCCACGAGCTCGGTGCCGCTGCGGATCCGGTGGCACACCCCAACGGGATCACCCGAATCGACCACGTGGTCATCAGCACGGGGGACATGTTGCGCACGACCGCCGCGCTCGAATCCGCGGGGATCGACCGCCGCGGCGGACGCGATACCGACAGCTATGGGACACCGATGAGCCAGGCCTTCTTCTGGCTCGGCGATGTCATCGTCGAGCTCGTGGGTCCCGGGCCCGGTGAACCGACCACGGAGGACCCGGCCGACTTGTTCGGACTCGCGCTGGTGTCCGAGGACCTCGATGCGACGGTCGGGCACCTAGGCGAGTTCGCCGGCACCCCCAAAGACGCCGTGCAGCCAGGCCGGCGGATCGCGGGGATCCGCTCCGACGGGCTCGGCGTTTCGGTGCCGCTCGCGGTGATGAGCCCACACCCGCGCAGGGCCTAAGCGACGGTGGACGACGAACCGCAGCGGGACGAAGATGGGGCCCGGCAGTACCGCAACGACGGGGCCCCGGAGACACCGGACCCCCCCAGGAGGAGGTAGGGCGTGAACACCAGACACATGACTTCGAAGGTCGCACTCGTGGCGCTTGCACTGTCGGCGGCGATCGCGTGCGCACCTCCTCCACAGCCACCGGCTCCGTCGGTCACCGCGTCGATCGGATGGACGGCGGACGGCTCCTCGACACCGGGAATCGTCGAGTTCAGGGGTGTGGCCACGAACTTCCCCGGCTCGGGCAACTACGACGTCGCGTGGACGATCACCGATGCGCGCACCGGCGATGTGGTGCACGCCAAGCCCGACGCGATCGGCAACGTCGACGGGAACCTCGCACTGGTGATCGAGCCGGGCCTGTTCAGCGCCGAGGTCAACGGCACCCAGGCGACCATCGAGGTGGCCGTGTCGGTGACCGCCACCCGGGGTGCCAAGAGCGCGACGGGCACCGCGACAGCGTCGCTCACATGGGACATTCCGAGCGACCCGATCACGGGTTCGCTGGTGATCGACCAGAACCCCACATACACGGTCGCCCAGTACGCGAAGAGCGTCTGCACACCGGTGGGAACGACGGTCACGTTCACCCTCACCGGCGAGCTCACCGGCGCTGCGGTGGACCTCGCCACCTGGTCGGACAACTACAGCAACCTCACCCAGGTCGACCAGGGCACCGGCACAGCACAGATCACCACCACGACCGAGTGTTGGGCACCGGGGGTCCTGCGCCTGGACTTCACCGGCCAGATGACCGGAACCACCGGATACACCATCACCTGGTGACGCCCCGCTGCTGACCCCCCCGCCCGCGGGTGATCCAGCGCCAAGGTGCGACAGCCGCGTCCCTGTGTCACAGCACTGTGCACCATGGGTTACCCATCGGTAACATAGCGTCATGGCCGACTACCGCACCCCAACC